>CAYZVT010000088.1:0-13642 GCA_964481585.1 uncultured Pirellulales bacterium
AGCCAAGCTCGGCGGGCCTGAGCTGCGCTGCGTGCAGCGCCGCTTGCAGCGAAGCGGCAATCGCCTTGCCCGGCGCGCGCGAGCCGTTGGACAGTCCCGGCTGAAAGCGGCTACTGCCGGCGACGAGTTGCGCCCGCGCCGGCGCGCCGCGGCGCTGGGCGTGGGCACGGCTTTCGAGGATCAGCATCGCCGCCCCTTCGGCGTTGACCATGCCGTCGCGCGCGGCGTCGAAGGGGCGCGAGGCGCGCTGCGGGTCGTCGTTGCGATGCGAAAGCTCGTCAGTTGCGCGATAGACGAGCGAGGCCGGGTGCAGTCGACAGCCGACGCCGCCGACGATCAGCAGATCGGCCGCGCCGCGTTCGATCACGTGCATCGCTTCGACGATCGCCAACAGCCCCGCCGCGTCGCCGAGCGTAATCGTGTTGGTCGGCCCGCGTGCATCGTGCGCGATGCCGATGTGACACGCGGCCATGTTCGGGAGGTATTTGAGCATCCACAAGGGATACATCGCCGGCAGCGCGTCGCTGCCCCAGCGCGCGAAGTCGAACTGGCCGTTGGGCAGGCAACTGCGGTAGGCGTCGACCAGGTCTTCGAGGTCGCCGTAGATGAAGTCGCTGCCGAGGACGACGCCCATCCGCTCGGGATCGACGCTTGCTTCAACCAGTCCGGAATCTTCCCACGCCAGTTCGGCCGCGGCGAAGGCCATCTGGATTTCGCGGCACATGACCTTCAGGCTTTTGCGGGGCTTGACGTACTGCTTGGGGTCGAAATCGCGCACCTCGCCGCCGATGCGGACCGGCAGCGCGCTGGCATCGAAGTGCGCGAGCGGACCGATGCCGCTTCGGCCCGCCGCCAGCGCCGACCAAAACGCCTCGCGGCCCACGCCAAGCGGGCTGACGACTCCGACGCCGGTGATGACGACTTCAGCCACGACGGACGCGTTTCCTTTCCGGGAGTGCAGCAGCTAAGAGAGCAACGCGGGCAAGGCAGCGGCGCGACGCCACGCGGGAGTCGAAGGAGCAGAATGTCGGGCTGAGCACGGAGCAGAGCATGAGGCCGGTTTTTCGCCGCCGGGCGCAGCACTTGCACGCGACGCAAGGATGGCTCGGTTCGGCCAACTTCGCTCCGACGGCAAAGGTCCGTCCATCTTATCTATGCCACCCAGGGGACACAAGCATCGCACGGGTGGGGGGAGGCAGAGCAGGAAATAGAGCAAACAAGCAAACGTTAACGATTACACCGAGTTTATTGAGCACAGAGCGGTTCGAGCTATAATGCCAGTGCGGCCGATATGAAATCTAACGCGGACCGAGCAGGCTACGAAAGCCCCTCCCTTTGTCGGTCCCCCGCCGCAGTTGCGTCTGGCGAACCGACGCACTCGCGCCCTGCCTCTGCAAGATTGCGCTTCCAGACAAAAAGGGTCGCCCGCTATGCCTTCGCGTTCCAAAGCAACGGCGTTTTCACTCGGCGAGAGTCGCAAAATCGTGGGCGATCTGTTCACGCCGCGACCGCTGGTCTACTGGACCGACTTTTTGGTGAGTTGGACGATCGGCATCGTCTGCTTCCGCCTGGTGCGCGAGATGCCGCTTCTATCGTTGCAACAGATCGCCCTGTTCGTCGTGGCCGGGCTGGCGTTTTATCGGATCACGATCTTCACGCACGAGCTGGTCCATCTGCGCGACAAAGAGTTTCGCGGCTTTCGTATCGCGTGGAATCTGCTCTGCGGGATTCCGTTTTTGATGCCGTCGTTCACCTATTACACGCACTTGGACCACCATCGGCGGAAGTTTTTTGGCACGGATAAAGACGGCGAGTATCTGCCGCTGGGGACGCGGCCGCCGCGCGAGATTTTTTACTATCTGGCGCAGCCGTTTGTGATTCCGGTGCTGGCGATTGTGCGATTCGGGATTCTCACGCCGCTGACCTGGTTCAGCCCCCGGCTGCGGCAGTGGGTGTACACGCACGCCTCGTCGATGGTCTCCGACCCAAGCTATCTGCGTCCGCTGCCCACGCGGCAAGCGGTGCGGATCATCCGGCTGCAGGAGTTCGCCGTATTCGGCTTTCTGCTGATTGTCACCGTCGGATTGATTCGCCAGCGGCTGCCGGTCTTTCAGCAGCCGGTACTGGTCGTAGGGCAAGCCTACGCAATCGCCGTCTTTATTTTGATGCTCAACGCAATCCGCACGCTGGGTGCTCACAGGTACGTCAATGCCGGGGCGGAAATGACGTTTGTCGATCAGTTGCTCGACTCGGTCAATTATCCCCGGCGACCGCTGCTGACCGAGCTATGGGCACCGCTGGGGATGCGCTTTCACGCGCTGCATCATCTCTTTCCGGCGATGCCGTATCACAATCTGCCACAAGCCCATCGCCGGCTGATGCGCGAATTGCCGGCCGATTCGCCGTATCGTCAGACCGCCTGCGACTCGCTCCCCTCGGCGCTGGCGCAACTCTGGCGGGCATCGGCCGCTACGGTGACTCAAGTCGAAAAGCAGCAGGCACAGCGGGCGGCGTAGGAGCTTTTTAGCTATTAGCTGTTAGCCGTCAGCTATCAGCCATTGGCAATTAGCGGTCAATATTCAGATCGGCATGCCCGTCCTTCCCGCGCAGGCGGGAATCCAGACCGGGACGGTTCGCCCCTGGATTCCCGCCTGCCTGGAAAGGACATATCTTGCTGACGGGCTGACCACTGGCTGATAGCTGACGGCTGAAAGCTGACAGCTAGGCTGCCGCCTGCGCGAGACGGTTTGGTGAAGCTCGTGTCAAAGCGGTAGCACGGTGCCGTCAGCTTGAATACACGCCTCGGCTGCCGTTAAAAGCCACAAAAACAACTGGCATAGTGCAACTCTCCGCGTGCCGGTAACTTATGAAAGAAGTCCGCCGAATCGGCACCCACCTTGCATCTCTCCTCATGCGGACCTGAGGCGATTCGCTACGAATCGCAGGAACTTTTTCTCCGCTTGGAAGGAGCACTCGCTATGAAACGGGCTGTCCTTGTTCTCGCCCTACTGCTGGGCGGCTTGGCTTTTGCCGCCACGCCTGCGCTAGCCGGAGGCCGCCACAGTCATCATGGGCATCACCACCACCGGCACCACCATCATCACGGGCATTACGGACACCGCTGGCACGGCCATCATTGGCACGGGCACCATCACCACTACTATCCGCACTACGGCTACTACTCGCGGAGCTACTACTATCCCCCTTATCACGGCTACGGGTTTAGCTACAGCAGCCCCGGCTTTTCGATCTATCTTGGCCGGTAACGCAACTGAAAAGGCGATGGGTGGCGGGGGCGCGCCGGGCGGCGGACAGCTAAGGTGCCAAACCGAGCGCCGCCATGCCGACGGCGATCCACAGCGGGATCGTCGCCAGACTGAGCAGCGAGGTGCTCAGCGCGACGAGCAGCGCCACGTTGGGGCTGCCGGCGTAATGGCGGGCGAGCACGATGGGGAAGATCGCCGACGGCATCGCCGCCTGGATCACGACGACGCGCCGCAACTCGGCCGTCAGCGGCAGCGCGTGGGCGAGGAGCAACATCGCCACCGGCAACAAGCCCAGCCGCAACAGGCATGCCCAGAGCGTGGTCTTGGCGCTGTCGAGGCGGCTCGTCACCGCTTCGCTGCGGCGAAGCTGGTCGTAGATCGTCGCGCCGACGAGAATCAGCGATAGCGGAATCGCCGTCTCGCCAAGCCAACCAATTCCGCGCATCAGAAAGTCGGGCACGTGCTCCCCTGCGTGAGTCAGATTCGCTCCCAGCGCGACGACGATCGTGATGCTCACCGGGTTGAGCATCTGCCGCCACCATGACTGGCCGAGATGCCCACTGAGAAGCATCACGCCGCACGTCCACAGCGCCACTTCCACGCCGAGGTTAAAGACAAACAGCACGCCGAGCGTTTGCGTGTCAAAGAGCAGCCTGACCAGCGGCAGCGGAATGTAGCCGTAGTTGAACATACCGACGGCCAGCGCGAAGGTGCCGAACTGCTGCGGCGAGCTCATGCCGGTGATCGCGCGACCGAGCCGCGCCACCAGCAGCGCGGCGCCGTAGCCCATCAGAATCATGCCGAATCCTAACAGCGGCGGCCAAAAGACGTTGGCCGGCTCGCGCAGCGCCGAGTTGTTCGTGACGACCGTGAAGATCAAGCACGGCATCAACAGCCGGATGATAAGCTGGATCAGGCTTTGATCGGCTTGTTCGGTGAGCCAGCCGAGCGCGCGGACCAGCCCTCCGGTGGCGATCACGGCGTAGACCGAGACCGCCGCACTCACCATCACGAGCCAGGAGTCATCCATCGCAGCGGCGGAAACAAGCAGGGCGGGAGAGAGCAGGAGAGCGAAACGCCCATCATAGGCCCAAGCGGCACGAATCGAAAGTGGCCCGCCGCAAGCGGGATCACGACTTGGCGGGCTGAAGATAGCTGCGCAGCTCGGCCAGTTCCCGTTCAAAGCCGCCGGAGAGAATCGGAAAACGGCACCAGAGCTTGGGGTCGAGGTTCTCATCATCGACGTGGAAGCTCGGCGCGTAGCGCTCGCGCTTCCACTGGTTGCGGCACCAAAGCCGGAAGAACCGCTCCACCCAGAACGCAAGCTGCTCGCGCGGATACTGCGTGAACTTTGGTTCGAGCAGCAGAAAGACTTCCAGCGGAAGCTGCTTATCGCGGATCGCCATCCGTTCAATCGCGTCGAGCACCTCGTAGGGCATCAGATCGCCTTCGTCGGTTTGCTCGGCCGAAGGCGGACGTAGTTCGGCGGTCGGCTGTTGGACATTGACGGCGGCAAGCGCGGGCAATGGGCCGACGCCCTCGGGACCGGTGGTTTCCATCCATCTGAGCCAAGTCCGCAGGAACGCCTTGTCGATGCCGGCGATCGGCGAAAGGCCGCCCGAAGTGTCGCCGTCCATTGTCGCGTAGCCGACCGCCGCTTCCGAGCGGTTGCTTGTCGCCAGCAGCAGCGCCCCGCGCAGATTGGCGAGCATCCACACGCCGGGCGAGCGGACGCGGGCTTGGATGTTTTGCAGCGCGAGGTCGTCCCGCTGCCAGGTGAGATCGCGGCCGATCGCGCCGGCTACGATCTTCGTGTACTGCTCGACGATCGGCTCGACATCAAACAGAAAAAAGTCCGCCCCGATCGCCTCGGCGACGCCGCGCGCCGCGGCGAGCGTAACGGGTCCGCTGTTGCGCGTCTGCTGATAGACGCAGGCGAGCAGCGGATGCACAAGCTGCCGGACATTGTTCGCTTGGCGCAGGTTCGGCAGGTGCGGGAGCTTGGCACAAAACCCTTCCAGCCCCAACTCTCGAACGCCGAACTCCACGGCCAGCGCCACGAGGATGGAAACCGCCGCCGAATCGGCCCCGCCGCTAATCGAGACGACGTAGCCGGCCGAGCGGCTTTTGCGCAAGTAATCAAACAGCCCCAGCGCCACGGCGCGGGCAAATTCTTCTTCCTTGCGGTGCGGCCCCGCTTCCCAGGCCGCCAGTGCGGCGCTGCTGGCTTGCGGCTGAAGACGAGGATAGGAAAACGGACGGCGGACGCGGCCCCCCCCTTCGATTTGCGGCATAAAGCTGGCCGCGCGGACGCGGCTGCGGCGCGTGGCGTCGAGATCGACCACCGCCGTCGTTAGATGCACGTCCTCGAACGAGAAGCGCGGCCCGTTGGCGAGCACCTGGCCTTCACTGGCAATCACGACGCCGCCGTCGAAGATCGTGCGGCCCGACTCATTGCCAAGCTGGTTGGCGTAGATGTAACTGACGTGAAAGGCACGCGAGCCTTCCTGCACAAACCGCCGGCGAATCTCCTGCTTACCGAAGGCAAAATGGCTCGCGCTCGGGTTGAGCAGCACATCGACGCCGCGCCGCGCGAGCCGACTGCCGGGGCGATCGCCCGACCAGGCATCTTCGCAAATCTCAAAGCCAATCAGCACGCCGCCCACGTCGAACACCACGTCGCCGAGCGGGTACGATTGGCCGCCGATTTCGATTTCGCCCACCACGCTCGCCGGCCAGGGCTTGAACCAGCGCGGCTCGTAATGGATGCCCTCGCCGGCGAGATTTTGTTTGCAAGCGAAGCCAAGAATCTCGCCGTCGGCCATCAGACAGGCGGCATCAAACAGGCCGCCGCTATAAAAGACCGGCAGCCCCACGGCGACGACCATGCCGCGCGTGGCGGGGAGCACTTCGAGCAACACCTGCTGCGCGGTGCGCACGACGCCGGGCGAGTGGAAGGCGTCCTCACAGCCGTAGCCGCTCAGGCAAAGCTCGGTCAGACAGAGCAGGCTGACCTGCTCGGCCCGCGCTTGTTCGATCGCGCGGAGCACGCGGGCTTTGTTCCCCTCCCAATCGAGCGGAGTCTGGTTTAGCGCGGCACCGGCAACTTTCAACAGGTTCATCGGCAGATCGGCAAGGAAGAAAGCGCCCGTGACAAGACGGCGGCGATGCACGGGGAGGAGCAGGGCCGCTTCTACATTCTACACCGCTCGGCGTATCCGTGCTCTCGGAACCAATCCCAAGCCGCCTGCGCCGCCTCGCGGACCGAGCCGGTCTGGTAGCCGAGTTCGGCCTGGGCGCGGGCGTGGCTGCAAGCTTTTTCCAGACGGGAAAGGGCCACGGCCGCCGAGTTGATGGCCGGCTCGCGGCCGGTGAGCCGACCCTGCAAGTCGCCCCATCGGCCGGCCAAGCGCATCACGACCGCGCGGCGATTGGCCTTGGCGATCGGTCCGCGCGCGCCGTTCACGTCGGCAAAGATTCGCCAGGCGTCAAAATAACTGAGCGACTCGCCGCCGAGGATGTAACGCCGCCCGGTCTGCCCGCGCTCGATCGCCGCGAGCACGCCACGAGCCACGTCGCGCACGTCGCTAAAATCGTTCACTCCCGCCGGCGCGATGAAAGCCCAACCGCGTGCGACTTCGAGCAGCATCTTGCCCGACGACGGTTTCCAGTCCCAGGGGCCGAGCATGAAGCTGGGGTTGACGATCACCGCGTCGAGGCCCTGTTCGACCGACTGCATCACGACCTGTTCGGCGGCGCGCTTGGTGACGACGTAGGGGCACAGCACCCCGCCTTCAACCGGCGTTGTTTCGTCGGCCGGTCGGTCGCGGGTACCAAAGCCGCAAGCGTCGGTCGAGGAGACGTGAACGAGCCGCGCCCCGGCCGCACGAGCCGCTTCGGCCACGGCGCGCGTGCCCTCGACGTTCACCGCCTGCTGCTCGGCGAGGCGGGTCCAGCCGATGTGAACCATCGCGGCGGAGTGAACGACCGTCTCCGCCCCCTGCATGGCCTTGCGCAGTGAATCGGCATCACGCACATCGCCGTAGAACCGCTCGACCTGGAGCCTTTCGAGCGGGCGCGGGTCGCTCCCTTCGCGGACCAGCACGCGCACGGCTTGGCCCCGATCGAGCAGTTGCCGCACGATATTGTTGCCCAGCAGGCCCGTGCTTCCGGTGACGAGAGTCGGCATGCGTTGGATTTTCAGCAGAGGGTGTTGGCGTTGATTCTTGCCTGCCAGTCTACACCAGCCCAGCCAACGCTTCGAGCCGAGCTGGTATGGCCACCCGCCGCCACCCGTCATTCCCGCGCAGACGGGAATCTAGAGAGTGAACCATCGGGTCTGGATTCCCGCCTTCGTGGGAATGACGGTTTTGGGCTGAGCGTCCCGGTGTTGACCGGCGCGGGGGGCACTAGTAGAGTGGCTCGGACCCTTGGCCGTTCCGCTCTCCCTTGCGCTTCCAGCCTTCATGCCCGATCTCGCCGTCCGTCCGGTTACGACCCGCCGCCAGCAGAAGCAGTTTCTCGACTTCCCCTGGCAGTTGTATCGGGACGATCCGCACTGGATTCCGCCGCTGCGGCTGAACCAAAAGGAGCTGGTCAACTACAAACGGCACCCGTTCTACGACCGGGCGGCGATTCAGACCTTCGTGGCCTACCGAGGCGAAGAAGTCTGCGGCCGCATCGCCGCCCTCGTCAACCACACTCATAATGAGCGCTACAACGAGCAGCGCGGCTTCTTCGGCTTCTTTGAATCGGTCGACGATCAGCAGGTCGCAGATGGGCTGTTTGGCGCGGCGCGCCAGTGGCTGCGCGAGCAGGGCATGACGGCGATTCGCGGGCCGGCGAACCCGTCGCTCAATTACGAGTGCGGGCTGCTGGTCGATGGGTTCGACTCGTCCCCGTTCTTCATGATGACGTACAACCCGCCTTACTACGCGCAGCTCATCGAGAACTACGGCTTCCGCCAGACGCAAGACTTGTACGCGTACTGGGGCCATATCGAGATGCTGGACTCGCTCGATGAAAAGCTTACGTTCATCACCGACGCGGCTCGCGAGCGGTTTGAGATTCATATCCGCCCAATCGACAAGCGCCGCTTCCGCGAGGACGTGAAGACGTTTCTCGACATCTACAACAAGTCGCTCGCCGGAACGTGGGGCTTCGTGCCGCTGTCGGACGCCGAGATTGCGCACCTGTCGGCCGGACTGCGACATTTGATCGTGCCAGAACTCGCCCTGATGGCCGAAGTGAACGGCAAGCCGATCGGGGCGGTCTTTGGGCTGCTCGATTACAACCCACGCATCCGCGAGATCAATGGCCGACTCTTTCCCCTCGGCTTTCTGCGGCTGCTGGCGAATCGGCAGAGCATCAAGCGCGTGCGGCTGATCGCGGCCAACGTCGTGCCCGAATATCAGCGGTGGGGCGTGGGGCTGGTGCTACTGAGCGGGCTGGTGCCGCACATCCGACGCTGGGGCATCCAGGAGGTCGAGTTCTCCTGGGTGCTCGAAAGCAACAAGCTCTCGCGCGGCAGCCTCGAACGAGGCGGCGCCAAGCACAGCAAGACCTATCGGCTCTACGACTACGAAATCGCTTAGCCGGTCCTGCCCAGGCATGCGAGGCGAGCGATTAGCTATTAGCGATCAGCTTTCAGCAGCAAGCTGAGGATCGCTCCCTCTAGAGCGCGGGCCGGCGTTTCCCGGTAGCGCCAGAGCGGCTAAGGGGGCCTCTGGAGGCTGCGGGCGAAAAGAGGTGCAGCCCGCGTGACATCCGAAAAAAGACGCGCTCTAAACTCCCGCCTGCGCGGGAAGGACATGTTTTGCTGACCGCTGATCGCTGACGGCTATTAGCTGACCGCTTGCTTCAATAGAAGTAGGGAAACGCCGTGCCCCAGTAGTAGCTCTGGTAGAGCGACGGCGTGGCCGTGTAGCCCCGGTAGACCGAGGGGTAGCGATAGTACGTGCCGTAGGTCGGATAGGAATAGCTCGTGTACGGCGTGGCGTAGTAGCTGGTATAGCCGTAGCCCGTGTAAGGCGCGGAGCGGTAGTAGCTATACGAGGGTGTGTAGTACCCGCTATAGGACGGGTAGTAGTAACTCGTGTACCACTGCGCATCGGCTGTGGCAACGCCCAGCGTCAGCGCGGCGACGACTCCCAGCGCGATGAGGATGCCTTTCATAACTCTCTCCTTCTGTTTTTGTTTCCGGTCGGGCCTGGCGCACGCCAGCCGCTGCGCCAGACGGTTCTCAACAAGGGCACACCTCATGCCGAAGACACCGAAAAAGCGCAGCGCAAGAAAACTGCTCGCAGCAGTCTTCCTTTTGAGGTTCCCCAGGCACCAATAGCCGAAATGGCAACGCCTCCGGTCCGCGCCCGCGCGCTCGCCGGCTATTGAACACGAGAACGGGCCAACCGCTGCTAGCGCTGAGGTGAGGTGCGGATGCGCGTTTCCTGCACCACTTGCCGGCCGATGCGCACCGTGCGCTGTTCGGTTGTGCCAATGAATAGCGCCTTCGCCGCCGCGTGGCGATCTTTGTGCGGCAGGGGCACATGCCGGAGCACGACCTCGCCGCCGGGCATGAGCACCCGCGCCATCTCGGCCAGCGCAGCGGCGCGCAGTGGTGTCCGTTCGACGAGGATGCTCGCGACGCTCCGGTCGGCGAACGGGAGCGCTGCGGCGCGTGCGCAAATCAGGCGGGGGATCGGGTTGCCGCGATGTGGGCCGAGTGTGACGAGCCGGCTAGGGTTGATGTTCCAAGCGTCCAGGTGCCGCCCTTCGCCGCCGATGTCGATTGTCACAAGCATGGCACCACCAGCCGGGGGCGTTGCGGGGGTTAGAAAGCCGGGTTTCCCACGAATTTTTTGTCGCAAACGGCCCCTCCTATGCGGAGCAACCGCTTTGCGGCCAATATGCTAGCAAGATAAAATGGAACTATCACGATGCACCTCTCCCAATCTCGCTTGTGGCGGTAACTTAGCTCATTATGTCCCGATCCAGGCTGAACGCCGAATCGGCCTCCTCGGTCGGCGGCGTGCCTGACAGCACGACGATCTTGCACGGCCTCCTCGCCGGCTCGCGCGACCTGATCGCGGCCGTCGATCGGCAGGGTCGTTTTCTAGCCCTGAGTAGCCGCCTGCAAGCGGAGTTTCGCAAGCTCTACGGGGTCGAGGTGACGGTCGGCGACCGCCTTGCGACGGCCTTGGCCGCCCTTCCGCTGCAGCAAGCCGCGGTCCAGCAGCTTTGGGATCGTGCTCTCCAGGGAGAGGAGTTCACCGTCGAGGAGGACTTTGGCGACCCGCAGCGGGGGCGATGGCGGTATGAGCTGAGCTTCAATCGTTTTTGCGACCAGCAGGGCGAGCAAGTCGGGGCGTTTGTCATCGCCCGCGACGTGACGGCGCGCCACGCAGCCCGCCAGCAATTGGCGGACCTGAACAGTCAGCTCGAAGGCCACATCGACTCGCGGACCGCCCATCTCGAAAAAGCGCTAAGCGAGCTGCGGCAGAGCGAAGCCGAGTATCGCTTGATGTTCGAACTGGCTGCGGTCGGCAAAGCCGAGAGCAACGTCGCCACGCGCCGCGTCACGCGCGCCAACCGCAAGTTCTGTGAGATGCTCGGCTATACGTGCGAGGAGCTGATCGGCAAGACGTTTCTGGAAGTCACCCATCCCGATGACCGGCAGGCGACGATCGACGGCGTCCGCCGCCTCGTATCGGGCGAGATCGACGAGCTGGTTTTGGAGAAGCGTTATCTCCGCAAGGACGGCAGCACGCTGCATGCCGCGATCAACTCGGCGGTGGTGCGCGACGAACGTGGCGAGCCACGGCGGATCGTGTCGGTCGTTCAGGACATCGAAGATCGCTCGCACGCGCAGCAGCTTTTGCAGCAGACGAACCGCCGACTCGAATTGCTCTCTCAAGCCTCGCGCGAACTGCTGCTGGCCGACGACCCACTGGAATTTCTCGACCAGCTTTTCCAGCGGATGAGCGTGCATCTAGGGCTGGAAGTTTATTTTCATTACGAGTTGGAGCCTGGCGGCCAAACTCTGCGGCTCGCCGCCTATAGCGGCGCTCCCCAGGAAAGTCTTCCCGAGCTTGAAAAGCTGAAGCTGGGCGAAGCCTTCTGCGGCACCGTGGCCCTCCAGCGGCAGCCGATCGTCTGCGAGGACGTGCAGCATTCGACCGATCCGCGCGCGCGGCTGATTCGCCAGTACGGCGTGACGGCTTACGCCTGCTATCCGCTCCTGGCGCGGGGGCAGCTCATCGGCACGCTCTCGTTCGGCACCCGCGACGGCACCCAGTTTGACGAACATTCGCTGGCGCTGATTCGCAGCATGTGTGACCAAGTCGCGGCGGCCCTCGAACGCAAACAGACCGAGCGCGCGCTGCGCGAAAGCGAACAGCGCTACCGGCAGTTGCTCCACGGCGGCCGCGACGGCGTTCAGGTGTACGAGCTCGACGAGCAGAACCACTACGGGCGGTTTGTCGAAGTGAACGACGAAGCCTGCCGGCAACTCGGCTACACGCGCGAGGAGATGCTCCAGCTCTCCCTCGCCGACATCACCACCACCCCAGGGGAGACGCTGCAAGCGGAAATGACCCGCCTGGCGGCCAGCGGCGAAGCGATCTTCGAGGCCGAGTTCCGCACCCGAGAGGGGCGGAGCTTTCCGGTTGAAATCAGTGCCCGCACCACCACGCTCGACGGCCGCCGCTGTGTCGTGGCCTTCGTCCGCGATGTGACCGAACGGCGACAGGCGGAATTGGCGGTGCATGAATCGGCGGCGCGAATCAAGGCCATCGTCGAAACGGCGGTCGATGGCATCATCACGATCGACGAACGTGGGCAGATCGAATCGACCAACCCGGCCGCCGAACGCATCTTTGGCTACACCGCCCAAGAAATGCTCGGCAACAACATCAGCATGCTGATGCCCCCGCCGTACAGCGGCGAGCACGACCGCTACTTGCAGCAGTATCTGCTCACGGGCGAAGCGAAAATCATCGGGCACGGCCGCGAAGTGCGCGGCCGCCGCAAAAACGGCGCGGAGTTTCCGCTGGAATTGGCCGTCAGCGAAATGTGGCTCAATGGCCGGCGGCTCTTTACCGGCATCGTCCGCGATGTCTCCGACCGCATGCGCGCCCACGCCGCGCTGCGGCTGGCAAACGAGCGCACCGAGCAGAGCCTCGCCCAGTTGGAAGCGATCATCGGCCACATGACCGACGGGCTGGTCGTCGCGGACCCGCAGGGCAACTTGCTGCAAATGAATCCTTCCGCGCTCGCTCTGCACGGCTTTGCCAGCCAGGAGGAGGCCGAACGCCCGCTGCAAGACTTCACCGCGCTCTTTGAACTGTACGATCTCGATGGCCACAAAATGGCGCTGGAAGACTGGCCGCTCAGTCGAGCGCTACGCGGCGAAACCTTCGCCGCGCTCGAAGTCCGCGTGCTGCACAAGGGCACCGGCCGAAGCTGGATCGGCAGCATTGGCGGCACCGCGGTTCGAGACAAAGACGGCCGCGTCAAACTGGCGATCCTCACGCTCCGCGACGTGACCGACAAAAAGCAGTCGGAAGAACAACTATGGCAGCTGAACGAGACGCTCGAACAGCGTGTCGTCGAACGGACGGCCCTGCTCAAGATGCGGAACGAGCAGCTGCGCATGCTCGCCTCGAAACTCACCGCCGCCGAAAACCAAGAGCGGCGCCGCATCGCCCAGCTTTTGCACGACCACTTCCAACAGTTGCTCGTCGCCGCCAAGATCGGAGTCGAGCAGCTTCGCAAGGGAAATCTCGACGGGCGGCAAACCGCGATCACCGGGAACATCAACGACATTATCGATCAGTCGATCCAAGCCTCGCGGACGCTCGCCGTCGAGCTTTGCCCGCCGGTGCTCTACGACCGGGGCTTGGCCGCCGCGCTGGAGTGGCTGAGCCGGCAATTTCAGGAACAACACGGCCTCGAAGTGCAGGTCGAGGTGGACCACGACGCGGAGCCGGCCGAGAGCGACTTGCAAGCTTTCCTGCTTCAGGCCGTGCGCGAGTTGCTGCTGAACGTGGTCAAACACGCCCGCATCAACCAGGCACGGGTTCGGATGCAGTGCGGGCCTGACGGAAGCGTGCAACTGTCGGTCGAGGACGAGGGACCGGGATTCGATCCGAAAGAAGGATTCGCTTCCCCCGACGAGGATCACGGTTTCGGTCTATTCAGCATCCAGCAGCGGCTTGCCCTGCTGGGCGGGAGCTTTGCGATCGACACCGAGCCGGGACGAGGCTGCCGCGTCACGCTCGTCGCGCCGCGCGATGCGGCGGCCGCGCTCGATTTGACAGCCGCAACCGCGCCGCGCCGCGCGGCGCGGCAAGCGCGCGAAGAGGGCAGCCGCCGCGCGC
>CAYZVT010000089.1:0-13633 GCA_964481585.1 uncultured Pirellulales bacterium
AGGGCGGCGCCAGTGCAGCGCCCCGTGCTGCTCCCAAATCTGCCCGATTTCGGCCGTTTTTCAAAGAAACCTCCCCTCAGCGCGCCCCGGCATGGTCCAACCTCCCCCAGTGGCAAATCGACTGCGACAATTGTTGCATTTATAATGTATTTAGACTTATAAATCAACGTCTCGCCCCCTCCCACATCGCCCCAGCGATGTGGCTACACTCGCTAACGCGGTGAAGAGATGTGCTCTCGCGGCGGAAAAGGGCCCCAAGAAGAGCTGTCCCCCTTTTTCTTCTTTCGATCGCCGCTAAGGTAACGCAGCACGGTAGCCATCTCCGTTTCTTCGTCCGCCACCGCGACTTCTAGAGGCGTCTGCCCCGCGTCGATCTTGGCATCCAGGTCGGCGCCGGCGGCCATCAAAATTCGGAGCGATTCGCCCGGCTTACGATAGCGGGCGCACTCGTGCAGCGGCGTGTCTCCCTGGTCGTCTCGGGCATTGACGTTCGCCCCGCGTTCCAGCAGCACTTGCATCACGGCGGGCTTGTTATATTTGACCGCCAGATGCAGCGGCGTCATGCCTTGCTCGTTCCGGGCGTTCACCTTGAAAACGTCGGGAATCAGCAACTCGGCCAGCGCCCGGGAGCCGGCGTGTTGGAAGGGAATCCATCCCACATTGTCCTTGGCTTTGAGGTCCGCCCCGTGGGAGAGCAGAACCCAGGCGGTGGCGCGGCTTCCCCATACGGCCGCTCGATGCAACGGCGTGGCGCGATCCCAGCCGGCGCGTGCATGGACGTCGGCACCGTGGCCAAGCAGCAGCCCCGCGACGCCGGGCGAGTCGCCCCACGCCGCCCAGTACAGCGGCGTGGCTCCCCAGCGATCCTCGCGATCTACTTCCGCGCCGGACTCGATCAGCAAACCGGCAATCAAGACACGGCCCCGCTTCGCCGCCACATGCAGCGGCGCGCCGCCGCACTCGGCGTCCAAGGCGTTGAGCTGCTCCGGCGACAGGCCGGGCAATTTCTGGCGGACCTCCGACAGTCGCCCCTGCCGGACAGCGTCAATCAGCCCCTTCGCCGCCGCCTCCGGCTTCTCGGCGGCCACCGTCCAGGGCAACGACATCAGCCCCGCGAGCAGAGCAGACCGGATCGAGATCCAGACCATCGCCATCCCCCCTCTCCCCTACCACCGCCGATCACCGGCGGAACGGTAGGGGATATGTGGCTTGCCCCATTTCGTACTGAATTTTAGCGAATAATTTTTCGGGGCGAATGGGGCCGTGGAGCAGAGCGGGACAGGAAGTGCGCCCTCCTCTGCCTACGAACGATTGTCCATTGCCCGTGCTTTTTTAGTGGGGCGAGGAGGGAAGCCCCTCCCGCTCGAATCTTGGGGCGGGATAAATTCCGCTCTATTTTCATGGCGAGTGGCCAATTTGGGCCTGCTCGCGCAGTTTCCATGTGGACGATCCGTGCGCGGCACGAGCATTGAAAATGGACGCCAGCGACCGAACCGCTTTGTTCGTAAGACTTTTCGCCGAGTACAACCGGCGGATTTATACCTTCGTGCGCGCGCTGGTGCATGAAGCCAGTGACGCGGACGACGTGTTTCAGGAGGTGTGTACGGTTCTCTGGCGGAAGTTCGACCAGTTCGAGTCCGGCACCGATTTTGGCGCGTGGGCGTTCAGTATCGTGCGGTTTGAGGCACTGGCGTTTCGGCGTCGGCAGGGGCGGCCGGGGCGGCTCTTTAGCGATGCCTTTTATGTGGCGGTCGAGGAACAGGCCTTGGCGACCGAGAGGCAATCGCCCCGGCAGCATGAGGCGCTGCGCGAGTGTTTGGAACTGCTCTCGCCCGTCCATCGCGACTTGATCCGCCGCCGCTACGAGCCGGAGGCGACGGTGCAAAGCGTGGCCGAGGCGACCGGGCGGACGCCCAACGCGGTTTACAAAATCCTCCGCCGGCTGCATGACCGGCTGTTTCAGTGCGTGCAGCAACGGCTCGAACAGGAGGAACGCTCGTGAAGCTCCCTCCTGAGCTCCAGGCGGAAATGCAGCAGTTGTGCTGGCGGTTGCAAAACGGGCAGCTTTCGGGCGCGGAGGCGGCGCGGCTCGACCGGCTCGTTTGCGAGCACCTCGCCGCGCGCGATTGGTACGTCCGCTACTTCCGCCTTTGCGGCGGGCTGGAGTGGGAGTTCCGCGAGATCCCCTACACCGTCCAAGCCGCCTCGCAGTTGCTCATCGACGCGCCGCGCCCGGTTCCGCCGCTCCAGTCTCGGCCGGACTGGCTGGGCCGCGCGGTGATGTTCGTGAACCGGCCGAGCGTCTTTTCGGCCATCTTTGCCACCGCGGCGCTGTTTGCGATCGTGACGCTGCTCGGCGTGCTGCGCTTTCAAATGCCGGTCGAGCCAGCGCAGCGCTCGACCGCCGCGCGCGATAGTGCCGCAACGGTTGCCCGCATCACCGGCACGCACAACTGCCGCTGGGTCGGAAACGATGCGTCGCGCTCGCCGTCTGCGGCGCTGGCAGCGGGCGAGCCGCTCCAGTTGGCCTCGGGCGACGTGGAGATATTGCTGCAAAACCAGGTGCGGGCAATTCTGCACGGCCCGGCGCGGATGCGCTTGCGCTCGGCGCAGAGGGTCGAACTCGACGCCGGCAGCCTGAGCGTCACGTTGCCCCGCGCGGTGCGGCAGTTTGAAGTGCTTACCCCCACCGCGCGGATCATCGACCTGGGAACGCAATTCGCGGTCGAGGCGAGCGCCGCGCAGACCGAACTGCACGTGCTCGCCGGCCGCGTCCGCGTCGAGCCACGACACAGCACGGCTCAAGCGCAAGTGGTGACCGCCGGCCAAGCGGTGCAAATCGGTGCGGAAGGAGCGCAGCTCGTCTCGTCCGTGCGCTTTGACGCCGAACAATTCATCGCCGCGCTACCGATCGCCGCCGGCGATCTGCCGGTAACGGCCGGGCTGCGGCTATGGCTCGACGCGACCGATGAGTCGACGCTAGAGCTGATCGGCAACGAAGTCATCCAGTGGCGCGACAAATCCGGCGGCGGCAATCACGCCCGCGCGGTGCGCGAGGACAAGCGTCCGCTCTACGAAGCCACCGCGCTTGGCGGCCACGCCGCGCTGGCCTTCAATCGCGATCAACTGCGAATCGACGGCGGGCTGCCGACGATTTCTGGCGGCCAAGCACGCACGATTTTTCTGGTATTCGATCGCACCACGGTTTTCAATCTGAACAGCAACTTGGAAGTCTTTGGTACCAACACTAATACGATGATCGATGTCGGCCGGCTTGGGTTTGATAACACGGTCCTGCGGCTGCGCGACGTCTACTCCCAGGGCACTACCGGCGGCGAGGATGGCGGCGGCGGCATCCGCAGCCCATCGGGATCGCTCCCGGTCGGACCGCGCGTGGTAACGGTCGTGGCCAGCCGTGAGGGCTGGACGCAAGCCTTCAGCGATGGGACGCTCGTCCTCGACACGCCCGACTCCTACGCCCACTACCCTTTGGACACGAATCTCGGCATCGGGTACGCGCTCTCCCACACGCGGGGGCTGATCGGCAATCTGGCCGAAGTGATCGTCTACAACCGGGCGTTGCAGCCGGGCGAGGTGCAAGTCGTGACGGACCACCTGCTGCGGAAATATCACCTGCCCACCCGGCAGTCCAGGAAGGACGCGGCGGGCCCATCCCCCTTGTAACCCTCAGGAGCGATCCTCCTCAATACGCGAGGAGTCGTTTTACCATGCAGAAACGAAGAACACACAACTTCCGCTTTCCGTGCTACGCCTTGTTCGTAGCGCCCCTCGTCCTGCTCGGTGGAGCCCTGCCCTGCTCGGCCGTTTCGCTGAACGTGACCGAGGGGCTGCAACTTTGGCTCGACGCCAGCGACAGCAGCACGCTGACGCTCGACGGCAGCGAAGTCGCTCAGTGGCGCGACAAGTCGGGGCACGGCCATCATGCCACGCCGAACCCCGATTACCGCCCGGTCTACCACTCCACCGGCCTGAACGGCCACGCCTCGCTGACGTTCAATCGCGACCGCATGCTGATCAACGGCGGGATCCCGGGAATTAACGCCGCCGATCCCGACCGCACGATCTTTTTTGCCTTCACGCGTCCCAACTCGCTCGACAGCAACAGTGAACTGTTCGGCACCTCGACGGGGACGATGATCGATGTCGGCCGCACGGCGCAAGACGCCCGACTGCGGCTGCGCGATACCTATTCCAACGGCGGAACCGGTGGTGCGGACGGCGGCGGCGGAATCTCCTCCGCCGACGACACCTTGCCTTTCGGCCCGCGGATCGTGACCGTCTTTGCGCGCAACGATGGCTCTACGACCGCGCTTGCCGACGGGGTGACGATTCTCGATACACCCGACTCGTACGCGCACTACCCGCTGAACGCGAATCTCGGCATCGGCTGGGCCCTCTTTGGCACCCGCGGCTTTATCGGCAATCTGGCCGAAGTGATCGTCTACGACCGCGTGCTGAGCTATGACGAGCTGCAAAGCGTCGGGCTGTACCTGGAACGGAAGTACGAACTCGACACCGCCTTCAAAGCGCCGGAACCCGGCACATTGTTGCTGACCGCGCTTGCCGCGCTAGCGTTGGTTCCGCTCTACCGCCGGCGGCGGAAATAGGATGGTGAGTTTTGGAGGTTAGATGACTTGTGGGATTGTGGAGTCGCTGTCGAAAGCGAGAGAATCATGCGCCGCACCAATCCATCCATCCACCGTCCAACGTGGAAAATCCACCCTCCAAAATCCACCATCCAAAATTCCTGGGGCTTCACCTTGGTGGAACTGTTGGTGGTGATCGCCATCATCGGCATCCTGATCGCGCTGCTCCTGCCGGCGGTGCAAGCGGTCCGCGAAGCGGCGCGGCTGACGCAGTGCGCGAACCACCTGAAGCAGATCGGCCTGGCGTTGCAGAGCTACCACGCCGCCAGCGGCTGTTTCCCGGCCAGCAATATCCACGAAGGGCCGACGGGCATTTTGAGCCCGCGCACGGTGCCGGGCACGACCTGGGCGATTGCGATCTTGCCGTTTTTGGAGCAGCAGCCGCTCTTCGACAAGTACAATTCCTCCTATCCATCGACCGACGTGAGGAACCGCGCCGTGCGCGAGGCGCTCGTCGAGACGTACGCCTGTCCCACGGATCGGCCGATGGAGCTGACCGTGCCCGACAGCGGCCCGGCCAACCGCAAAAGCTATCAGATGTATCACGACACGCCCTACCGCACCGCTTCCTATTTGGCGGTGGCCGGCACGTCAGTGACCGACGGGGACTTTACTTCGTGTGACGGGTTCTTCGAAGCTTTCAATCGCTTTGCCGTCGAGTACCCAACCAAATGGGGCGGCACGATGGAGCAGCCGCTCAACCAGCGCGGGCCGATGCATCTGGTCGGCGTCAACCGGCTGGGCTATGAGTCGATCGCCAATATCCGCGACGGCACGAGCAACACGCTGCTCGTCGGCGAACGCCACACCCGCACGGTGACGCTACGGCGTCCGTTTTGGGCCTACGGCTTTGGAGGTTACATCGCCGGCAGCACGATCCCCGAGCCGCAGATGTTGCTCCCCGACATCGAACAGTGCCAAGCGATCGGCGGCAAAAGCGTGAACAAGCCGTGCACGCGCTCCTTCGGCAGCTTTCATACCGCCGGCATTCAGTTCGTCCTCTGCGACGCCTCGGTGCGCACGATCGCGCTCGATATCGACATGGATCTGTGGGCAGGGCTGGGCACCATCAACCGTGGCGAAATGGGCACGCTGCCGTAAAACGCCCCCGCCCGTCCTTCCCGCGCAGGCGGGAATCCAGACCCAGCAGCTTTGCCCCCTCTGGGCCAGTGCCGGCGCTTTCGGAGCTTCCGCTTGCGCGGCGCGCCCCCGCCACCCGCGACGCCCCCGCTCGCAGGACGGAAAAAAATTTCGCTTTTCCGATCCTGATTTTCTCTCCCGGCGACGTTAGTTTCGTGGAGGGGCTTCTGCCCTCGCTTATCTTCGCCGCAATCGCGTCGCCATGTCTGAGCCTTTGGAAAACCCGGACCGCAACGAGCAGTTCGTCCTGCTGTTCGCCGAGCATGAGGTCGATCTGCGGAGCTACGTCCTCGCTCTGCTGCCCCGCTGGGACGACGCGCGCGAGGTCATGCAGCAGGTGAGCCTGCTGCTGTGGCGGAAGTTCGACCAGTTCGACGGGGGGGAGGACCCCCACCGGGCGTTCATCCGCTGGGGCTGCCAGATTGCCGACTACGAGGTGCTCAACTTCCGCCGCAAGCGGCAGCGCGACCGCCTGCTCTTTAGCGACGAGTTGTTGCAAACGCTCGCCGACACCCGCCTGGCGCACCAAGACGGGCTGGAACTGCGGCGCGAGGCGCTCGCCCGCTGCCTGGGACGGCTGAGCACGCGCGACCGCGAACTGATCGCGCGGCGATACGTCGAAGGTGCAAAGGCCAAAGATCTCGCCGCCGAGCGCGGGCAACCGGCCGATACGATCTATAAGGCGCTCCGGCAAATCCGCCTACGGCTGCACGAGTGCATCAATCGCACGTTGCGGATGGGAGAACGCTCGTGACAGACGCCTCTCGCCCTTCGCGGCAACCCTTGTTCGACCTGCTCGAAGCGCTGCTCGAAGAGCGCGCCAAGCCGGAGCAAATCGAACAGCTCCAGCGGCTCTTGGCCTCCAGCCCCGAGGCGCGGCGGGCGTATGTCGAGTACCTCGATCTGCACGCCAGTCTGCCGCTCTACCGCCAACTGGCCGAGCCGGCGGCCGAACCGCTGCCCTGGGCGGCGCCGGCGTCGCCTTGGCGTCGCGCGCTGGCCGCGCTGAACACGCCGGGCGTTTTTTCCTTGGTGTTCGCCACAGCAGCCCTGTTCGCCGGACTGACGCTGTTGGCCGTGCTGCAGCGGCCCGCCGCGCTCGCGCGGCAGGAAGTGGAAAGCCCTGAAGGTGCGCCGCCGGCCGGCGCGGCCGCCTCCTCGCCGGCGGTTCTGGATGAGCCGCGCCGATTCATGGCCGCGACAGGCGAGCAGTTGCGAACCGTCCGGCTGGGCGCGGGGGCCAGGGAGCTGCGCTTCTCCCACGGCGCGCGCGTTGTCGCCGCCGCCGCTGCGCGGGTCGAGCCGCGCAGCGGGCGGCTCGCTCTCTTGCACCAAGGAGAACTGCTGGCGACCGTGCCGCCGGCGGCACACGGCTTTGTGGTCGAGACGCCGCTCGTGCGGGTGATTGATCTTGGCACCCGTTTCGCCGTGCGGGTTGAGGCCAACGGGGCGACGGAGATCGAAGTTTTGGAAGGCAAGGTCCGCGTCGAGCCGCGCGCGGCGATCGCCGATTGGGAGCCGCTGGAATTGCTCGCCGGCCAGGGGCGGAGAATCTTCCGCGCCGACGAACAACTGCTCGTCAGGCGGTTGGAAACGCAGGAGGTCGAGCTTGATCTGGCCGCGATTGCCGAGGGCCGCTGGTTCTCGCTGCCGGCCGACCGGCACGACACGACCGTGCTGAGCCATTGGGCGTCACCGCCCCAGTACACGGAATTGCGCATCGGGGGACGTACCGAAAAGCCGGAGTCGCGGGCGGCGGTGATCCCGTTTTACCTGCCCGCCTTGCTCGCCCACCACCGCGTTGCCGAGGCGCGGTTGGAGTTTGTGGTGACGTTGCGGGACGAAACGGCGCCGCTCAATTTTTCGGTGGATCTGTACGGTCTCCCCTGCCGCGGCGAGCCGCAACTTGCGGGGTGGCTGCATCATTATGCCGGGCCGTTTGACCGCCATCCCGGCTCGACGGCCCTTGCGGCGGCCGTGCTCCGTCCGGATTCGCCGCTGGGGCGGTACGAAGTGGACGACCCGCGCTTGGCCGACTATCTCAATGCCCAACTCCAGTCCGGCGCGGCTGGGCAGTACATCTTCCTGCGTCTCAACCCGCGCGAACAAATTCTTGAGGACGCCGCGTTTCACATTGCCTCGGCCGATGCGCTGCCAGCGGAAAAGCGGCCGGTCCTGCACATGCGGCTCGCGCCGGTGTCCGCCGCCTCCGCACAGACTGACGAGTGAATCCATCCAGCGGCGCGCGCTCGCGCCGATACAGGCATCAACAAAAACCTTCAACGATTTCAGCGTCTCAAAACCTGAAGGAAGAAAATCGTGACGAAGCACATCCCCCTGGGCAGTACGCTTTTCCTTCTCGTCCTCGTTCTCGTCCCGCCTAAAACGGCGTCGGCGACGATGCTGGCCGCTTACGATTTCGAGAACGGCAACACGGCGCTCACTTCCGTCGATAGCGACCCCTTTTCGCTCGCGAGCGCGGTTGCCGGCCCGGAGATCAATATTCGGCACATCGCCGATCGCGGTGAAAAGAACGTGCCGGCATTCGTGCCCGGCACGAACGACCAATCGCTCGTGTTTAACGCTTTTAGCGCCGATACAAGCTCGGCCGCCGCTGCCCGCGCAAATAACCATTACTTTTCCTTCACGCTCAGCGCCGTCGGCCGCAACGCGCTCGATCTGGAAAATCTCACGTTTCGCACCGCGCTGAGCAATGTCGTGCTCTCGCGGACTTGGACGCTCGATTATTCGCTCGACGGCGGTGCGTTCGTCAACGATTTCGATAGTGGCGCCTTCAGCGGTCCCCAAACCACGTCCACGAACTCGCCCGTCTGGACGGCGTTCAACGTCGATCTGAGCGGGGCGGAGTTCGATCGGCTCTCCTCGATCACATTGCGATTTGTGCAGCACGGCGCGAGCAACAGCACCCACGCGGTGCTGTTCGACAAGATCGCGCTCCACGGCGATCCCATCCCGCTCCCCGAACCTTCCTCGTGGCTGTTGCTCGCCGGCGTCCTCGGACTGATCGGGCTGGTTGCCAAGGGGCGACGCGCCGCGGCAGACGCCTAACACGGAGCGGAGCACGATGCGTTGCACAAGCTCTCCGACTGGCAAACCGAAACGCCGAGTGCCACTGCTGGCCCCTCCAGCAGTGTCTCCAAGTGACATCGTTTGCCGGACGATTCGCCGCACCAGAATCGCGGTTCCGCGACGAAATCGGGCGGGAACCTGCGCCAAGGGGAGAGCACTGCTGGAGGGGCCAGCAGTGGCACTCGGTTTTACGCTGGTGGAACTGCTGGTCGTGATTGCGATCATCGGCATCCTGATTTCCCTGCTCTTACCGGCGGTCCAAGCGGCCCGCGAAGCGGCGCGGCAGACGCAGTGCCAAAACCATCTGAAACAAATCGGACTGGCGGTGCATTTGTTCCACGACGCGCGGCAAGTTCTGCCCCCGGCGCGACTCAACGGCGGCGAAGGTCACGCGGATGCCGGAACGACCCAAGCCCGGCCGACGTGGTTCGTGCTGATTTTGCCGCACCTGGAGCAGCAGGCGGCCTTCGATCTCTGGGATCTGGAGCTAACGTACTGGGATCCCAAAATGCCTCTGGCCCCGAACGACCGACGCAATCCACGCGTCGTCCAGGTGGCGACCTACTACTGCCCTTCCCGCCGTCACCCGCCGGTGTTGACCGAGCAAGACAATCCCGGCGCCGGCGGCGACTACGCCGGCAACTCGGGGACGGGCGTGAATTGGGTCAATGAAAACGGCAACGGCAGCATCGTCTGCGGACGCTGCTTCGATGCCTCCGGCAAACTCATTCCCCACACCCACAACACCCGCTGCGCCGAGTGGCGCTCGGTCGTTTCCTTTCCTACGATCCGTGATGGGCTGAGCAATACGCTCCTGGCCGGCGAAAAACATCTGCCGACGATGCGCGACGACTTCAAAGAAGTCTGCATCTACCAAGGCTGGCTGCAGCGGATCGTGGCGCGGCGCGGCGATCGGCCGCTCGCCCAACGCGATCATGAGCCGTTCAACGAACAGTTCGGCAGCGCCCATCCCGGCATCTGCCACTTCGCGCTGGCCGACGGCAGCGTGCGCGGCATCAGCGAATCGATCGACGCCACGCTCTTCCAAGCCCTCAGCACCCGCGCCGGCGGCGAAGTCGTGGGCGCGTTTTGAAGTTTCGTATTGCCGCCGGGTGGCGGGGGCGCACTGCAAGCCCCCGGCGAGCACGGAACCCGTCCTTCCCGCGCAGGCGGGAATCCAGCATCCGCCCTCCGCCTTCCTTTGCTCGCCGGGGGCTTCCGCTAGCGCGGTGCGCCCCCGCCACCCGGCGCCTGCTTACCGTCCGCCGGCAAGCTCGATAAACGTGCCGGTCGTATACGAGGCTTCGTCGGAGAGCAGCCAGAGGATGGCGTGGGCGACTTCGTCGGCGTGGCCGCCGCGCCGCATGGGGATCGAGTCTTTGATCCGATCGACGCGGCCCGGCTCGCCGCCGCTGGCATGGATGTCGGTGTAGATGAAAGCCGGCCGCACGGCGTTGACGCGAATCCCTTCGCCAGCAACTTCGCGCGACAGCCCGATCGTGAGCGAATCGATGGCCCCTTTGGACGCGGCGTAATCGACATACTCGCCCGCCGAGCCGAGCCGCGAGGCGGCCGAGGAGACGTTCACAATCGCCCCGCCCAGCCCTCCGTGCCGGGTCGACATCCGCCGCACCGCTTCGCGGGCACACAAAAACGAGCCGGTCACGTTGGCCGCAAAGACCCGTCCGAGCCGCGCCGCGTCCATCTGTTCGACGCGCATCTGCGTTTCCAAAATCCCGGCGTTATTCACCAGCGCGGTCACGGTGCCCAACTCCCGATCGACCGTCTCGAACAGCCGCACCACGTCCGCCTCCACTGCCACGTCCGCCGGCACGGCCATCGCCCGTCCGCCGGCCGCCGCGATCTCCTCGACCACCCCCCGCGCCGCCGCTTCGCTGCGGTGGTAATTCACACACACCGCATATCCCCGCGCACCGGCAATCCGCGCCGTCGCCGCTCCAATGCCCCGGCTCGCGCCGGTGATGAGGATGACGTTGGTCATAGTAAGGGCCTCAGGAAAAAGACGGGGACGCAGCTCTTTTTGGGTGTCGTCAAAGTGAGTTGCGGCCCCGTTTCGGGCGGCTTTAGGGGAGCGGCCGCGCGGTGTCAAGGAACGCGGCTTTGACGTCGGGCTTGGTCAGGACGACGAGCGACCAGATACCGAAGGGCAGTCCGAGGATGCAGCAGGGGCTGACGCAGGGGACCATCGCGAGGATCGAACTGGCCATGGCGAAGCCGTAGTTTTCCAGCCGCTTCATTTTGGCCGCACCCACGTAGATCACGATGGCCATCACCACGCCGATGAGATTGCTGATGACGGCCACCGTCCCGCTTAGTACGGCCGGCGCGACCTGTTCGCCCTCTTCCATCCCTTCGACCTCGACGCCTTCCAAGCCCATCACGCCGGCGCCGATGCCCAGCAGGTTCATCAACAGCAGCACGACCGCGAGCACGCCGCCGATGCCGGCAAAAATCATCAGGGCAGTCGCCGGGGCGCTGACCTTGTCCGCCGCATTGAACTCTGGGCCGGTGGGAATCTGGGCCATATCGGTCATCCCCTTTCGTGTGGAGGTCGATCCGGCTCGCCCTACGGGGAGCCAATGTGCCCAAGATGGCTGTTCTTCCGAATGCCGTCAAGCAGGCAAAGCTAGCTTCTTGGGAAGGCGGAGGGCGGAAGGAAAAGCGGAAAGCGGAAAGCGGAAGTTTAGGCGCGGAGGTTGTCGCCTGTGGCTTACCGCCTGTAGCCTTGCTTCACGCGGCGATGCGAAGGAAGAAATACACAACCGCAAATGCGCCAATCAGCGCCAGCACCGTTTTGGCTTGGTCAAAGAGCGTCGGCCCGGCTAGGTCGCTCCAGCCGAGTTCCTCGGGTGCCGGAGCGGCAAGCGCCGCCACCGGCGCTTCGTCCACCGCCGGCGGGCCCGGGGCTGGCTCGGCTGTGCGGCGCGGGGGCGGATTCTCGGCAAGCTGAACGTCACTCGACCAATCTTCCGTCGGCGCGAAATGCGGCGAGGCGGCCGCGGGTGGAACTGCCGTCGAGGGTGCGGCTTGGCGCTGCACGATTGGCTCTTGCTCGGCGGGAGCGGCGCGCGGCCACGGCTCGGCTTCGACCGCCGGCGACTGCGGCGCGCTCGCGCGCGGTGGAACCTGGGCAAGCGGCGCGGCGGGGCGAACGTCGGTGACGCGCGGCGTGGGAGGGCTGGCTGGGGGAGTCGCCGGGCGGGCGGCGATCAGTGCGGGATCTTGGCCTAGCTCGGGCGCGACCGACGCCAGAAAGCCGCGCACGCGGCCGGCGTAGCTGCCCATCGTCGTGCCGTGACTCGCGCCGAATAGCACGCCGGCCAACTCGCCGCGCCCGTTAAAAATTGGGCCGCCCGAATCGCCATGACGGGCCTGCACGGAGACTTCGAGCAGTTCTTTGGGCGACTTCAGATCGGGGGCGTAGTATTTGGTGCAGTGCCCGGTCGCGGCGCGGAACGTGCCGCGTCCGTAACCGGCGATCGTCAGCGGCTCGCCCGGCCGGGGCGGTGTGGCGGCGATTGACACCGGCTCGATGTCGGGCCGCCAGATGACCAGCGCCGCCAAGTCCCAATTCGAGTCAACTTTCAGCGGCCGCGCGAACGAGCGAAAGCCGTTGGGAAAAACGACCTCGATCTTCTCCGCCGCGTCGCGGACCACATGCCAATTCGTGACCACCAGCGCAAGCTGGTCGTGCGCGTCAACAAGCGTTCCCGAACCGTAGGAAGTCGCGCCGCCCGCCTCAGGCACGATGATTCGCGCGACGGCCGGATGCGGCGTCTGCGCGCGCGGCGGCGACCGCTGCGGCCAGGGATTGGCCCCGGCCGGCAGCGTCAGCAGTGCGGCGAGCGGAAATGCCAGCGCCAGCGAAACAAGAGCACGCGAAAAACTCACAGCAGGCCTAACCCGGAGGTGCTTTGCGTTGGGCTTCGTTCTTGAGGATCATCGCCAGCAGTCGTGCACGCACGTCTTGCGGGGCTTTGCGTGCGGCGGGCGGAGCGGGTCTCGCAGGGGAGGAGGCGGGAGTCGTGGTCTGCATGGGTTGGTCCCTCATGCGGCGATCGGGCGACCGCCTTTCAAGTCTTCTTCGCGGTGAGGGAAATCCTTTCCGTGATTATGAAGCTCCTTCAAACGCCGTAGCTCGCGCCGCAGCGCGCTTTCGGCCAGCTTCGTCAGCGTCAGCCGCACCGGGTAGCCGGCCAGATGCACGGCCGCATCGCGGGCTTCTTCTAACACATCACTCGGCAGGTAAAGCGTGGCGCGGACTTTGCGCGTCGAGCTGCGCGGGTCGTGCATCAGGCAAGTTCTCCGTAGGTGGCTCATCCAAGGTGCAAAACAGCGCGACAAGCCCCGCTGCCTTCCCTTCATCGACCAGCCTGACGACGATTCATCAAACGTCCGACGTTTCGCCGTGCCACTTGCCGAAGCGGCAGAGGCCGCAGTTGCGGTGAAATTTTGCTGAGCGGCAAAGTTTAGCAGCGGGGGAAGCGGTCAGCGGCCAGGCGACGAGGGACGAGGGACGAGGGATGAGGGACGAGGGGTGAGGGACAGGCTGCGGGCTACAAGCCACAGGCTCGAATCACCCGTCCTCCGCCTTCCGCCCTCCGCCTTCCGCCTTCGCTTCCGCCTTCGCTTCCGCCTTCGCTTCCGCTTTCCGCTTTCCGCTTTCCGCTTTCTCCTCCGCCTTCCACCCTCCGCCCTCCGCCTTCACCACCGCT
>CAYZVT010000090.1:0-13546 GCA_964481585.1 uncultured Pirellulales bacterium
CTCACGCGGCGGCAGTCCAATTTTATCGACAGCGTCACGCACGAACTGAAGTCGCCGATCGCCTCGCTCAAGCTCTATTTGCAGACCCTCACCCGGCACCAGGTCTCGGAGGCCGAGCGGGAAGACTTTTGTCGCTTCATGCTCGAAGATGTCGAGCGGCTCGACCATCTGATTAACCATGTGCTCGAAGCAGGCCGGCTCGAACGAGACCAGGGGCTGACCGACGTGGAGGACGTGCCGCTAGAAAAGTTGCTCGTCGAGTGTGCCCACACCGTCTGTTTGCGCTACCGAGTGCCCCCGGAAATCGTGCAGTGGAATCTCCAGCCGTGCCAGGTGCGGGCGAACCGAGTTGACTTGGAGATGATTTTTCGTAATTTGATCGACAACGCGATCAAGTACGCCGGCAGCCAGCCCCAGGTCAGCATGACGCTCCTGGCGTCGCAAGAGGGGGTTGTGACCCGCATCGGCGACAACGGCCGTGGGATTCCGCTCAAGCTGCGGCGGAAAATCTTTGGCCGCTTTGTGCGCCTGGGCATGGAGCTAGAGCGGCAGAAGCCCGGCACCGGCTTGGGACTCTACATCGTGCGCACGCTCGTGCGCCGTTTGCAGGGGACCATTCGCGTTTTAGACCCGGAAACGGGAAGCGGAACGGTTTTCGAGGTTGTTTTACCGGGCAGGCCCAGCGAATCGAAGCCGCCGGCGGAGACGGGCCAGAGATCAACTCCCCATGCCAAAGCCACCTGAACTCCTGAGCCGCGATACGCCCGTGGCGCAGGAGAGCGCACCGATGAAGAAGCACATTCTGCTCGTCGAGGACGAACGGCATCTGGCGATCGGCATCAAGTACAACCTCGAAGCCGAAGGCTACCGCGTCACGGCGGTCGAAGAAGGCCCGGCGGCGTTGCGCGTCGTCGAGGAAGACCACCCGGTGGACTTGGTGGTTCTGGATCTGATGCTCCCCGGCATGAGCGGCTACTCGGTTTGCGAGGCGCTGCGCAACAGCGGCCATGAAATGCCGGTTTTGATTCTCAGTGCCCGCACCTTGCCGGAAGACCGGACGCGCGGCTTTGAGGTCGGGGCGAACCAGTATCTGATGAAGCCGTTCGATCTCGACGAGTTTCTCACCCGCGTCAAGAACCTGCTCGCGCTGCACAAACGGCAACCGAAGGCGCAACAACCGCCGCTCGCCGTCTCCTATCAGTTCGCCAGCGCGCGGATCAACTTCGCCTCGTTCGAGGTGACGGTCGAGGGGCTGCCGGTGCGAATGACGCAACTGGAAATGAAGCTGCTCGAATACTTCGTGCGCAACGAGGGGCGGGTCATTCCCCGGCACGAACTGTTGGAGAACGTGTGGGAGATGTCCGGCCGCATCACGACCCGCGCGCCCGACCAATTCATCCGCCGGCTGCGCAAAATCTTTGAGCCACGCCCCTCGCAGCCCCGGCACTTCTTGACGATCCGCGATGCCGGCTACCGCTTTGTCGCGCATCCGGACGGGAAGGAGCGGCGTTAGCCATCAGCGGTCAGCCGCCTCCCTTTTCGCTGACGGCTGACAACTGCTAGCTACCCTTCTGGATTCCCGCTTGCGCGGTGCGCCACCCTGTCGGCTACTTGCTGCCGGCTTCCGTTTTGACGATGTTGTAGCGGCTGACGCGCTTGTGGTGGCCGTCGACGACGTCCCAGACGAGGCCGCACTTTTCGAGGCCGCGAATGACCAGGAACGTCGGGTCGAACTCCCACCACTTATGGCCAGCGCGGGCCATCGACGGATACGCATGGTGGTTGTTGTGCCAGCCTTCGCCGTAGGTCAGCAGCGCCACCCACCAGTTATTGCGGCTGTCGTCGGTCGTCTCGTAGGTGCGGTAGCCCCACATATGGCTAGCCGAGTTGACGAACCAGGTCGAGTGCAGCACATAGACCAGACGGACGAACATGCCCCAGATGACAAACGACCAAGCCAACTCGGTTCCGCCGAAGGCGTAGCCGATTCCGAACAGCACGCCGCCCAAGACGATGTGCCAGAGGATGAACGTCTTGTCGAGGAAGTGGAGCACGGGGTCTTTCACCAAATCGGGAGCCCAGTGCTTGTTGTAGGCGGCGTATTCTTCGCGCGAATAGCGCCACATGAACCAGACCATGTGGCTCCACAGCCCGCCGTCGCCGGGCGAGTGCGGATCTCCCGGCGCGTCGCTATGAGCGTGGTGCTTGCGGTGGTTGGCAACCCAGTGCAGCGCCGAACCTTCGCCAGCGAGGCCCCCGATAAAGGCAATGATCCACCGCATCGGCTTGCTGGTCTTGAAGCTGCGGTGCGTAAACAGCCGGTGGAAGCCCAGACAGATGCCGATGCTGCCGGTGAGCCAGCCCAGCCCAAACATCAGCGCCAAGCCCTGCCAAGTGAAGGTGAACGGCGCGGCGAGCGCTCCGAGGTGCAGAAAGACAATCCAAGAAACGACCGGCCAGTCAAAGCCGCCGCTCTTGCGGGCGTCGATCAGCGCGGTGCGGGCCGCTCGTTCCTCGCCGGGAGTGAGGTGCCCGGTCTTGGCCTTGGTGAAGCGCTTGTGCGCCTTCGGCTTCGGCTGCGGCGTGGGGACGGGAACGGCTGGAGCCTCGGAGGGACGTAGGGCAGAATCGGAAGCGGAAGCCATTTGGTGCATTCCTTGGATAAGATCGCCGCGCCGCGAGTCGCGGGAGCAATCCGAAAGCTGGGGCCAATGTTCTACTGCCAGAGCATGCTGCTACGAATTTTGCTGGCAGCAAGCGTTGCGATATTCTACGGATTCGCCTAGCTTTCCGTGTTCCGGCTCTGTTGCTGCCGTGTAAAAGTTTGGTAATATCCGTTAGGGCCTGGTTTTTCGCCGAAAAATGGACGTTTTAAGCTCCGGCCGCCCCTGCCGTAGGAGGAGGTTTTTGGGGCAGCGCGGCCAAAGTTCCCGCCCTACGGTGACAGGGGGACGCGAATCTGCCACTCAAGTTTGCGGCTTTTTCGCGCCTTCGCCCCGCCTCGCGTTGCCTCCCAAGATGCTGCCATGCGCGCTGCTCCTCCTCTCCCGCTGTTAATCACCGGCGTTGCTGGCGTGGCGGGCTACAATGCGCTGCCCTACTTTCTCCAGCGCTATCCGGGGCAGGTGATCGGCGTCCGACAGGAAGACAACTGGGCCTTGCGCGGCGCGGGAATCGTCGCCTGCGACATGGAGGACCGCGAGGGGCTGTTGCGGCTGTTTGACGAGCACCAGTTCGCCGCCGTGCTGAACTGCGCCGGCAACTGTGCCCTCAAGGCCTGCCAGCTCGATAGCCGGCTCGCTTGGTGCACGAATGTCGAAGGGCTGGTGAGCCTGCTGTCGGTGATCGCCGAACGGCAAGTGCGGCTCGTCCACCTGTCGATTGATCTGGTCTTTTCCGGGACCCAGCAAGGCGGGCACCTGGAAAGCGATGCGACCGACCCGGTCACGGTCTACGGCAAGACGATGGTCTCCGCCGAGCAACTCGTGCTCGACTGGATGCCGTCGGCGTGCGTGCTGCGAATCTCGCTGCCGATGGGCGTCAGCTTCAACGGCCACGCCGGAGCGATCGACTGGATTCAGTCCCGCTTCAAAAAGGGCAAGCCGGCCACGCTCTACTACGACGAAATCCGCACGCCCACCTATACCGACTGCATGAATCCGCTTTACGCCGCCGTGCTCGCCAGCGACCTGCGCGGGCTGTACCACGCGGGTGGGCCGCAGCGGCTGAGCCTGTATCAGATCGCGCAGATCATCAACCGCGTCGGGGGCTACGATCCCGATCTGCTCATGGGCTGCCCGCGCTTCGACGCCGGGCCGGTCCCGCCCCGGGCGGGCAACGTGTCGCTCGATTCGTCGCGGCTAGCGCGCGATCTGGGCTTTCAGCCGTTCGACCCCTGGCCGGTCGATCCGCGCTGGCTGCCGACCCACCGCCACTGGCATTACGAGCGCGACGGCGAGCCTGGCTCGCCGCAGCTCCTGGCCGAAGTGCTCTATCGCAATCCGGCGCGGGATGAATAGCGGTCGGCAATGAGCTATCAGCTATCCGCTGTCAGTTGTCAGCGGCAATGACTGTTTTGCTGACTACTGACCACTGACGGCTGACCGCTCTACACCCCTTCGAGCGGCTGCGGCCAGGCGGCGTCGAGAAAGCGGCCGTTTTCGCTGATGAGCTTGCCATCGACGAAGATTTGGCCGCCTTGCCGCAGATCGGCGACCATGTCCCAGTGCAGCCCGGACTCGTTTATTCCGCCGCTTTCTGGGTAGGCGGCGCCGAGCGCGGCGTGGAACGTGCCGCCGATCTTTTCGTCAAAGAGCGTGTTCTTGGTGTAGCGCGTGATCGAGTAGTTCGTGCCGATGGCGACTTCGCCGAGCACCTTGGCTCCCGTGTCCTGTTCGAGCATCGCCTGCAAAAAGGCTTCGCCCTTGGTGGCGGTCGCCTCGACAACGCGGCCCTGCTTGAACACGAGGCGGATTCCGTCTGCCTCGCGGCCGCCGTGTACGGCCGGGAAGCTGTAGCAAACGGTCCCTTCGGTCGCGTCTTCGATCGGGCCGGTAAAAACTTCGCCGTCGGGGAAGTTTTCATGCCCATCACAATTGAGCCAGCGGCGACCGGCGATGCCGAGCGTTAGATCGGTGCCTTGCGGCGTGACAAAGCGGATTTCGCGCTTGCCGTTTAGGTAGTCGCAGACGCGCTGCTGCCGCTCGCTCACCTTGCGCCAGGCAGCCGCCGGGTCGTCGAGATGCAACAGCCCTGCGCGGAAGACAAAGTCCTCATACTCGGCGAGCGACATCTCCGCATCTTGCGCCGCAGCGTGACAGGGGAACTGCGTTCCGCACCAGCGAAGCTGGCCGTGGCCGGCCCGCTGCATAAACGACTTCATGTAACGCCGACGGGCTTGGCTGGCGAGTCCTTGTTTGGCGGGATCGGCCGCCGAGAGGGCTTTGGTGTTGTCTTCGCCCCACAGCGAGATCGTGGCGTCGATCGTCTCGATCTCGAACTGCGTCACCGGATTTTCATAGAGGAGCTGTTCCTCGCTCGCTTCGGTGAGACGAATCTCGGCACACTCATCGGGCACCATTGCCACATAGGGATGCCCACCGGCCTTCAAGGCGGCTCGGTACAGCTCGACGAGCAGCGGCCGGCTCAGCGGCGCGCCGCTCAGGCGGATCAGTTGCCCTTTCTTAAGGCCGATCGAGTAATTCACCAGCACGTCGGCCAGCTTCACGAGACGCGGATCTTGCATGACTGCCTTTCGAGTCGGAACGCGGGAGCCCGTGGCGGGGTGGTTTGGGAGTTTTTGGTGTTTTGGTGTTCTGGCGGGTGAGGGGCGGTTCGCCGGCGGTCGATCTTGCCGCGCTTCGGCCGATCTGGTAGCAACGCGCCCCGCTGCGCGCCTGCGCAAAATCGCCCAGATCGACAATATGCCCGACTTCCGCCCATGCGCGAAGCGCCTTCGCCAGAACTGACTGCCTTGCTCGACCAACTCGCGCTGGTGTCGCGCGCCCAACTGCGCGCGGCGGCACGAAGGGCAAGAAGCCTGGCGCGCGAACTGCCGCTGTTTGACTCCGTTTGGGTCGATGCCCTCGTGCAGATGCGGCTGCTGACCCCTTTCCAGGCGCGCGAGATCCACGCCGGTCGCGGGCGGCAGTTGCAAATCGCCGGCTACGTGCTCTGCGAACCGCTGGCCAGTCTCGGCTACGCGACGCGCTACCGCGCCCGCACGCTCGACACGCAGCGCGAAGTCTGGCTTGATCTGTGCGAAACGCCGCAGGTCGCTCCGCAGGTGGCCGAAAAGCAGCTTGCGACGCTTGTCGCGCAGTTGCAGCGTTCCGTTGCGGAAAACGTCGTGCCGGCGCTCGACGCGGCTGGGGTCGAATGCGGCGCGGTGTGGACGGCCGGTGCGGCTTTGCCGGGCACCACTGCGGCGGATTGGGTGGTGCGCAACGGCCGGCTGCCGCCGCAGGCCGTGCTCGAAATCGCGCGGCAGCTTGCCGCCCGCCTGGCCCAACTTGAAGCAGCAGGCCTGTTGCACGGCGATCTTCACCTCGCCAACGTCGTGCTCGGTGACAAGGGAGACGTGCAGCTTGCGATGCCCGGCCTGCGGCCGATCGTGCGGCCGGAGGAAGGACATACGTTTGCCGATCTCGTTCCGCACGCCTACGACTATCTCGCGCCGGAACGCATCGCCGACGGCACGCCGCCCACGTGCGCGAGCGATTTGTACGCGCTGGGGTGTGTCTGTTGGCATCTGCTCGCCGGCCGGCCTCCGCTTGCCGGGGGCAATAGCCTTGCAAAATTAAAGGCGGCCCAAGCGGCCAAAATCCTCGACGTGCGGCGCGTCGCGCCCGAGACGCCCGCGCCGCTGGCGGCGGCGATGGCGGCCTGCGTGCAGCGCGATCCGCCGCGGCGGCCGGCGTCGATGGCGCAGCTGGCCACCGCGCTCGGCCCCTCCACGCGCGCAGGACGCATGCTGCTCGCCGCGACGCTCGCGCGTCGCGCGCCGCGGCAAGCCGCGGTCCTCCAAGCCGCCCGCGCGCTCGGCCATTCTCGGCACACGCCGGTCTGGACCTCGGCCGTGGCCGGTTCGCTGCTGATGCTGCTGGCGGTCGGTTGGCCGCTCTGGCGTCCGACGCTCCCCGTGCCGCTAGCGAGCATCTGGGCGCGCGGCAGTGAGACGCTGACCGCCACGGCGACTGCGCGACCGCCTGAACCGCAAGCAGCATCAACCGAAACGATCCCGGCGGCCGCGCCAGAACCTGCGGCGGAGCAGCCGGCGCTCGCGCCCGAGCCAGCGCTTGCGCCGGCGGAACTGGTCCTGCCGAGCGACCACATGACCCGCGCTGAGTCGTTGCGGCTTGAGCCGGGCCAGACGGTTCGGTCGGCAGCGGGGACGCGGGCACAGGTGTTGGTATCGGGCGAAGCACTATCCATCGCGGTGGAAGGGGTGCGGTTTGAACGCATCGACTTTGTTGCCGCGCCGCCGGAATCGAGCGCGACCAGCGCTCCGCGTGCGCTGCTGATGGTCGCGGCGTCCGAGGTCGAGTTTGCCGGTTGCTCGTTCTCACCCGCCGATAGTGCCGATGCGCGGTGGTCGGCAATCGAGTGGCAAGACAGTCGCCCTCACGACTCCCCAAGTGCGGCGCGGCTGCGCTTTACCGACTGCACGTTTCGGCAGGTGCGCGCGGGCGTCGATTGTCAGCGGCAAGGCCCGCTGCTGATCGAGTGGCGCAACTCGCTGCATCTCGGCGCGGGACCGCTCTGGCGGCTGCGGCACTTGCCGCGCGTCGATGAGGTGTGGGCATTTGTCTTGCGCGACTGCACGCTGCGCGGCAGCACGTCGCTGATGGACATGGCCTACGCCGATGTTGCTGCCGAGACGGGAAGAATCAGCATCGAAGCGAACGACTGTGTTCTCGCTCCCAAGACGAATGACGCCTCCGCGCTGGTTCGCCTGGCCGGGGATACGCGGCCCGAGCCGGTGCTTCAGATGCTCTCCTGGTCGGGGCAGGGTTCGCTCCTGACGCCCAAAACTCCGTTTGCCGCTTGGTATGACCAGCAGGCGAAGCGACACCTGCTCGACGATGCGCTGGTGAACGTCGATGGGCTGGTGCGAGCCGAGTTTGGATTCGCTGCCGGCGCGAGCGAGCACCCGAGCGATTCGGAGATCGCGCATTGGGCGGCACCGCTCCGCTCGGACGAGCCGCCGGGCATTCGCCCCGCGCCGCTAGCGCTGCCCGAGCTTTGAGCGAAACGTCCTTTCCGCGCAGGCGGGAATCTGGAGAGCAGGCTTTGCGTTGCTCTAGCGCCCGAGCGGCTAACCGGCTTGGCGGCCTCGGGCGAAAAGGGAAACCAGAGGGCGCTAGAGTTAAATGAAAATCCGCTTTAGCTCGGCGCGCTGCGGCGCAGCCGTTCGTAGTGCAGCAGGGCGACGAGGCTTTTGGCGTCTTGAATCCGCCCGTCGGCGGTCATCGCCAGCGCTTCGGTCCAGGGGACGATGAGCGTTTGGATTTGCTCATCGGGCTGCAGCGCGAGCGTGCCTGGCTCCAGGCCGGTGGCCACGAACAGGTGCATCCGCTCGTTCAGGATGCCCGGCGACATGAGGATTTCGTGAATCTTGCGCAGCTCGCGGCAGCGGTAGCCGGTTTCTTCCTCCAGTTCGCGCCGCGCGGTCACCGCCGGGTCTTCCTCGGATTCGAGCGTCCCGGCAGGGATCTCCACCAGCCATTGGCCGATCGTCCGGCGGAAGTTGCGAATCAGACAGACCTGGTCGTCCGGCAACAGCGGCACGATGCCCACTGCCCCGGGATGCTGGACCGACTCGTGCGTGACGATCTGCCCGTCGGGGCGCGGCCAGCGCGAGCGCACGACTTGGAAGCGGCGGGCTTGGAGCAATACTTCTCGCTCAGGTTCCACGGGTGATCGTCTTTCGTTTTGAGGACGGGAAATGCGGAGGTGCGGCGAATCTGCGCGGGTTATAGCAACAGGAAAGCTGCTGCTGGATGCATCACGACTCACTGAAGCGTCTCCATGATACCCGGCGTGGACGCCGCGGGCGCGAAGACACGAAAAGCCGGGCCGAGCCAGAATTGCCTCGCCCCCAGAGGCTTGCTACGATAAGTGCTGATGTGCCGGTGCCGATCGCGACGTGCCTTGGGGCCTTAGGTCATGCACGATACTACCGCCTGGAGCGTCAGTTTAGGTCGTTGGGGCGGAGTCCGCGTGCGGCTGCACGCGCTGTTTCTGCTCTTCGGGGTGCTGACGATCTATCTCAGCACCTTGGCCGCCGATCGCGAGCTGCTGGCGATTGCGGCGGTGAGCCTGGGCGTCTTGTTTCTCAGCGTCGTGCTGCACGAATTTGCCCATTGTTATGCGGCGGTGCGCGTTGGCGGGCGAGCCGATGAGATTGTGCTCGGCCCGTTTGGAGGCTTGGTGCCGCCGACGGTGCCGCATGAGCCGCATAGCGAACTCTGCGCCGCGCTGGCGGGGCCGGCGGTCAACCTGTTCCTCTTTTTGGCGACGCTGCCGCTGCTCCTGGTCGTCGAGAACGTCCAAGTTCTGGGGCTGCTCAACCCGCTGCGGCCTACCAATCTCGTCGAAGGCCCGCCGCCGGTGATGCTTCTCAAGCTCACCTTCTGGCTCAATTGGGTGTTGGTGCTCGTCAACCTGCTGCCGGCCTTTCCCTTCGATGGCGGACGGGTGCTGCGGGCGTTGCTCTGGCCGGTCTTTGGCTATCGGCCAGCCATCGTGGTGGTCGCGCGCGTGGCGAAGGTTATGGCCGTGGCGTTGTGCGTCGTGGCTTGGCTGATGCACGATGCCTTTGCCGGGTCGCTGGTGCCGGCCTGGCTGCCGCTGGTGTTGATCGCGCTATTCTTGCTCTTTAGCGCCAAGCAAGAGGTGGCCAGGCTCGACCGCCCCGAGTATGGCGAGGAACTGTTTGGCTACGACTTCTCGCAAGGCTATACCAGCCTGGAGCGGGATCACGACAAGCCGCAACCGGGGCCGGTGCGGCGCTGGTTGCTAAGGCGGCGAGCCGAGCGAGAGCAGCAGCGACGCGAGCGCGAAACGGCGGAGGAAGGACGCGTGGACGATATCCTCATGCGGCTGCACACCTACGGCATGCAGAGCCTTTCTGCCGACGATCAAGCTCTGCTGAACCGCGTCAGCGCGCGCTACCGCAACCGCACCAAGTCGTAACGCCCCACGACCGCAACCCGGCGCTGAGAGCCGCTGCCGGGTTGGCGGCTAGGATTTTTCCCCACCGGCCGCTTCGGGAGGGGCCAATTTGCGGGCGTCTAGCCGCTACAGCCGCGCCAGAGCGTCCGCTTCTCCCCCTGCCGTGCGGGATCGGAAGGCACCGGAGCGGTTCGCTTCTTTGGCGGCGACCGCTCGCGTAATCTACCTTTACGTAGACGCATCGGCGACAGAAGTCGGCCGATCGAACGCACGCGACGCCTTCGCTAACCCGACTGCAAAATCATGACAACATCTTCCGCCACGGTTCCCAGCCGAGTCGCTGCTGGAGCTACGCACGAACTTGCGCCCTGGGTGGTTGCGCGGCTCGCCGATTTGCGGCGGGCCTTTGCCGTCGACTTTACGCTGGTTGATGTCGACCGGTGCGAAATCGTCCACGCCTCCGGTGATCAGCCGTCTCGCCCTTGGCTCGATGCGGCCGACCTCTACGGCGAGGTGGCCCGTCGCCAGCAGCCGGAATTCGTGGCCGACGAAGAGCCGCTGTTGCAGTTGGCCGTGCCGCTTGACTCCGCGGATCAGTCGGCGCTCGTCGCCACGGCGCTGTTTCTACTCCGCCCGATCGCGGAGTTGGAGGATTGCGTGGCCAGTGCCGCGCGGCTCGGAATTGAGCCGAAGGTTTTCGATCGCTGGGCGCGCACGCAGCAATGTTGGAACGCCAATGCGCTGGAGCAAATGGCCCAGTTGCTGCTGGAGAAATGGTCGGGCGAGAAACGTTCGGAGAACTTGGTGACGGAGGTGGAGCAAATCACCTCGCATCTGCTCGCGACGTACGAAGAAATCAGCCTGCTCCACCGCCTCACCCAGAACCTCAAAATCTCCCGCAGCGAAACGCAACTTGGACGCCTCGCTCTTGAATGGCTGGCCGATGTCCTGCCGGTCGAGGGCTTGGCGATTCTGTTGCAGCAGCCCGGCGAGGCGTCCGGAACGCCCGAAGTCCGGCGGGGCATGTCACTGCTGACCTACGGCTCCTGCCCGATTGCCGACGAAGAAGACGCCGACCGGCTCGTGAACCACTTCGGGCCGCAGACGCTCCGCGAGCCGGTGGTGCTCAATCGCCCGGCACGGCATCGTGCGGATTGGCCGTTCCCGTCGGTGCGGGGGCTGATCGTCGTGCCGCTCTCGGAAGGGGAAAAAATCTTCGGCTGGCTCGCGGCCTTCAATCACAGCGAGGGAGACGATTTTGGCACGGTCGAATCGAGCCTGCTCGGCAGTGTGGGAGCGATCCTTGGCATTCACAGCGGCAACATCGACCTGTACCGCCAGCAAGCCGAGTTCCTCGCCAGCGTCGTCCGCGCGTTGACGTCGGCCATCGACGCCAAAGACCCCTACACCTGTGGTCATAGCGACCGCGTGGCACGGGTGGCGGTGCGGCTCGCGCAAGAACTCGGCTGCGACGAGCACACGCTCGATACGATCTACCTGTCGGGCCTGTTGCACGACATCGGCAAGATTGGCATCGACGACAACGTGCTGCGCAAGCCCGGCAAACTCACCGCAGAAGAATTTGAGCACATCAAGCTGCATCCCGAATTGGGCTACAAGATCTTGCGCGACCTGAAGCAACTCGACCAGGTGTTGCCGGTCGTGTTGCATCACCACGAAGCCTGGAACGGCAAGGGCTATCCGCATGGACTGGCGGGCGAACAGATTCCGCTGCTTGCGCGGATCGTGGCCGTGGCCGACAGCTTCGACGCCATGTCGAGCGATCGCCCCTACCGCAAAGGCATGCCGCTCGACAAGCTGGAAGAAATCCTCCGCGACGGCGCCGGCCAGCAGTGGGATGCCCAGGTGGTCGACGTGTTCATGAAAGTCCGCGAGGACATCTACGAAATTGCCCGGCATGAACGCGAGGCGCTGAAGCTGAATCTTCATCAGTGGAGCTAGCTCGGCGGCACTTTTCTTTCCCTCCCTCGGTCGATACAGTGCAGAGAGTTTGCACAGGCCCGGGGGGAGAGAGAGTCGGTCATGGCACGCCACGAAGCAGAACGCGAGGATCTGCTGCGCGACGCGACGGCGTACGTCGAGCGGGCGATGCTCTCGGTGCCCGACTTTGCGGAGGAGATCTTTGTCGGCTTCCGTCGCACGGGCGACATGAGCCTCTATGTGGATCAAGACCCGGTCTACCATTTCAACGCCAGCGGCCAACTACGCCGCGCCTTCTGGGACGGAACGCTATTAAAAGCGGAGCATGGCCGGCTCGTCCGGCTGACGCGCGAGCGCACCGCCGGCGAAGTCCATCTGTGCCGGCAGGAGCTTTCCGAGACGGAGGCAGCAGCTCTGTGCGAGCGCGTCAGGCAGGATCTCGCCACAATTCGAGCCGCACTCGCGGCTGGCTCTGTGCGGATCACCGGCCAAGTCCCGCCGCAGGCGAACCCGCTCCGCCGCTTCGCCGCTTGGCTTGGAGAGATTCAAGACCTAAAAATCGCCTCCGCGCCAAATGTGGGACGCTAGGCGCACTCTCCTTAAGGCTTCCCCAGGGTGCAGCCGGCTACGCCCCGGGCTATCGAGTTCGGCCCCGTTGGGGCCGTGAGAAGGCCAGCCTGCCCAAGTCCCTAGAGCGGGAGGGACGCCACCGGGAAGTGAGAATGGCTCCAAGCTGCGCTTCGCTGCCGGCCCCTTCGCGCATCACACCGGCAGCTTGACCACCTCGGCCGCGCCGATGGGCGAAGCGAGGACCGTGCCGGGCGTTTGCGTGCCGCGGCGCAGGTAGGCCAAGGCGAGCGGCGCGCCGAGCTTAGGCGAGAAGGCGGCGGATGTGACCTGCCCCACCTCTTTTTCATCAAGGGAAAGGGGCGTGCCGGGTTCGGGAACGTCGCTGCCAAGAAAGCGAACGCCGCAGAGATTTTTGTTGACGTGGCCGAGCGCATCAATGCGGGCGACCGTTTCTTGCCCGAGGTAGCAGCCTTTGGTGAAGCTGATTGCGTACTGGTCGCGGCCGACCTCTTGCGGCAGATTCGCGGCGGTGATGTCGCGCCCAAACCAGGGCGTGCCCGCCTCGATCCGGGCGGCATCGAACGCGGCGTCGCTACAGCCCACCGCACCGGCGGCCGTGACGGCTTCTTCGAGCGCCGCAAGCTGCTCACTGGCGACCTGAAATAAAAAGTCGTGCGGCCCCGTCCAATCGACTCGCCGCAGCCGCGCGGCGATGCCCTGTACGGTAACGGCGGTATGCGACAGCCGCTCGGTGGGAATTTTTTCGAGACTAAGCTGCCGCAGCACATCCTCCGCATTGCCGCCGGACAAAAGTAACTCACTCCACTGGCCGCTGCGGTCGTGCAACTGCACCTCTTCGCGGATCAGATAGCGATCGAGTGCCGCAATCAGCGTGCTCGCTTGGTCCGGCACGGAATCGACCACGAGCGACTCTTGCTGGCAGAAGATATACCCGTGGCCGAACGTCTTGCCTTGCACGCTGGTAAAAAACGCCTCGCAGCCGCTTCCGGGCGTGAGTTTGCGCACCTCGTTGGTGCAAAAATTGTGCAGAAACGCCGCCCGATCGCGCCCCGTCAATTCGATCAGCGTCCGCGCGCCGAGATCGACCCAGCCGGCATTACGGGTTAGCGCTTCGTGCTGCGTTGTGAGATCAATCATCGCTGCTGCTACCTTTTTTCATTCGAGGCCATCAGCCCGGAAAGCCCCCACTCCCGTCCTTCCCGCGCAGGCGGGGATCCAGACGGGGGATTTAAAAGCCTCGATCCCCGCCTGCGCGGGAACGACGTGTATCGCTGACTGCTGACTGCTGATCGCTGAGAGGTTGTGAATTTTTCCCTTAGACAAACCGTCGACTGCGGTT
>CAYZVT010000091.1:0-13487 GCA_964481585.1 uncultured Pirellulales bacterium
GCTCGCGGTCGGGACCAACCGAAACCACTTCGACGGGCCGGCCGAGCAGTTGGCTGACCCGATCGAGGTAATCGCGCGCTCCCTGCGGCAAGTCGGCCATCGACCGCACCCGGCTCACGTCTTGCTGCCAGCCCGGCACGGTTTCGTAGACCGGTTTGGCTCGTCGCAGGTCGTCAACATGACTCGGAAAGTCGGTCACGCGGCGGCCGTCGATCTCGTAGGCCGTGCAGATTCTGATTTCCGGCAGTTCGGCGAGCACGTCGAGTAGCATCACGGCGAGCGCATCGACGCCGCTCAGTCGCGCCGTGTAGCGCGCCGCGACGGCATCGAACCAGCCGCAGCGGCGGGGCCGCCGGGTGACGGTGCCATACTCGTTGCCCCGGTCGCGCAGGTGCTGCCCCGTGTCGTTGTCCTGCTCGGTCGGAAACGGTCCGCCGCCGACGCGGGTCGTGTAGGCTTTGATGACGCCGATGACTTTGGTGATATAGCGCCCGGGCACGCCGGAGCCGCTCGCCACGCCCACGCCCGAACTGTTGCTGCTGGTGACGTAGGGGAAAGTGCCGTGGTCAATGTCGAGCAGTGCGCCTTGTGCCCCTTCAAACAAAATCCGCTTGTCGGCCTCGGCCGCGTCGAGCAGGTAAGCAGTCGTATCGGCGACGTAGGGCTTGAGCCGCTGGGCGTAGCCGAGATACTCGTCGCTGATCGCCGCCGCATCGAGCGGCTCGAAGTGGTCCGACATCGCCGCGAGCGTGCGGTTTTTGGCTTCGACGATCTTTGCGATCCGCTCGCCGATTCCGCTACGGTACAGGTCGCCAAGCCGGATGGCGTGCGCCCGGCCGACCTTATCACGGTAGCAGGGGCCGATGCCGCGCTGCGTGGTGCCGATGTTTTCGCCGCTGGAAACGCTCGAATCGAGCGCCCGGTCCTCGGCCATGTGCCAGGGGAAGATGACGTGGGCACGGTCGCTAATCATCAGGTTTTCAGCCACGGCGATACCGCGCTCAAGCAGCCCATCGATCTCGGCCAGGCAGGCCGGCGGGTTAATCACCACGCCGCCGGCGATGACGCTTTGGACGTCGGGCGTGAGAATGCCGCTGGGGATAAGCGAGAGTTTGTACGTCTGATCGCCAGCCACAACCGTATGGCCGGCATTCGCCCCACCTTGGTAGCGGACCACGATATCGTGCTGGAGCGTGAGCAAGTCGACCAACTTGCCCTTCGCTTCATCGCCCCACTGCAAACCGATCACACACGTCGCAGGCACCGCTGGCGCGCCTCCAGAACAGAGAACTAGGATCCGCACAAACCGATTAGTGTACGCCCGGCGACCGCCAGGGGTCAAGGAGGACAGAGGGCGGAGGGCGGAAAGCAGGAAGCTCGCAGCCGGTGGCTTCTTTTCCGCCTTCCGCCCTCCGCCCTCTTCTTCACCCGCTGGGATATTGCCGGCAGTATTCGTAGAGGGCCATGGAGGCGGCGGTGGCGACGTTGTAGCTGTAGGGGAGGCCCCAGACGGGGATCTCGGCCACGCGGTCGACCTGCTGCAATTCTTCCTCGGTCAGCCCCTGGCGCTCGTGGCCGACGACCAACACGGTGCGCCGCGCGAAGGCGAAGTGGTGCAGGTTTTCGGCACCGGTAGTCTGTTCCAGCCCCACGATCTGATAGCCCGCGCGACGCAGCTCTTTCAGCACCGGCGGCAGCGTACGGTGGACCTCGAACTCCACCTCGTCGGCTCCGTCGCGGGCGATTTTTTGCAGCACCTTCGCCGTGCCGCAGGCGATGATCCGCGTCACGCCGCAGCAGCCGGCGGTCCGCACGATCCGCGACAGATTGATGTTACTGCGCATCGGAGGGCAAGCCACGATCAACTCGCGCGGCCGCTCCAACACGCTCGGCGGCTTGTGCCGCAGGTGGACGAACTTGGCCATGACTGCTTTGAAGCTCGCGTTGGCGGAGGTGTCCTGCCCGCGCAGGCGGGAAGGACCGGGATTAAGGATTTTGAATGGTGGATGTTGGATTGGGGACCAGAGCGCGCCGACCTTTCCCTGTTGCGTGCGCTAAACCTCTTTTCGCCTGCGGCCTCCAGGGGAGGATAGCCGCTCGGGCACTATAGCTACGGGAAGCCTGCTCGCTGTCCTTCCCGCCTGCGCGGGAAGGACTGTTTTTGCTGACCGCGAGTAGCTGATCGCTAATAGCTGACGGCTGCTCGCAGTTACCGCCATCATCGCCGGGCCTTGTTCGGCAGACAAGCGGCCACGCGGTGGTGTTTTGACGGCCGCGCCGCCTGCCGCGTACAATCGGCCGTAGCCGCAGCGCAAGCCCGCGCTGCCTCACGGTCGTCTATTGCTCAGGAAGGAGCGGTGATGCTTTTTCGATTGATCCTCTGCGGCGCACTCGCCGCGCTCGTGGGCTGTGAGCCAGCGGGGGAGTCCCCTGAGACGGGCGTGATGCCGCCGGCGGCGCTCGGCCCAAACGAAGAACTAGTCCCGGAGGCAGCCGCCGAGGACGTGGACCTTCAGGTTCTCGATTACCAGGGGCTGCAAGCATTGATTGCCCGCCAGCGTGGCAAGATCGTGGTGATGGATGCTTGGAGCACTGCTTGTCCGCCTTGCATTGCCGAGTTTCCCAATCTCGTCAAACTGCACCGCAAGTACGGCGAGAAGATCGCGCCGATCAGCCTGAGCTTCGACAGTGATGGGCTAGCGCCGGTCGAGGAGGTCAAGCAGCCGGTGCTCAAGTTCCTCCAGCAGCAAAACGCCACGTTCGACAACGTGCTGGGCGAGGACGCCGACGCGCTGTATGAAAAACTCGACCTGGCCTCGGTGCCGGCCGTGTTCATCTACGACGCCGACGGCAAGCTCCGCAAGCGCTTCGACGCCTCGACGGGCGAAGAATTTACTTACGCCGATGTTGAGGCGTATCTGGTCGAGCTTTGGGCCGAGCCGCGCGAGGATGCCGCGCGCTAGAGCCGTTTTCCTCTTGATGGAAGCAAGCTCCAATAGCCGGAGGGCAACGCCATCCGGTTCGCGCCATCCGCGCCGCGCGGGACCGGCGCGCGTTGCTCGCCGGCTATGGGTATGAGAATTGACGAACCGCTCTAGCCGTCGCACTGCACGATGAACTTTCCCAGCCGCACCCGGCGTTTGCCGGGGGCGAGGGTCGCCAGCAGCATCTCGCCAAGCTGCTCGAACTGTTTCGCTTGCAGCCGATAGAAGTTGTGCTTCCCCGCGCGCCGCAGGGCGATCAGCCCCGCGCGGCGCAGCAAGCCGAGGTGATGGCTCACCGCCGGCTGGCTTTGGTCGAGCAGTTCGCAGAGCGCTCGCACGTGCATCTCGTCCTGTTGCGTCAAGATGTACAGAATCCGCAGCCGTGACGAGTCGGCCAGGAGCTTGAAAAGCTGCACCAGTTCGTCCGCCGCCTGCGCAGCGTCGGGGACTTTCTGTTCCGCTTCGTGCGGAGCGGGTCGGAACGGGCCGGCGGCGGTTGAAACCTGCCGGTGCGCCATTACCTCGGTCATACGCCCCTCTCCTCGGCACAAGGCCGCGCTGGCGCCACCGCGAAGCGCGCAAGTAGGTACGGCTCTCCCACTGCGGCGTGTCACGCAGCGAAAGCGTCCCCTGCTTGGGCTGAGCGCACACGCGAACCTCTGGGAGAGCGTGCCCCCAGGCATCCTTCCATGCTCAGAATCGCGTTGGCTGTCGGAACGACAACGGAAAAGAAAAGATCACGAGCTGCGTTAACCGGCGTTTTTGCCGCGCCCAGGTCCTGAAGAGGCCCTTCAACTGCCGTGCGAGCGCGTCCCCACCGATCGGGTTTCATTTTAGCATCTCACAGAGGAATGAAAAGAGAAGCCTCCAAAGATTTCTTTCCTACGACGCACGAGCAGTGCAGGTCGCGCGCGGTTTTCTCGTTGCACCGGAGACGGTAGGATGCATCGTCAGAAATCCGCTTCTCCTATCGCATTCCTCCCCCGTCAAGCTCGTCGCGCGAGCGCCTTGGGCGCCGCACGGCAGGCGATGGCTGGTGTAGAGCCACTGCCGGAGTCTCTAGTTAGCATGGCGCTGAGCCGACGAAGTCTGTTTCCGGTTATGGCCGCCGTCGTGGCGGTCGCGGCGCTGGGGTATGCCGTCTCGTTTGGCACGTTGCCGCCGGCCGACTTTACGTTCGTCAACGGCACGGAGATCAAATCGGTTGATCCGGCGCGGATCACCGGCCAGCCCGAAGGGCGGATCGTCAACGCGCTGTTTGAAGGACTGACGAACTGGCATCCGAAAACGCTGGCCCCGATTCCCGGTGTCGCGGAGCGCTGGGAAGTCTCCGACGATGGGCGGGTTTACACGTTTTATCTCCGCGACAACGCCCGTTGGTCCGACGGCACGCCGGTCACCGCCGCCGACTTTGTCTACTCCTTCCGCCGCACGCTCGATCCCATGACGGCGTCGGAGTATTCCTACCAGCTCTGGTACATCGAGAACGCCCGGCCGTACAACCTGGGCGCCAGCGGCTTGGCCGCAGGCGATCCGGTCGAAGTCGAACTGCCCGAACTGCCGCCCGACGCGCTCCCCCACGGACGCGGCATCGTGCAGCGCGGAAAGCTGCTTGCGATTGAACCGGTCGGCGAAGCGGAATCGAGCGAGGAGCAAGCGCAGCTTCCGCGCATCTATACAATCAAGATCGACGGTCAGCCGCAGCGGTTTGCGACCGACGAGTCTATCGCTGGCAGTGGTGTACAGCTTGCGCAACAAGTGCTGCTCGATTTTGAGGCGGTGGGCGTGAAGCAAATCGATCCGCTCACCTTGCAAATCACGCTCGCCGAGCCGACGCCGTTTTTTCTTGGACTGACGGGCTTTTACCCGCTCTTTCCGGTCAATCGCCGCTGTGTCGAAGCGTATGGCTATCCCGAGTGGACGCGGCCCGAAAACATCGTGAGTAATGGCGCGTTCACGCTCGAAGCGCGCCGCATCCGCGACCGGATTCGCATGACCCGCAGCCCGACCTATTGGAACCGCGATCGCGTGCGGCTGGAGGTCGTCGATGCGCTGGCGGTGGAGTCGGCCACGACGGCGCTCAACTTGTATCTCACCGGCGCGGTCGATTGGATTCCGAGCGTGCCGCCGACCGTGGTGCAAGACCTGCTCGCGCAGGAGCGCGACGACTTTTTTGTCGCGCCGTATCTCGTCACCGAGTTTTACCGGATCAACACTCGCCAGCCTCCGCTCGATGATCCCCGCGTGCGGCGGGCGCTGGCGCTGGCAATCGACCGCCGTGAACTGGTCGAGACGGTTACGCAGGCGGGCGAAGCGCCGGCGCTGAGCCTCGTCCCGCCCGGCATGCCCGACTACCGTTCGCCCAAGTTCGCCGGCTATGAAGCGGAGCAAGCCAGGCAGCTTTTGGCCGAAGCCGGCTATCCGGGCGGTCGCGGTTTTCCCAAGATCGAGATTCTCTACAATGCCAGCGACACGGCCGCCTCGGTCGCGCAGCTCATCCAGTCGCAGTGGGAGGCGACGCTCGGCATCGAAGCCGGCCTGCGGCAAGAGGAATGGAACTCGTTCCTCACGAGCCAGCAACTCGGACAGTACGAGATCGCCCGCTCCGGCTGGATCGGCGACTATGTTGATCCGAACACCTTTCTCGATATGTTCGTGACCGGCGGGGCGAATAACCAAACCGGCTGGAGCGCCCCGCGCTACGACGCCTTGATTGCCCAGGCCAAGTCGGAGACCGACCCCGAGCGGCGCCGCGAAATCTTCCGCGAAGCGGAGGCCATTCTACTCGCGGAGATGCCGATCATTCCGCTCTTTCACGGCATGTCGAAGAACATGGTGCGGCCTTATGTGCGGGGCTTTTATCCGAACATTCAGGACGTGCATCCGCTGTGGGCGATCTGGATTGATGAGCAGGCGAGGGCACGCTTCTTCGACGAGGGAGGGCGAGAGTGATCGCATTCACCGCGCGGCGGCTCGTCTGGCTGGTGCTCACGCTCTGGGTCGTCTTCACTGTCTCGTTCTTTCTCATGCGCGCCGTGCCGGGCGGGCCGTTGACGCGCGAACGGCAAATGGCTCCCGAAGTTGAAAAGAACTTTATCCGCCATTACCGTCTCGATCTGCCGCTGCACTTGCAGTACTGGGACCAACTAACAAAAGCCGCGCGGGGCGACCTGGGCTATCCCTGGCGGCTCGGTGACTTCACGGTCAACGAGGTCATCGCCCAGGGCTTTCCGATCTCGGCCACGCTCGGCATCTTCGCCCTCTTCTTCGCCATCGTGCTCGGGCTGTCGGCCGGCATCGTTTCGGCGATCTGGCGCGGCTCGCCGTTTGATTTTGCGATGATGGCGGTAGCGACGGTCGGCATTGCTGTCCCGAATTTTGTGTTGGCCGGGCTGTTGATTCTACTGCTGGTGTTTTGGTTTCCCGTCTTTCCGGCGGCGGGTTGGGGATCGCTGCGACAGTTGATTCTGCCTGCCTTCTGCCTCGGCGCGCCCTACGCCGCCTACATCGCGCGGCTCACGCGGACCGGGATGCTCGACGTGATGGGGCAAGACTATATTCGCACCGCCTACGCCAAAGGACTCAGCGGCCGCCGCGTCGTGCTCGTGCACGGCCTGCGCGGAGCGCTGCTGCCGGTCGTCTCGTTTCTCGGCCCGGCCGTGGCGGGCATTTTGACCGGCTCGCTCGTCGTGGAACAGATCTTCGCCATTCCGGGACTGGGGATGCACTTCATCCAGGCCGCCACGCAGCGCGACTACACGCTGGCGATGGGCCTGGTGCTGCTGTACACCTTCTTGCTCTACACGATGAATTTTTTGGTGGACCTGTCGTACAGCTACCTTGATCCCCGGGTCAAACTGGAATGAGCCTGCGCGACAGGAAAGAAAAGCCCGACACGGCCGCGGCCACGCCCGATCCGCAGCCCGGCCCGGTGCCGGAGCGAAGGCCCCAGGCGGAGGTCGGCGTCTCACTCGGCCGCGATGCCTGGCGCCGGCTGCGGAAGAACCGCGTGGCGATGGCGTGCCTGGTGGGGCTGGCGGTGCTGTCGATCCTGGCGCTCTTCACGCCGCTGCTCCCGCTACAACCGCCGCGTCAGGTACAGACGGAGCTAAAATACGCCCCGCCGACGGTCTCGCCCTTTTGGGTTCCCGCCTTCTCGCTCACGCCCAAGCGGCTCGCGGCCGTCGAGCAGCAGCTTGCCGAGGCCAAAGCCGAGCTTGCCCGACTGCGCGGCGAGATCATCGAACCGGCCTCGCCCGAGCGTGCGCGGCTTCTCGCGCAGGCCGAGCGCCGCGTGCAAGACGTGGTCCAAGCCCCGTACCGCGAAGCGAACTTTGGCCGGCTGAATGCCTTCGACCGGGCGCTGGTCAATCTGCGGGTAAAGCTATTCGGGCCGTGGTGCATCAATTCGATCTGTGGCCGCGACGAGTTGGGCCGCGACCTGTTTTCGCGTCTGTTCTGGGGAGCAAGAGTTTCGCTCATCGTCGGCCTTGTCGCCACGCTCGTTTCGCTCGTGATCGGCGTCACCTACGGGGCGGTTTCTGGCTACGTCGGCGGAGTGGTCGATAACCTTCTGATGCGCGTGGTGGACGTGCTCTACTCGATTCCGTTCATCTTCGTCGTGATCTATCTCATCACGATTCTCAGCGAAGAACAAATCAAAACCCGTCTTGAATCGTACGGCATCGACCGCATCACGATCTTTTTCTTTGTCGTCGGCGCGATCTATTGGCTCACGATGGCGCGCGTCGTGCGGGGGCAGGTGATTTCGCTCAAGAACGAGCCGTACGTCGAAGCCGCCCGTGCGATCGGCGCCGGCAGCACGCGGATTATCTTCCGCCATCTGGTGCCGAACCTGCTCAGCGTGATCCTTGTCTACCTCACGCTGACCATCCCCCGCGTGATGCTCTTTGAAGCCTTTCTTTCTTTCCTGGGCTTGGGCGTCGAGCCGCCGGATGTTTCGTGGGGACTGCTGGCAAACGAAGGGATCAAGGTCATCACGCCGATCCGCGTTTACTGGTGGCTGATCGTCTTTCCCGGCCTGATCCTCGGCGCGACACTCTTTGCCCTCAACTTCTTCAGCGATGGCCTCCGCGACGCCCTCGACCCAAAACTGAAGAACCGCTAGCCAATCTCCGCCCTCTGCGCCAGCAGTGTCGCCCAGTCGCTGGGGTGACTGAGGCGGCCCTACTGCGCCGAGGGGCTTTGGCGGAGGCGGCGGGCGTAGCGGTGGAGGAGGCCGAGCACCTCCGGGCAGCGGTTGCCGCAGGGAACGTAGACGCTCCACAGGGCGTCCAGCCCGATCGGCTGTGCCGCGCGGTAGAGCACGATTCCTTGCTCATGCACTTGATACTTGCCGACGGCGTGCCAGCCAATCCAGCGGCGCTGGCCCCAAAACTCTTGCAGCACGCCGTCGCGGCTGACCGTGTAACGAATCGGCACGAAGAAGCGCCAGAGGCTCAGGAGCAATATCAAGAGCGTGGCGATGCTCAGAGGCGTGCTGCCGACGACCATTTGCACCAGCCCGGCCACGGCCAGGACGCCGGCCGGCACGAGCCACGACAGCGGGGCCGCCTCGCGCAGCGGCCAGCTTCGCCAGACGATCTCGGCGACATCGTCGTTCAGGACGGCTTGCGAAGCGGTGGTAATGGTGCTCATACCGTCTCATTGTACTTCGCTCCGCCAGCGCGTCCCAGTATTTGGCGGTCGTCCGAAGCCTATGGCGAATCCGTCTCGCGAAGCCTTTCGGCAAACGAGGGGCCGCGGCGCAGCGCCCCGCGAAGCAGAACCATCGCTACGAAGAACAGCAGCGACGAAAAGAGCACCGCCCCGGCCAGGAGCGTGTAATAGTGGTCGCGCATCAGGACCAGCAGGTTCGGCTCGGGGCTTTTGGGGACGCGGCGTTGGACCGGTCCGCCTTCAAGCTGTTGCTGCCGCACCGCTTCGCGCCATGCTTCCCACGAAGCGCGGGCCTGCGGCGTATCGAGCGTGCGCAAGACGCGCTCCCGCGCGACGAACATCGTCCCGACCACGAGGGCGAGCAGGACGAGGTAGGCCAACAGCCACAGCAGATTGGCGAGCATCTCGCGGCGCATCGCGCTATTCGTCCTGAGGCGAGAGGAGTCCGAGCGCGGCGGAGACAGAACGGATCATCGAAAAGTCTCTGAGAAGCTAGGGGATCGGGCACCGCAAAAAATCGTCTGCCTGACCTCTTGCCAGACAGAGGACGATCCGGTTAATTTACCGCGTATTATTGCGAGGCCTTTTTTATCTTGGAGCAGATCCGGCCCTTCATTGCCGGGTCTGCTCTTGTCTTATTATCACCTGGGGCGACGGCGGCGGTAGCCCAGCACGATCGCACGTCGCTAAAACCGTCCTTCCCGCCTGCGCGGGAAGGACGTGAGTGCGAGAGGCGCGCTTCGTTGAAATCCAACGGAAAGCTGCTCTAACTCCACTGCCCCGACTTCAGCAGCGCCGCCAGCTGGGGCAGGATGTGTCGCGCCGCGCGGGCGCGATGGCTGAGCACGGCTTTCACCGCCGAGCCAAGTTCGGCGAAGGTCTGGTGGTACTCGACGATCTCAAAGAGCGGATCGTAGCCAAAACCGCCGCTGCCTGCCCGCTCAAAGCGAATCCGACCTCGGCAGCGTGCTTCGCTTTCGGCCCGCACGTTTCCGGCCGGATCGGAGAGCGTCATGTGGCAGACGTAATGGGCCGTCCGTTTCTCTAGCGGCGTGTCGGCAAGCTCTTGTAGCAGCCGGCGATTGTTCGCTTCGTCGTCCCCCTGCTGGCCAGCGAAGCGGGCGGAAAAGATGCCGGGCGCTCCGCCTAGCGCATCGACCACCAATCCGCTATCCTCGCCGAGCACCCACTCGCCCAGATGCCGCGCTTGAACCGTGGCTTTGAGACGTGCATTGGCGGCAAACGAATCGCCGTCTTCGGGCACCTCGGTCGCTTGCGGGTAGTCGTCGAGCGTCTGCAACCGCACGCCGAGCGGCTCCAAGAGTTCGGCCAATTCCTCGCGTTTTTTCGCGTTGCGCGTGCCCAAGACTAAGCGTGGCACAGCCCCTCCCTCGTTCGTGATGCAAGGCAGCAAATCCGCCGGCTTTCGCAGTCTTCCAAGATAGCCGGTCGAGCGGCGAGGCGACAGACCTGCCACGGCAGCGAGGCGCTCTAGCGGGAATAGTCCGAGCTGATTGAGCGGCGGGGAATCTGCACGATCTGCGGCTGCACGTCGAACGGAATGCCGGCCAAGTCCTTCGGCTCATAGGCGGTCTGTCCGCCGGGACCATTCGGGCCGGCGGGCATGACGCGGGGCTTGGCGCTGAAGGTTTTCATGATCGCGTGAATCTGCGGGTGAAGGTTGATCGTACCCCCTTCGAGCGTAGTTCCGAGCGTGTCGAACGAGCCGACGGTGACGATGCTCAGGTTGCGGTCGTGCAGGACATAGGCTTCATAGCCTTTCTTGCGCAGCGCGATCGCCAAGGTTTCGGCCTGGATGCCGGCTTTCTCTAGCCGGCTCTGGAGCGGCTTGCCGTTTTCGTAGGCCTCGATTTCGTGCTGGTCGAGAACCACCTTGCCGGTGAACGTGGCGACTTTGACGGTGTACTTGCTCGGGCATTGGAGCAGGCTGTACGGCACGTCGCTGTTGATCTTCTGGACGAATTCGTCGATCCCTTCCGGCACAAAATATTCGCGCGGGATGAGCGGATTGCGGGTAATCAGCGCGTGGCCCATCGGCCCTTTCTTCTTCCGCGCGTCGTTCTTCGGCAGGAGGGCTTTTTGGATCGTGCGGAGCGCGGCGAGCGACTGCGCGGTTTCCTTGCGACCGGAGGCCGTCAGGGCGTCGGGCCGCATGTACTTGATTTTGCGCAGCGTCTCTTGTGCTTCGGGATCGCCGACGCTGGGATAGTTGCCCACCAGCACGGCGACTTCGTGCACGATTTCATCGCGTTTGTACTGCATCCGTAACGGCTGCCCGGTTGGATCGACGCCGCGTCCCTCGACGCCTTGGGTGAAGTCGAAGCTCATCTCATGCGTGTAGGCTTCGAGCTTGTATTGGCGGCGCAGTTCGAGCACCAACTCGTGCGCTTGCTCCTCGGCGCCGTCGCCCGAGAACGAGGTCGCAAGAACCATCCAGGGGCCGTTCTCGCGCGTCATCCGGTAATCTTGGTTCGGATCGGCTTCGACCCGCTTGCCGGAGACGAGCTTCGTCCAAAACGGCTCGGCCGTCGCGAACTCGAGCGGAAGCAGGATGCCGAGAAGCCCGATCGGCAGCAGCGCGCGCAGTTTCATAGCCGGTGGTTCCCAGTCGCCAGGAGGATCGTTCACCCGCAGCAACCCGCCCTGGAAAGCCGCGGCCCGACCCCTCGGGGGCAGTCGGGGCAAGAAGGGTAGCAAAAGGCCCTCGCACCGACTAGGCCGGTTGCAGGGGAGCCGAGCGTGTCGGGAGTCGAAACCGGGTTTTACGCCCCACTTTGGCGCAGAGCGGCCAGCAGCGCGTCATGGAGCCGGCCGTTGGTCGCCAGGACGCCCCGATTGGCCGCAAGCGTGCGGCCGTGGCGGAAATCGAGCGGCTTGCCATCCAGATCGGTGACACGTCCGCCCGCTTCTTCGACGAGCAAAGAACCCGCCGCTTGGTCCCAGATTTTTTCCTTGTAATTGGGACGCGAGGGGGAGATCAGCCGGGCCATAACTTCGCCGCGACCGGCCGCGAGCACGGCGTACTTTGCTTGGCTATCCATCGGCACCGGATTGGCCTCGACGCCGAGCGCCGCCACCACTTCGTCGATCTTCTGCGCGTCGGTGTGTCCGGTTTCGACCGAGCGCAGCAGCCGAGCGCGGCGCACGTCGTCCGTCTCCGAGACATGAAGCTGAACAAACTCGGCTTCGCCTTCGAGTTTCACCACCCAGGCGCCGCCGTCCCGTGCCGCGACATAGATCGCGCCGTCGCGGCTGGCCTTGCCGCGCGTGTTAAGATGCGGACAGCCGATGACGCCCAACTGCACCTGGCCGTTTTCGATCAATGCCAGACAGACCGCATACTGATCGCCCCGTAAAAAACCCTTCGTGCCATCGATGGGATCGACCGTCCAGTAGCGGCCGGTGGGGTTGGCTCGCCCCCGTTCGAGCCATTCGAGCACGGCCTCCGGCTGGGCCGAGGGAATTTGCCGTTTAAGAAACCGCGTGATCTGGTCAAGCGTTTCCTTCTGCTCGGGAGCACGCAGCGCGGCGGCGTTTTCCTCGCCAACCAGCAGATCGTCAGGAAAGCTCTCGCGGAGCATTTGGGCGACGAGGGCTTGCGCGGCGTAGTCGCCGACGGTGACCGGCGAGCGGTCTTCCTTGGTCAGGGCGGCGGCGGCCATCTCCTGTTGCACCCGCTGGGCGAGCTGCGTCGCCCGGCGGACCGCTTCGAGAGCAAACCGAAACTCAGGAGATTGAAACATGTGCCGCTTGCCCCTCAATATGTAAAGATCTTCCCGATTGACAAGCCTCCACCAATCCGTGTGAGCCAGTCTACTGCCCGCGCCGGGCAGTGCGAAAGGCGAAATTTCTACGACCCCCCCTGCTCGCCCCTTAGCGGATATGCTGAAGTGTGCGACCGTGACACACAAATCCGATCTTCCCACCGTCAGGCACTCCGGCGCTGGTGTGTTAAAATTACACCTCGCGTTTAAGAAAGCCTGGTGCGTGACGCACTCAACCATAGAGGAGTCATGAAAGTTATGAAAGTTTGGCAGGGAAAGCGGTCGCACGCGGTGGGGCGAGCCGCCGTAGTCGGTCTTTTGACGTTTGCCACGGCGCTGGCGTCGGCCCAAGTGATCGTCGCCCGCAATGGAACGTTGACGACAGTCGAAGCCGTGAAAGGCGACTTTGTGAAGCTCACCGCCAAGGACACGGCGACCGTTGCTCCGGGGGCGAAGGGGGCTTTGCACCGGCATGGACTGGGCACCCCGGCGCTGGGGGAGGTCATCATCACGGCGGCGACGAAGGACTACCTAGTCGGCAAGGTGGCCGGCGCCGAGCCGCAGCAGGGCGATCTGGTCTGGCTGCCGGACGAAGCGGCGCAGCCGCCGGCGACGCCGCCGAAGGCCGCCGATGATCCCACACCGAACAAGCCGCAAACGGCGGCGCCATCGAAGGTGGAAGTACCCGAGCGCAGCGAGTCGCGCAGCCGAAAAGCCGCGCGGAAGCCGACGGCCAAGAAAAAGCTCGAACCGACGCCCCAGGAGATAGCCGCCGCGCGGCCAGCCAATTACCAGTCGCGCCACTTTCTGATTCACACCGACCTCACGCCGCTTGAGGCGCAAGAGCTTCTGGAGCGACTGGAAACGATGCTGGGGCTGATCTCGGCCTATTGGGGTCGCCCTCCGTCCGGCACGATCGAGTGCTACGTCGTCCGCGATCTTGCCAAGTGGCCGGCCGATGCGTTTCCCGCCTTCGCACGCTTGAAGATTCAGGAAGGGGCGGGCGTCACGATCTCGCAGACGCTCGTTTCCGAAAACC
>CAYZVT010000092.1:0-13487 GCA_964481585.1 uncultured Pirellulales bacterium
CCTTCTAGGACCAGCCGTGCTCCGCTGCTGAGTGTGATTTCCGCCAGCCCTTGTTGGAGTCGCAGGAGCTTGCCGATTGCGAGCGGCTGCCCCAGCCGAGGGCGATCTTCTGCCCACCACTGGCAATCGACACCGCCGGTCCAGCGCGCGACTGATTTTGCTTCCGTCCGTGCCGCCGCCAGCGGCGCGCGCGCCGCGCGGCGGGGCCGCTCCTGCCAAGGAAATTGAGCGAGCGACGCCAGCAGCGAAAAACAAGTTACGCAGGCCACGATCAAAGAAAAGACCAGCGGCCGGTTCAGCACCGCGATTACTCTGGGAAAGCGTGCGACGACCGGCGATGCCGCCCGCGCACGAGACGCCGCCGGTGTCGGCGCGACCGCCGCATTTTCGGCACCGTGCTGGAACAAATCCGCCAACAGCGGCAAGTCGATCGGGGCGCGCGACTTTAGCTCGCTCGGCTCCGCCGCGTCGGTCAAGTCGCTCGCCCACTCGTGCAGACACAGCGCGTCATGCATGAAATCGACGTAGAGCCGCCGCGCACGCGGACTGTCGCAAACCTGCTGCTCAAGTCGCCGCGTTTCGTCCGGCGAGAGGTTCCCCTCGACCAACGCTTCGACTTGCTGCAGCAAATGCCGATCGAACTCCGCCAACCTGCGCGGGCTCCGGTTCACGAGTGATCCTCCCGCCGCAGCGCGGACTCGACGCACTCGGCCAGCGCCGTGCGGGTGCGAAGTACCGATTGCCGCGTCGCATCGAGCGAGCGGCCGAGCTGCGCGGCGATCTCGCGCATCGATTCCTTCCCCTCGTAGTAGCGCATGAGCAGTTGCCGCTGCTGGGCGGAGCACTTTTGCAGGCACTCGGCCAGCGTCCGCCGGCGAGCTTCCCATTCGTCGCTGACGCCTTCGATCTCGCTCGCAACCCGTTCAAGAAATTCCTGACTGAAGACCAGCCGGTCGCGGCTCGCTTTCTCGCGCTCCTTGAGGACCAGATAATAGGCGATGGTCCGCGACCAAGCCCCGAAATCCTTCGCCGGGTCATAGCGATCGAACTGCTCCCAGAGCCGGATGCGCGTCTCCTGCGCGATTTCTTCGGCGTCGGCCCAGTTCGGCACCAGCGCAAAGATGAATGCCCGCAAGCGGCGCTCGTGCATGCCGAGCAACTGCAAGAACTGCTTGGCCTCCCCGCGTCCTTCTGTCTGGGGGGAATCGGAAAGCGTCACGGCACACCTGCGGATTTCTTGACCCTAAAAGCCCGTACTAGCATTAAGGGCAGCCGCAGTCGCTTGCGACAACTTTTTTTGGAAAAGCCCCAGATCCGGCCCGCCTAGAGGGGCGCTCTGCAGAAAAACGCGCTCCGCTTCACGCTTTTCGAGGGCAACTGCGTGCGTCAGCACCAGCGGGGATGACAGCGCCGGTAACGCGACGGCGGGCGTGCCGACCGTGTCCGGGGCGGTGGGCGATTATGCCGCGAAGCTTGGCGATGGAGCAATTCAGGGTGACAACCCCGCGCTGCGCGTGCATCGCATCGTCCCGGATTAGCGGCGGCCGTAGGGGCTTTCTCGTCTGAGCCGCTTCGAGTCGCGCTACGACTGCTGCTTGCGGTACTCGGGCGTCAGCACACCGGCGAAGCCCCAGTTCTCCGGCTCGACTTCATCGATGACGACGTGCGTGTGTTCCGGCCGCTTGCCGAGCACGCGCTGGAGCGTGTCGGTGATCTCCTTGACGATCTGGGCCTTCTGCTCCGAGCTTACGCCGTCTTTCGTAATGCGGACGTTCACGTAGGGCATCGCTAGTTTCCCGTGGCGGAGCTTCCACCGGCTGTGCATGAGTTGGTGAAGCGAACTATCCTACAACGGCTGGCGTGCGGCCGGTAGAATGTTCTCAAAACGTTCCTTGTCTCGCCTTTGATTCATTCCCTGCCGACCGTGCCGCAATGGCGTCGGCCGAAATGCGCCAACGAACGCGAGCCGCCCACATCGGCTGAGGATGCGGGCGGCTCGTCGGATGAGAGATTCAACTGACGTTCCGCACTAGCGGCGAGCGAAGCTCAGTCCGGCGTCTTGCGTGCCGTCGAGCTTGAAGGTGAAGCCGTTTTCGCGGTTCGGGGTCAGTTTGCCGGCGAGCTTCTGGTTATCGTCGGAGCGGACGAGCGTGAGCTGATCGCCCTGCAAAGTGTAGGTTCCTTGGAAGGAACTGGTCTTGCCGTTGAGCGTAGCGCTCCAGTTGAAGTTGCCGTCGGCCTGCAAGGTCAACTGGACCGTCGCGCCGTTGGGAAGCGTCGCGGCAAACGTGCCCGTCTGGCCCGAACCCCGCGGCTCCACGGCGGCCGGCTCGCTCGGCGCTTCGCCGGCGAAGCTGCCCAGCGCGGCGAGCGCCGTTGTTTCGGCCGAGGCACCGCTCGCCGATGGCGTCGTGGCGGGGTTTGCACGCCGCGGACTTTGGGCCGCCACCTGTGGCTGAGGCTGTCCCTGTGGCTGGGCTTGAACCTGGGGCTGCGGTTGAACCTGCGGTTGAGCTTGGGGCGGAACCTGCGGCTGGCCTTGGAATTGCGGCTGAGGCGGAACCGCGTAAACCGGGCGCTGCGGGACGTAGACCGGACGAGCGCAGTACGACGGACGAGGCGAGTAGCTGTAGCTGTAACCGCCGCCGCCGCGCGGGCAGGCTTCGACTGCCGTCACGCTGCTATAGCTGGCCCCCAATCCGACGACCGCGATCAAAAGCTTTTTTGCGAGGCGTTGCATGATTCGTGTCCTTTAAGTTGAAGGGAAGTAGAAGTCCTCTGCTAACTAAGGCAGCGAAAGTCGGCGGAGTTTGTTACACCGCCGATGCAATTTTTCTTCGCAACCACACGGCCGCGAGACTAGCGTGACCGTCAGTTGGCGAGCCACGCGTTCAGCGTATCGGAGGCGCTTTGGGCCTCGGTCTTGGGCGTCAGTTCCTTCTTCATCGCGGCGGTGAGCTTGGCGACGTATTGCATCGTGCTTTTCACCGCGTCGGGGGTGGCGGTCGCGTCCATTTTCACGCAGTAAATCAGCAGGTAATCGCCGCCAGCCGTCTGCTCGACCATCCACGAGCCGATTTTCGTGCGGGCGTTCTGCTGCAAGAGCTTCATCGTCATCTCAAGTGTCGGAGCCTCGCGGCTCGTCTGCGCCAGCGACCAAATCTTCCGCACGTCGGCACGCTCGTAGTACTCGGTGTCCTTGGTGATGAAGACGGGCTGCTTCTGATCCCCCTCACTGCTTAATTCAATCTCAAAATGCCCCGTTTCATGCTGCTTGTAAGCCAGTTCCGCCTGCTTGAGGATTTCCGTGACCGGCAGCGGTGCGACTTTCCAAGGGCTGGCGAGAAAGGCCCGCACTTCGCTGATGTCGATGCAGTAGCTCACCAGCCGCGCGTTGGGGGCAATCGCCTGGGCGACGGCGACGAGTTGGCCCTGCCGGTTGACCACCGGACCGCCGCTATCGCCCGAATTGATCGGGGATTGGGTTTCGACGACTTTGAAGTCGTGCTCGCCCGCTCCGGTGCGGAACTGCTTGCGATACACCGCGCGCACGGTGCCCGACGAATAAACCCAGAGCGCTTCGGTCGAGCCGGGATTGCCGATCGAGTGGGCAATTTCGCTGGGGCTGATGCTTTCCGCCGCCAGTTCGACCGCCTGGGCCGATTCCGGCAGCTTTTCAAGTTGAACGAGCGCCAAGTCACGTTTGCGATCGACGGCAATCACGCTGCCGCGAATCCCCAGCCGCCGGACGTTGTCGAGGTAATGCTGCCGGCTGACGATCGGCCGCCCCGCTTCCAGTTCCGGAAAAAAGAGCACGGCATTCCGCGCGTCGCCCACGACATGGGCGTTCGTCACGACCAGCTTCTTCTGGGCGTCGATCAACACGCCCGTTCCGCTCGATGTGCCATCGGAGGTTTTGGACAGCACCCAGGTCGTGCTCGGCAGCACCTTGAAGTAAGCGTTTTCTTCGCCGTGGGCCAGTTGCGGAAGCGTGAGCAGGGCGAGCAGGCACGCTGCCAGAACCGTGTTCTTTTGACCAGTGTTTGCAATCAACATCTTCATCCGAGCACCATTTCCTGTTTCTAAAGTTGACGAGAGTTGGAAGCTGTGGGCGTCGCCGGGGGCGGACCAAAGTCTTTGTCTCCTTACCCCTGTCAGCGGAAATCGCCGCCCTTTGTTACAGGACGGCCGCGTTCTGTCTGGCGAGGGCACTTACTTCGCCCGCTTGAACGTCAGCGGCTTTCCGCCGGTCGAGGCCGGCACGAACCGGAACTCGTCCTGCGACTTCACCTGCACCGTGCCGCGAATTTGGCTGCGCTCGTCGCCATTGAGCGCCAGTTGCCCGTTGCTCAGCGCAAAAGTGCCGGCTGAACGAGTGGTTTTTCCTCGGTTGGCATGCACCAGCACGAACTTGCCATCGCCACCAAGCTGCAGGGCAAAGGCGGCTTGCTCCGAAACCGTCGCCGACCAGGTGCCGACGAGCGAGCCGGCGTCTTGCACGCTGGCCACCGGGGCAGCAGCACTCGCCGCCGCCGATCCGCCCGCGAAATCCCACAACGCCCGCGTCCCTTCTGCCGTTTCCGCCAGCCGTTCCAAGAGCGTTTTGAGATCCGCCGTGGCGACTTCGGAGCCGGATAAGACTTGGCATAGCTCCGCACTGCGGCGGGATTTGCTGTAAGCGAAGAACCGCGGCGCCAGGTTCTGGTTTGCCGCGAGCAGTTGCAGCAGTTTCTCTGCCGGAATTTCTCGGTCGCTCGGCTGCTCGTTCAGCGGCATCGTAATCCGCAGTTGCTGCGCATCGCCGGAGATGGTCAGCGCCACCGGCAGCTTCGCTCCGCCCCGCTCAAGCTGGACGAGCAGCGTTTGCGGGCCTTTGGCGGTCGGCTCGAAGCCCGCCGTGCGCAGCGCGCCGCTGAGCGAGTCGACGCCCAGGATTGGGCGCGCTGCATCCTTGGTGTCCGCCGGTCGTGGCTCGCCGGCGGTGGTCCGATGTTCTTCAGCCGAGGCGAAGACTCCGTCGATCGCAACCTTCGAAAATAGCTCATCTGCCCGAAGCGGCACGGGCGCGAAAGCGGATGCAAACAGTACGGCGGCAAGGGCGACGGAAGTACGCATGGAAGCACCTAGAACACGGGAAAGTAAGAGGGACGACACGCCACGGGCAGGGGCGTCTACCCCTCAATAAGCGAAAACCCGAGGCGCTTGTTACGCCCGCTTCTTGCCGCCGCGCCCTCTCTATCTGTTCCCGCAGCACCGACTCATCGTGTGAAGGGAGAGGCCCAGAATTTTTTCTCCCCGCGTGTAACAACCTCGCGGGCTTCTCGCTTCCCTGGGTAGTGATACTCCCAGCGAAGACGCGAAGCCGGCAGACTCGCGATTCGCTTCCAACCCACCCTCTGCCCAAGACAAAAGGAGCTTTGTGATGTTCAAGTCGATGATGCTGGCGATGGTGCCCATGCTGCTGATGGCCACGATCTCGGTGGCCGACGATGACCTGCTCAGTGAAGTCGGCAAACTGAAAGCCGAGTCGATCAGCGACGCCGAGATCGCCATCGAGAGTGACCTGCTCGGCGACCTCGACCTCGACGGCTTGGCCCAGAAGGCGGGCGGCGAGAAGACGGACGAGGCTATCGAAGCCTGCTTCCGCCGCTTCGGCTACCGTTCGAGTTGCTGGTATGGGCATGGATACGGCTATGGTTGCTACCGTCCATGCTACACGTACTACCAGTCGTTCTACTGCTACCGGCCCGTCTACTACTACACGTGCTACCCGGTCTATCACCACTACTGGGGCTGCTACTAAGCCCGAATAACTCGGATTGGCGATGAGCTTCTCCACCCCCCAGAGCCTGACGTTCTGCCGCGCGCAGGCGTCAGGCTCTCTTTTTCAAGCCGCACCCACTTCCCCTTCAGCACAGGACCACTCCCATGCAACGCCCACTCCAAGGTAGTCTCTTCGTGTTGACGGCACTCGGCGCAGTGCTGTCGATCAGTCCCCTCACGGCAGCGGCCCAAGAGCCTCTGCCCCTTGAAAAGCTCTTTCGCGGAGGCGTGCCGCACGTCTTGCACGCGCAGGCCGGCCGAGCGCACTGCGGGCATGTCATCAATCTCTTGATGCGCCACTGCCTGCTCAAGCGCAGCGGCTTGGCGATGGCTGGCCCGTTTGGGCATCCGTTCTTGCCGCACCACGCGGCGGGCGACTTGAAACTTGCGTCGGTCTCGCTCGTCGCCGAGGCCAGCGAAGCAGCCGGACCGCTCTACGAGGTGACGATTTGTAACGCGAGCCAGCGCTGCGTCCGGCGGTTCAGCATTTCCGCCGTGGCGGTCCTGGGGGCGATCGACCTGCTTTCGCCAATCAGCACGATCGAGATCGGCGAGATCGCTCCGGGCGCCACGATCACGGCGCAACTTCAACTGCCGCAGACGGCGATGGCCATGAGTCCCGATGGGCAGTCGCTCGCGCCGTTCGACACGCTGGTCGTGGCACTCGACAGTTTTGATGAACTGATCGAGGCGGACGAGCTGAACAACGTGCTCGTCCTCCCGCGAGCCGGCATCCCGCTCGTTGCCGTCGCGGCACCGCCGCCTTCTCAGAGCGAAGGAGCGGTCCCGGCGCCCGCCGATACGGCACCGAAGGAAACGCCGCCGCCGGCGGCTTCCGCGCCGGGCCAAACGCCCGATGTGGAGCCTGAGAGCAAGATCGACTTCGACAGCCTCGACCTGGGCGAACCCGAGCCGGCCGCGCAGCGGTAAGAGCTTGTACCTGGCAAAGCCGCACGGCGCGCCGTGTGCCGTGCGGCTTGGGCGGTTCCTCGGCCGTCCCAGTTACGCAAGAAAGGCCTTCAGCGAAGCCGGCTTTTTGCAGCAGCAAAATCGGCAGCGGACGCCGCGCCGGCGGCGGTTAGTACGTCGGCCAATGCCTCGACATCGTTCTGAATCATGCGAGCCAAATAGTAGAGCAGGCCGAAGCCGAGCACGCCGCCGACACTCAAAACGCCCAAGGCGAGCCTTTGCTCACGACCGAATAGCACCAGCACGGCGACGGCGAGCATCGGCAGTGCCGCGGCCAAGTAGAGATAGCCGCGCGAGGCGCGGTCCGCCCACCGCAGATCGGCAATCGCGGCCGCATCGCGCGTCGTGCGGCCGAGCAGCGCCGGGTAAAGCGCATGGAGAGCGAGCGCCGTCGCTCCGAAAAAGGGATAGGTCGCCGCGATCACGCCGCAGAGCGTAAGCGAGATCATGAAATGCAGATAATGCGTCGCCGCCAGTTCGACGCCGGCCAGTTGCAGCGAAAGCGGGTAGACCGCCCCCGCAACGATCCACTCGACAATGCCAATCACGGCGATAATCTGCCCCAGACGCACGCAGCGCGCGCGGAGCCACGCCAGGTACGACCGATCCGCCGCGTCCAGATGGTTCGCACCGACGGCGCGCGTGACGGGCCGCGAGAAGGCGACGACCATTCCAATTCCCACCGAAAAGGCAATCAGATTGATCGTCGCCTGCGTCGTCATAAACACCTGACGCGAAGCGGGCGAGAGGTGCCGGATGATTTCTAGATCGTTGTAAACGAGATTGAACAGCGCGGCCGCCGCGTTCGGCACCACGGCAATCGCGACCAGAAGCGCTAGGCTCCTGTTGCGCAATAAGGGCATGTAGCTGCCCTGCGAGGGATGGAGCAGCGCTTGCGCGGCGGGCTGCAAGCAGAGCCGCAGTTGTTGCGCCAGTTCGTTGCCCGTGCTAGAGCGATTCTCGGGATGCGGTGCGAGACACCTTAGCAAGACCTCGCGCAGCCCCGGCGGCATCGCGGCGGGCAACTCGGCCAGCGCCGCCTCCGGCACCCCGCTCTGCCGCCGCGCGGTCATCTGCTGGAGCGTCGCCGACCAGCCGGCTTGAAGTTGCTCATCGCGAAACGGGCGACTGCCGGTGAGCAGTTCCCAAAGCACGATCCCCAGCGAATAAAGATCGCTGCGGCCGTCGAGTTCCTCGGGCTGGCGCGGATGGGCGGGGTTCGAGGCTTCAAGTTGTTCGGGCGACATGTAGGCGAGCGATCCGCCGAAGTACGCGGCCGGCGTCGCGCCCGCCACTTTCGAGCAGAAGCTGATATTGAAATCGACGAGCTTGGGACTCCCTTCGGCGGTGAGCAAAATGTTCGCCGGCTTCAAGTCCCGATGGAGCACGCCATGCGCATGCGCGTAATCGAGCGCCTCGGCCAACTGCGCGCCGAGCCAGCAGACCAGCTCCGGCCAAGTGGCGTCCGCGATTCGCGCGCGAATCGGCGACTCGACGGGCGGAGTCTCTCCGCGCTGCGCGAGCGCCTGATCGACGGCGGCCAAAAAGTTTTGCGCCGTGCCATGTTCCAGCCCCGTCGCGCGACAGGATCTGATCGCCTCTTGCAGCGTTCCGCCGGCGACGTACTGCATATACATCAGTCGCTGGTCCCGGTCGGGCAACAGCCGCTGGTCGTAGACGCGAACGATGTGCGGATGGTCCAGCTGCGCGAGGGTCTGCGGTTCGTCCCCCTGGTTGGCGGAGATTTTCAGCGCCACGAGGCGCTGCAGCGAACGCTGGCGGGCGAGAAAGACCGTGGCAAACGCCCCGCTGCCAAGCTGCGTGAGCAGATCAAAATCATCGAGCCGATCGCCGACCTGTACTTCTTGCGGAGCACCCGTGGCACGAAACAGCGCCGTCGAAACCACGGCCACGTCGCCCCCGAGCAGGCGTTCCAACTGCGAGGCTTGATCGGGAAAACGGTCAAAGTACTCGTCCAAGGGGACACGCTCGCCGAGCCGCTGACGGATGTGAAGCTCCTCGTACAGCAGATCGCAGGGAACCCCCTCGGCCGCCAGTTCCGGCAGTTCCTCCAAATACTGCTCGATCAACCGCGGCGCTTCGCCGCCGTGCCAGCGATAGTCGAGATCGACTTTGACCAATTCGGCCAACACCATCCGCCGCAGCCCAGGCGGACCGTCCGGCGCGAAAGGGGCAATCGCCGGCGGCTGGCCCGGATTCGCCTCCCAGGCGTCGATGAACTGCTCAAGCTGCGCAGCAAGCAACTCCCATGCGGCATCGGCCGCATCGAGCGAAGCGTGCAGGTTTTCGGTCGGCTGGGACACGGGCAGACGTTCCTGCGGAAAGAAAGGCCGGGGCTGATTTTCCCTCAATCCAAGGGGATCTGCAATCGGGCGAACTCCGCACCCGCTCTCAGGGACGCCTAGTTTGCTTTGCCCGTCGAGACGGTATGATAAGCGCCGCAGCGGTGGCCTGTTTTTCTCCGGGGAGAGCCGAGCCGATGGATGCCGACGAACAATTGATCGCCCGCGTGCGGCAAGGCAACGTAGCGGCGATGGGGGAGTTTTTGGAGGCGAAGCGGCCTCAACTGCTTGCCTTTATTCAGCGGCAGCTTGGTCCCCAGCTGCGCCGCAAGGTCGAGCCGGACGATGTTTTTCAAGAAGTGAGCGTCGACTGCATGCGCTCGCTCGACAAGGTCGATCTGGCGGACCGCGACCCGTTCAACTGGCTCTGCCAGCTTGTCGAGCGACGCATCGTTGATGCGCATCGCAAATTCTTTAGCACCCAGAAGCGCGCGGCGGGCCGCGAAGTCGGGCTGGGTAGCCCCCGTGGCGACCGCGATGAGGGGGGCGTGATTGACTTGCTCGTTGCCAGTATCACCTCACCGAGCCAAGCCTTTTCACGCGGTCAGCGCGAGTTCAAGCTGTTGGCCGCGCTCGACGCATTGCCAGAGGAAGCCCGCACCGCCCTGCGCATGCGCTACCTCGAAAATCTGCCGTCCAAAGAGATTGCGGAACATTTGGGCAAGACCGACGGCGCGGTGCGGGTGCTGCTGACGCGCTCGCTCAAAAAGCTCCAAGAACTGCTCGGCCCCGACGCGGCGCCGCACCGCTAAGCCGCGCCATCCTTCATGCAGAGCAGGTGGCGTCGGGTGGCGGGGACGCACCGCGACAGCGGAAGCCCCCGATCCGCAAGAAGGCGGAAAGCGGGAGGGGACGTGGGGGCCGGGCGCACGGTCGATCTCAGCCAGACCAAGCGGAAGCCTTCTGGAGAGATCATCCAGACTAACCACAATCGTGACGCTCACACCCGCGCCATCCCTGATGCAGAGCAGGTGGCGGTTCGACCTCATCCGCAGCGGGCACGCGATGGGCCAGCAGCCCCGCGTTTCCCCGAGGCGACGGGGCCAGATCGGTCGGTCGGCGAGGAGACGCCAGGCTGGACTTGCGCAGCCAGGGCAATTTTCCCCGCCCCCTGCTTGTAGGCCCCATTTCCGCAGCTTATGCTTGCTCCACCGCTTCGCAGGGGTGGCGCTCTGCTTGGTTCGTGCTACGGGCGGTGGCAGTGCTTGACGATCAACCTCGATGGGCTGCTTTCGAGAAAAGGGGATCTATGAAAAGCTGGACGTGCTGGTGCAGTCTCTGTGTCGTCCTTCTTGCGTTCATCACCCCTCCAGCCCAAGCCCAAGACCCGCGACTCCAGCAGCTTGGCGAAACTGTCACACGAGCGGATGCTCTGCAAAAACAAGGCAAGCACGGCGAGGCGATTGGGGCCTATGCCGAGGCCACGACGCTCGCCACGCAGCTATTCGGCGCCAATCACATCAACGTCGCCGCACTCTCGCAGGCACAAGGCTTATTGCTGCGTGAATTGGGTGCCTACGAACAAGCCGGAAAGCTGATCGAAACCGCACTGCGCATCGCCGAAGCGAACAACGACCGCGATTTGGCAGCCGAGGCCGTGAACAATCTCGCGGCGGTGAAATGGCAGTTGGGCCAGTACGCCGAGGCGCTCAAGCTGCACGAACGGTCGCTAGAGATGCTTCGCGCCCAATACGGCGACCGCTCGCCGAATGTCGCCATCAGCCGCAGCAATCTGGCGGGCACGTATAGCTCGCTTGGCCAATACGCCAAAGCGGAGCCGCTTTACCTGGAAAGCATTCGCGTGCTGGACCAGCATCGCGGCTCGCACGCGCCCGCGCTGGCCGATGCGCTGATGAATCTGGCGGACCTCTATACGCAGCAGGGCGAACTGACGCGCGCGGAATTGCTGTTGCTGCGCAGCATGGAGCTCAAAGAGCGTTCGCTCGGTGCGAACCATTATGAAGTCGCGCGGACGCTGAACAACCTCGCGGCCCTGTACTCGATGATGGGCCAATATCCGAAAGCCGAACAGATGCATCTGCGCACGCTGCGCATCTTGGAGACCAGCCTGGGCGGCGAAAGTCTCGACGTGGCGCGCAGCCTCGTCAATCTCGCCAATCTTTACCAGCGTCAACACCAACATGCCAAGGCGGTTCCGCTTTTCGACCGCGCTTTGGCGATTCGAGAAAAGCATCTTCAAAAGGATCATCCCGACGTCGCGCTCACGCTGCACAACATGGGCGGCCTGTATACGCACATGGGCGACCATGCCAAAGCGCGGCAGTTGTACGAGCGGGCGCTCGCCATCCGCGAAAGCCGGTTGGGCGAAGATCACCCCGTCACGGCTCACACACTAATGGCCCTCGCCAACCTGAGCCGGCTGGAAAAGCAGCACGAAGAATCGGAGCGGCTTTATCAGCGGGCACTTGCCATTCGGTCGAACAAGTTGCCCGCGCATCACCCCGACCGGGCTTATACGCATCAAGGCTTGGGGGTGCTTGCCGCCGCGACCGCACGGTGGGAGGAGGCCGCCACGCAGTTCGACCGCGCGCGCCGTGGGTTCCGCCGCTACATCGATCAGGTGCTCCCCGCGCTGTCGGAAAACGATCAATTGACGTTTCTGCAGGAAGTCGACGAGGAGCACTACCATTCCGCCCTCAGCCTCGTCGCCAGGGGGCCGAAAAGCCAGCGCATCGTGGACCTTTCCGCGACCTGGGTCACCAACGGCAAGGGCATCGCGCAGCAGACGCTCGCCCAGCGGGCACTGTTGGCGCGCGACAAGAGCAATCCCGTGGTGGCGGAGATTGCGGAGTTTCTGCTAATGGTGCGCAAGCAACTCGCCTCACTGTCGCTCGTCGACGGCAGCGAAGGAAGCGCCGAGCGCCGCCGACGCATCGAAGAACTCTCGCGGCAAGAGCAGGAACAGTCGCGCCTGCTGGCGCTGCGCGGCGGTCGTGCGGCGGGTACTGGGGAGTGGGTCGAGTTGGAGAAAGTGCGGCAGTCGATTCCCACGGATGCCGTGCTGATCGAGATCGCCCGCTTCAAGGTCTACGACTACAAAGCCGTTGAGAAGCAGCCGGAGGATTTTCCGCAACATTACCTGGCTTGGATTATTCCCGCCGCCGGCCAAGGGTCCGTTCGCGCGGTGGACTTAGGCCCTGCCGAGGCGATTGATGCGAGCGTAAAGGAAGCCCGCCTCGCGCTGCAGAAAGCGCCGGGCCTGATCCAAGAGCAAGGCGAACCCGAGGCGGAGCAAGCGTTGCGGCCCGCGCTTGAGAAGCTGGCAAAGCAGATTCTCCATCCGCTGATGGCGGAGGCGGGCGGCCGCGAGCGAGTCTATCTCAGCCCCGACTCGGTACTGTGGCTGGTGCCGTGGAGCGCGTTGCCGCTCGAAGACGGAGGGTATGCGATCGAGAAGTACGACTTCCGCTTTATTGTCAGCGGCCGGGATCTGGTGAAGAGCGCGGCGAACTTCACGCCAGGGCAGCCGATTCTGTTTGCGGACCCGAACTACGATCTCAGCCCTGCCGAGGCCGAACTGGCAACCCGCCGCGTGCTCCGTCAAGAGACGGCCTTGCCGAGCGCCGTGCGCGCCACGCCGGCGGCTGGTACGTTCAAATTGGGAACCGCGGCACGGTTGCCGGGCACGCAAATCGAAGCCGCCGCCGTCTCGCCGAAGCTCGAAGCGTACACCGGCGCCAAGCCGCTTCTCTACAGCGACCAGTGGGCGCTCGAAGCGGTCTTTAAGGCGATGCGTCAACCGCGTGTGCTCATGCTCAGCACCCACGGATTCTTCGCCGAAGAAGAATCTGCCGCCACGGCGATGCCCGCCAATCCCCTGCTCCGCTGCGGCCTGCTGCTCGCCGGCTGCAATCAGCCTACGGACACCTCGCGCGGCGTGGGCGAAGATGGCATCCTGACCGGGCTGGAAATCATCAGCGCCGACCTGCGCGGCACGGAACTCGTCGTGCTCAGCGCGTGCGAGACGGGGCTAGGCGAAGTTCGCAACGGCGAAGGCGTCGCGGGATTGCGGCAGGCGTTCCAACTCGCCGGTGCCCGCTCGGTCATCGCCACGCTCTGGCAGATTCCCGACAACCAGACCGCACGGCTGATGAGCGACTTCTTCGCCAACCTCGTCGAGGAGAGCGACAAGTCCGCTTCGCTACGGAAAGCCCAACTTAGGATGATCGAGTCACGCCGCAGCCGTTACGGCGCCGCTCACCCGTTCTTCTGGGCCGCGTTCACCATCACGGGCGCATAAGGGGCCGTTGGCGGGGTACTCGGCTGCCGCGCGCGGGCTTGCCCATTCTCAACGAACAGCAGGTGCCGGCT
>CAYZVT010000093.1:0-13374 GCA_964481585.1 uncultured Pirellulales bacterium
CCGCCTTCCGCCTTCCATGCGCATCGCCCACCTCATCACTCGCTTGAACCTCGGCGGCGCGCAAGAGAACACCCTCTTCAACTGCGCAGACCTGATCCACGAGTACGGCGACGAGGTGGTGCTGATTACCGGGCCGGGGTTGGGGCCGGAGGGGAGTTTGGAGGGGCAGGCGCGGGCGCTGGGCGTGCCGCTGGTCGTGCTGCCGCAGTTGCAGCGCAATATCCACCCGCTTCGCGATGCGTCGAGCTACCTGGCGATCAAGCGGGCGCTGCGGCGGTTTGGGCCGCAGGTCGTGCACACGCATAGCGGCAAGGCCGGGCTGCTTGGCCGCTCGGCGGCCACGGCGCTCGGTGTGCCGGCCATTGTGCATACGGTCCACGGCGCGCCGTTTCATCCGTACCAGGGCAGGGGGGCGCGGGCGTTTTTTCGGCTCTGCGAACGCTACGCCGCACGCCGCTGCCATGCGATGATTAGCGTCGCCGATGCGATGACGCGGCTGATGGTCGATGCCCGCGTCGCGCCGCCGGAGCGGTTCACCACGATCTATAGCGGCATGGACGTGGAACCGTTTTTGGCCGCCGACCGCCAGCGCGATGCAATCCGTGCAAGCTTCGGATTCTCCGAAAGCGATTTGGTCGTCGGCAAGATCGCGCGGCTGTTCCATCTGAAAGGACATGCGGACGTGATCGCCGCCGCGCGGCTCGTCGTCACTCAGTACCCGCAGATTCGCTTTCTCTTGGTCGGCGAGGGACTCCTGCGGACGGAGCTAGAAGCGCAGATCGCCGCCGCGGGCATGAGCGAGCATTTCCGCTTCGCGGGGCTCGTTTCCCCGGAACAGATTCCGGGGCTGATTGGGGCGATGGATTGGGTGGTGCACGCCAGCTTGCGGGAAGGGCTGGCCCGCGTGCTCCCCCAAGCCCTGATCGCCGGCAAGCCGGTTGTCAGCTACGACATTGATGGAGCACGCGAAGTGGTGCTGCCGGGCAAGACCGGCTATCTGCTCCCGCCGCGCGACATCGGCGGTATGGCGCAAGCCTTTGCCGAACTGGCGAGCGATCCCCAGCGGCGAGCGGCTCTGGGGGCCGAGGGGCGAGCACGCTTCACCGAGCAATTTCGCCACCAGAGGATGACCGCTCAGATCCGCCACCTCTACGAGCGTCTGCTGCGAGCCTAAAGGCGGCAAATCCTTTGCGCCCGCCGCCGCCGTAAGTACAATGGAGGTTTCCTATTTCATCCCTGTCGCCCCCGGTGCATCAAGTCCAACTGGAATTGGAGCGGCTAGCCGGCTTGGCAGCCACGGGCGAAAAGGCAGGTCCTGTCGCCACAGTTGCACGCAATGCACAGACTGGAACTGCGGCGCTGCCGGCCCACCTTGATTCTGCAACGAGCTCTTTCCGTGGCGATACCTAGCCAAGAACGTGTCGGCGATTTCCGCCTGGTCAATCTTCTCCGCAAGGGGCAGGTGTGCGAGGTCTGGGAGGTCTACCGCGAAGGCGAGGAGCACCATCGCCAAGCGATGAAGCTCTTGCCGCGCGGCTCTCGCTACACCCGCGAGCAGGTGGGCTTTTTGAAGCACGAGTATGCCATCGGCAGGCAGTTCAAGCACCCCAACATCATCGGCGTCTCGGAGTTCGCCACCACGCCGGAGGGAGCCTATCTGTTGATGGAGCTGTTCCGCGCGCCGAACCTCAAGCAGCGGATTCACGACAACGCGCAGCAGTTGCTCTACCACGCCGAGCAGATCATCCGTGAAGCCGCCGCGGCGCTTGCTTACCTCCACCGTAAAGGCTGGGTCCACCGGGACGTGAAGCCGGACAACTTCCTCGTGAGCGACAACGGCCGGACCAAGCTCATCGACTTCAACCTCACGATCCGCCGCCAGGGCCTGCTCCATCGTCTGATTCCCGGCCGCAGCAAAATCCAGGGGACGATGAGCTACATGTCGCCCGAGCAGATTCGCGGCCAAGCGGTCGACGCGCGGGCCGATGTGTATAGCTTCGGCTGCGTGGTGCACGAACTGCTCTCCGGCAAGCCCCCCTTTACGGGCACCAGCGTGCAGGAACTGTTGACCAAGCACCTACGGAGCGCTCCCCCCTCGCTCGAAGCCGTCGGCACGAATATCCACACGTCGTTTGCCAAACTCGTGCAGCGGATGCTGGCGAAGGAAGCCGCGCAGCGGCCGGCCAACCTGGACGAGTTTCTCGAAGCGCTCCGCGAGTCGCCGATCTTCCGCGAGAAGCCCAAGCCCCCGGCCGGTCTACCGGCCCGCGAAGCCCAGTAGGCGAGCGGTGATGCACCGGGTGCCACTGCTGGCTTGTCCAGCAGTGCTATTGGTGAGCATGACCTAGCTAGTCAACCTTGCCCTGGAAAGAGGTGACGAGGAACTTCCGTCCCGCAGGCCGATGTTTCCTCGGTTTCGCACTGCCGCTACAGAATTAAGTGGTCGATCGGTGGGGAGCACTGCTGGGCAAGCCAGCAGTGGCACCCGACGGGGGGCGCCGGAAAAAAATGCTTCCGCGCCGCTTTTTTCGTGTCAGATTTCGCCGGTTTCCGTCAAGAAGAACGTAGACGGGGAACCTTCTAGTGGACCGACACGAGCAATTTTTCCAGTTGTGGCTTCGCCACGAGGCAGACCTGAAAGCCTTTTTGGGTTCGCTCGTGCGCGATCCGCATGCGCGGGACGACGTGTTTCAGGAGGTGGCTTCGACGCTGTGGAAACGCTTCGAGCAATACGACCCGCAGCAGTCCTTCGGCGGCTGGGCGCGGGGGATTGCGGCGCGGAAGGTGCTTGAGCACGCCCGGCAGAACGCCCGCTTTCCGGTCGTCTTTGCTCCACGGGCGATTCAGGCGATCGCCGAGGCGTTCGACCGCACCGAGGCCACCGCGTCGCGCCGTTACGACGCGCTGCGGCTGTGCCTGGCGCAACTTCCCGAGCGCTCACGCCGTCTGCTGGTTTTGCGGTACGACCAAGAGTTGGAGGTTGAAGCGATCGCCAGCCAAACCGAGCGCACGCTCGACGCGGTCTATCAGGCGCTCTCGCGCGTGCGGGGACGGCTGGAACAGTGCATTCGCCGTCGGCTCGCACTTGAGGAACGAAAGGGGCGCTAATGCTTTCCCATCGCGCCGCGGGACTGGTGGACCGATACCTGCTCGGGCTGGCCACCTCCGGCGAACTTGCGGAACTGGAAGTGCTCGTCCAAACCCGCAGCGACGTGGCCGACGCGCTCGTCGACGCGAGCCGTTTGGAAGGAGCGCTAGCGGCGCTGCTGCGTCAGGAACGCTCGCAGCAACAAGAGCGCGCCGGCGTGCAAAGCCTGCTCGCTGGTGCCGCACTGGAGCACGATGCTCCCGCGCCACGGGCAGGGCTGGCGATTGTCATGACTCGCCTCACCGGCTGGCTCTCGACGCCGGTGCGGTTTGGCGTCTTCCTGGCCGCCCTTAGTTGCCTCTCGCTGCTGCTGACCACGGCCCAGATTCGCCTCGACGAGCCAAGCGATGCGACGGCCTCGGCCAACTCTACCCAGTCGCCGGTGGGCGTGATCTCGAGCACGCGCGAGACGCAGTGGGCGGGCGATCGCTCGCCGCAGCGACAGCTTGCGGCCGGCGCGCCGCTGGAACTCGTGGCCGGCCAAGCCGAGGTTCGTTTGCGCCAGGGCGTGACGCTGGCACTCTCGGCCCCGGTGAGCGTGCAGATCAAAGAAGGGGGCATCACGCTTTACGGCGGCGAAGTCCGGCTCCGCGTCCCCCGCCGCGCCCAAGGCTTCTTCGTGCAGACGCCCTCGGCGCGGGTGGTCGATCTGGGCACCGAATTCAGCGTCCGGGCCGACCAGCAGGGGAGCACCGACGTCCGGGTGCATGAGGGAACCGTGTTGGTCCACGCGCTGAACGCCGACGGGAAGCTCTTGCCCCCGCAACGTCTCGACGCGCAGCAGACGGCGCGGGTCGAGCGCCATTCGCCGATGGTCGTGGTGCGGAAGCCGCGGGCTCCCGAGGAGGGCTTGCTCCGGGCGCATTATCCGCTCGACGAATCGCCCGCCAGCCCACCCCGCGTCCACGATACGGTCGCCGGGCAAGATGGAATCTGGATCAATTCGCCGCAGCGGGGAATTGCGGGCGTACATGGCTCGGCGTATGCCTTCCACCAGAGCGGCGTAAAGCTGCCGCCGCCGTCGCTCCAGCGCGGCGATCGATTTACGGTGAGCCTGTGGGTGCGGTTTGCGAAGCTGACCCGTTTTTCCCGCTTGGTCGATTGCACGGAGACTCCTGCAACTTTCTTGCGCGGCTATCGTGTCCTGGGAATCGGCCGTCGCATCAGCTTCCGCGTGCGTTCGGGTCTCAACGACTGGCAGAATCTGCAACACGGCTCGCTCGCGGCAGGGGAGTGGACTTTTGTGGCGGCACGCTACGATCAGGACGGCCTGATGCAACTGACGACGTTGCCCCAGCAACGGGCGCCGGTCCAGGCCGAGACGATCGCCGCCGCGACGCTGCGCGAGCCGTGCAAGCAGGGCAGCCTCGACTTTACCGGTTGCGTCTCGCACCTGGGACATTCGAGACAGAACCCGGCGCCGATGCACTGCTACCACGGCGCGATGGACGACGTTGCCTGCTTCAACGCGGTGCTGACCGACGCCCAACTAGCGCGGATCTACAACGAAGGCGCCGCGGCCTTGCGCGACGAGTAGCGTTTTGACCAAAACTGATTCTCATCGACAACGCCGGGCGACCCGCTCGACATGAAAGAGAGGAAGGGAGTAATGCCGTTTCTGCTTAATCTACGAGGACTGCTTGCCGCCTGCGCGGTATTGGCAGGTGCCGCTCTGAGTACGGCGGGAACCACCGCCCAAGCGGCGCTGCTCATCGACGACACCTTTGGCAATGGCAATCTCGCCACCGGCGGAAGCGGTGATTTCAACGGCGGCTTTAATCTCGTCTTCAACGGCCCCGGCGACGATAGCAGCGCCGGTGAGGCAGGGGGACTGGCCACGGTCATTAGCCATAACCGGACCGCCAACGCCGGCCTCGCCAGCAAGACCGGCTTCTCGCTGGCCGAGGGGCCCGCTTTCTACGCACGCTACGTCGTGGGCAGCATCAGTTCGCAGCCACAGTTCAATGGGGTCTTTCTCGGCTTCTCCACGACCAACACCGGCTTCTATCGCACGGTGTCGAACATCGGACTGAGCCTTTTCGGCAATGGCAACGTGCAAGACAGCGGCCAAGGTCTCGCGCTGGTCATCAACGACGGCGGCCCCGGACCCGATTTTATTCCGTACTCGAACGAGAACTCGGTGCAACTGGCTTCGCTTCTGGACGGCTTTACCGCAGAGCTGTGGTTTTTGCCCAGCGGTTGGTCGCTGCTCCTTGAGGGCCTGAGTACCGCAGCCGGTGTGCCCACGACGTTCGACGCCTCGGGGTTGTGGCCGGGCGGCTTCGATTACCGCGAGCAATTTTCGGCAACGCAGTACGCCGTGGCGTATGTGCAACGCGGAGAAACCGGCTCGCCCGATATTACCCATCGCTACGACCGCATCACGGTCTCGGCCATTCCCGAACCCTCCACGTGGCTGTTGATCGTGGGCGGAGCAGGGCTGGCGCTCGTGATGGGCCGACGCCGTGGCAAGTTGAAGATTTGACGCTAGGACGGAAGCCCCCGAGGCAGGTCATGCACGTCTTTGCTCGGAGTCGACGCCGCGCGTTCACGCTCGTCGAGCTGCTGGTCGTGATCGCCATCATCGGCATTTTGGTATCGCTCCTGTTGCCGGCAGTGCAGGCGGCGCGGGAGGCGGCGCGGCGCGCGCAGTGCTCAAACAACCTCAAACAGATCGGCCTGGCGCTACACAACTATCACAGCGCGTTTAGCACGCTGCCGCCGGGCGGGGTGCATTCCGGCGACAACAATGTCCGCAGCGAAGCGTTCATCAACTGGGCGATCAGCATCCTGCCGTTTCTGGAACAACAACCGCTGTTCGACTCCTATAACCCCAATCTCTACAATACCCATCCTGACAACATGCCGGTGTTGAAAACGTCGCTGGCGGCGATGATCTGCCCCACGGACTATGCTCCTTGGGATCCTGTCCAGCCCCATCAGCCGAATCCCCAACAGCTCGACGAGCCGATCGCGCCCGGTTCGTACAAAGGCATCGCGGGACTCCGCTACAGACCCGACAACGGCTTCTTCGATTATCCGCCTTTTTTTGATGAAATGCCCGGCCACCTGCGCGACCGGGGGCCGCTCCACGCGGTGGGGATTCGGGGCATGAGCACCGAAACATTTAGCGACATCCGCGATGGTCTCTCCAACACGCTCTTAGTGGGCGAATACCACACCCGCACCAACGCGCCGCGCAAAGCGTTCTGGGCCAGCACCCACTCGTTTCACAATCTGGCCTCGCCGCAGAAGGAATCGTACACGCGGCTGCCGGACTTCGACCGTTGTCTCCAGCTTGCCGACAATCACTGGTGGCATTGCCATCGCGCGCTGACCAGTCTGCACAGCGGCGGCACGACCCAGTTCACGCTCTGCGACGGCTCAGTACGTACCTTGAGCCAGGCCATCGACGGCGAGCTTTTCCAACACCTTGGCACGATTGCTGGCGGCGGGCTTTGGCCGCTTCCTCAGTAGCTTTCCTCACCCGGAAGGAGTATCCAAAGATGATTTCCACTCGCAGCTGCTTGATTGTTCTTGCTTTGGGCGTAGGGACGTTCTTCCATGCCGCGCACGCCTCCGCCGTGGTCCTCGCCCTATACGATTTCGAAAATGGCGGGAACGGCAATTTCAACACCAACGCCTTCGACTCCGTGGATACGAACTCCGCCACGAGCGCCTCGCGTCTTTCCCAAGGCGGCGGACTGCATGGCGGGGGCGCCAGCGCCTTGATCTTGAACATCAGCGTCTTTAACACCTCCAACTCGAGATCCCCCGGCCTCAATGCCGCCGGCGCCAATACCACGAGCGCCGCGCTCGCGACCGCCGCCGGCGACTTCTTCCAGTTCACCATCACGCCGCATGTCGCAACCAACTTCCAGAGCCTGTCGTTCTTCACCGACGCTTTCACCTCGGGGCAGGTCGACGTGAGCCGGGACGGAATCCTTCTCGCCTCGATCACGCCGCCGGGGGGCAATGTTCCTGTGGAATTGCGAACGATCAACTTCGCGGATTTCGCCTCCGTGATTCCCGTCACATTTCGCTTCACGCTGTATGGCACTCCGCAGAATAACCACGCCATTCGCTTTGACGATATCCAGTTGATCGGCGCGCCCGTGCCGGAGCCGGGCACGGTGTTGCTCGTCCTGCTCGGGGGCGCAGCGCTGCTGGGGTACGGTCGCCGCACGCGAAGCGGATGCCGTGTGTCGTGATCGGTCAAGACGCTATGCCAGCCAGTCTCGCGCGCGCCGCCGTCTACCTTGGTCTGACCGCGTTTGCTCTCGGCTGTGGGGGGGAGTCGTTTCCTCTGGTGCCCGTCGCCGGTCGTGTGACGCTCGACGGCCAGCCGCTCGCCGGAGCGCATGTTGCCTTCGAGCCGGTGAGCGCCACCGAATCGCGTGAGGCTGGGCCGGGTTCGTACGCCACGACCGACGTGCAGGGGCGCTACGAGCTGGTCTCGCTCGACGGCGAGCCGGGCGCGGTGGTGGGCCAGCATCGGGTGTCGATTCGCACCTTCCGCGGCAAGCCTGGCCTGCACGGAGCAGTCCTGACGGAGGTCGAAGAAAAGGTGCCTCCCCACTACCGCGATGGGCTGCCCTTTCAGGTTCCACCGGCAGGAACCACCGCCGCCGATTTCGCCCTCTCCTCCAGGCTGTAGGCGGGCACCAGCCTCGGCCGCGAACCGTGATTGCCCCCCTTTTTCTCCCCGCCGGCCGATTTCCGCCCGATCCGTGTTGACACGATCGGCCGTCCAGGGCTTATTACAGGTATCAAAAATCCTCCCGCGGCAGCGCGATCTGCCGATTTGTTTTGCCTCTAGGACAACCTCCGTCATGGCCAGTGCCGACGTTCGTCTCGCCTTCGAGCAACCGATCTACGAGCTAGAGGGCCGCCTTGCCAAGCTCGAAGCCCTTCCCGACAAAAGCCCGGAAGCGCACGAAGAAACCCGCCGCCTGCGCCGCGAGCTGATTGATCTGAAAAAGAAGATCTACAGCAATCTGGAGCCGTGGGAGACGGTCGAGGTCGCGCGGCATCCCGATCGGCCGATGACGACCGACTATCTGGAATTGGTCTTCGACGAATTTGTCGAGCTGCACGGCGATAAGTTCTTTGGCGACGACCGCGCGATGCGGGCCGGCTGGGCCAAACTCGACGGCCGCAAGGTCATGGTCATCGGCCATCAGAAAGGCAAGACGCTCAAGGAGCGCAACGCCTGTTACTTCGGCTGCGCCCATCCCGAAGGCTACCGCAAGGCGATGCTCAAAATGCAGATGGCCGCCAAGTATGGAATGCCGGTCATTACCTTCATCGACACGCCCGGCGCGTATCCGGGCATCGGCGCCGAAGAGCGCGGCCAAGCCCAGGTGATCGCCGAGAGCATGCTCAAGATGTCCCGACTGCCCACGCCGATCGTCTGCGTCGTGCTCGGAGAAGGGGGCTCCGGCGGCGCGCTGGGGATCGGTGTCGCCGATCGCGTGGCGATGCTCGAACATGCCTACTACTCGGTCATCAGCCCCGAAGGCTGCGCCGGCATTCTGTGGAAAAGCCACACCTTCAAGAAGGAGGCCGCGCGAGCACTAAAGATGCGCTCGCAAGACCTGCGCGGGCTGGGCGTCATCGACGAGGTAATCGAGGAGCCGCCGGGCGGGGCACACCGCGACCATCATCAAATGGCGATGCGGCTCAAGACCTTCCTCAACGATGCGCTCCGCGACCTGAGCAAGCACTCCACCGAGGAACTGCTCGCGCAGCGCTACGAAAAGTTTCGCCGCATGGGCCAGTTCCTCGACCGCGCCCAAGAACAAGCCGCCACGGCCTAGCCACGCGAGTTCTCATCTCCCAGCGGTGCCTGCCGCCGCGACGGGGCAGACGCCCGCCGGTAGCCGCAACAATGTTCGCGCCGCGAGAGAACGAAATCGGGTGCCTCTTTTCCCCACGCCCCAACGTCCGATAATCGCTCTTATGTTCGTTTTTCTGTGCGTTTCGCCCGGGAAATAGGCGATTGGCCGGATTGGGATCGGCCGATTCGCGGCCCCCTCCTTTTCCTCGCTGCGACACAACTTGGCGCGTCGCATTTTCTTCGGCGCATCTACGTCAGCGCGGTAGAAAGGCGCAAGCCGCCGAGGGCTGGTAGAGCTTTCGCGTCTCGGTCGCGGAGCGACGGAGGTATCTTGTCAGGGGTTGCGCTGGGCAGTGTAGCCACCCACGTTCCGCAACGTGGAACGAGGACGCGCGGAGTGGAACGAGGACGCGCGGATAGCCCCCTGCTCGGCTTGCGCGGGCGCTCCGTGGTCGCCTCTCGATTGCTCAAAGGAGCCGCTTCGCGGCTTCTTCGGCGAACTGCGGTTGCGGCTCTAGCTGGGGCTGGTTTTCGGGGGCTTGCGGGTCGAGCTTCTCTTGCGCTTTATGCAGATACGGATCAAGCACTTCGTGTAGCTCGTCGGGAATGGCTCGATGCGTGCGGTCGAGCAGCACGGCGATGTAGTAGCCCGACCGCGAGTTGATGATCCGTTCCTTGTGTTCGTGCGGCAGCAGCGAGACGGCAAACAGCGTAATCGCTACACAGAGCAGCACGCCTTTGGCAAAGCCGAAGATGCCGCCGAGCTGCCGGTCGAATTCTTTTAGTTGCACGCGGTCGATGACACCGGCAATGAGTCGGAAGACGAGCCAGATTACCAGTGAGGTGCCAACGTACAGCACGAACATCGCCACGAAGCGGTTCCACGGATGCTGCTCGCCAAAAACGGGCGCGAGCATGGCGCTGAAGTTCAGCGCCACGACGTAGCTCACCACGAGCGACGCCAGCGAGGCAAGCTGCCAGGCCATGCCTTTCCAGAAGCCGAACAGTGTCGCCGCCACGAGGACCGTTAGCATCACGCCGTCGTAGATTTGCATCGCGTTGCTCTCCCACACGCAAAACTCCGAGCCGGCCGCGCAGCGGCGTTCGGCCATCGGGGGCGGAGAGTATAACGGCAGCCGAGCGGGCTGCGGAAGAGCAATCGAGCACCCGCGAGCGTGGCAAACTGGGCCGGGGGCGCAGAGCCGGAGAAACGCCCGCCATAAGCGCCACCAGACTGGGCTTGGCGGCGCGAGGCCGATTTCGCTACAGTTTCGCTCCCGAAGGGATTCGCAAGAACTGCTTTTGCGTGAGAGCGAAGCGATGGCCAATTTTGCTACCCACATTACGACCAGCACCGTGCTCGGCTTTGGGTATGCCGCCGGCGGTGTTTATTTTGGGCTGCCGATTGATAGCTGCCTGGTGGCAGGGGGGCTGTGCGGGATCGGAGGGATGCTGCCCGATTTGGACAGCGACTCGGGCATTCCGCTCCGCGAAGCGATGGCCTTCGCCGCGGCCGTGATTCCGATGTTTCTCCTGGAGCGCTTCCAGCAGTTCGCACTAACTCATGAACAGATGGTGCTCGCCGCCGGCGCGATCTACCTATTCGTCCGCTTCGGCATCGGTGAAATGCTCAAGCGCTACACGGTCCACCGTGGCATGTTCCACAGCCTGCCGGCCGCGATTCTTTTTGCCGAGTTGGCGTTTTTGATCTGCGGCTGTCACGACCTGAACATGCGCTACTACAAGGCCGGCGGCGTGTTTGTCGGCGTGATGTCGCATCTGTTGCTCGACGAGTTCTACAGCATCGAGTGGCGCCTTGGCCGCGTACGGCTGAAAAAATCATTCGGCACCGCGATCAAGTTCTGGGGCGATAGTCTCTGGGGCAACTTGTCTGTCTATGCCAAGCTGATCCTCGCCACGGCGCTGATTTTGAGCGAGCCGGTGCTCATCGAGAAGCTCGGACCTCCGGTGCACAACGACTTCCACCACACGGCCGACAAGTTGATTGACGAGATCTGGCGGTAGCGGCCACGGCTCGCGTCGCTAAACTTCGACAATCAGCGTCACCGGCCCGTCGTTGACCAGCTCGACGTGCATCTGGGCGCGGAAGCGCCCGGTGGCGACGGGAATCTCATGGCGGGCAACCTCTGCGACGAACTGGTTGTAGAGCGCTTCGGCCAGTTCGGGACCGGCGGCGCCGGTGTAACTCGGTCGCCGCCCCTTGCGTGCATCGCCGTAGAGCGTGAACTGACTCACGACGAGCATCGAGCCGCCGATGTCGCGCAGCGCGCGGTTCATCTTGCCCGCGTCGTCGTCGAACACGCGCAGCCCGACGAGCTTGTCGGCCATCGCCCGCGCCTGCTCGGGCGTGTCGTCGTGAGCCACGCCGAGCAATACGAGCATGCCCGATCCAATCGCGCCGGTGATTTCGCCCTCGACGGCGACGCTGGCTCGGCTGACCCGCTGCAGGACCGCTCGCATCGCTCTACGCGCCACTCCCCTGCTTTTCCAGGCCGCGCTGCTCGCGGATGGAAGTGACTTGGGCCATGACCTGCTGAATGACATCATGGTTGGCGCGGATGTGGGTCCACTGCTGGTAATAGGCGAACGCGAGAAACGCCACGCCCGCCAAAGCGCCGTAAAGATGGACCACCCCCCACTGCTCCGTTCCCGCTCGACCGGTGCCGGGATCGGCGGCGGCTCCGAGGGCGATGACGACGACGATCATGAGCATGTTCATCAGTGCCCAGGGAAACGCGCGGCGTTTGAGCTGCGTGCTGGCGACGATGAGCGATCGGTCGAGCCGGTAGGTCTCGACCACCTCTTTGCACCAGCGGCTCGTGCCGATGAAGTACGTCACGACGATGCTGTTGACGAACACGACGGCCAGCGCCGCCGCCAAGCCGGTCAGGCGATGCACCGCCGCCCAGCGCAGCGTTTCGGCGTCCACGTCGCGGTGCAGCCCCCCGAGCGAGAGGCCGAGCACGAGCGCGGCGATCACCAGCACGAGCGAAAAGAGCGATAGCGTAAAGAAGATGCGGGTCATCAATCAAGCCAGGTTCAACGCGGTGGCCTGAGAGCTAGAGGCTGCAAGCTACAGGCCGTGAGCTACAGGCTGTGGACGATAGGCTGTAAGCTGCAGGCTCCAAACGGTCCCCCGTCCCCAGTCACCTCATTAGACATTCTGGCCAGGGCGTTTGTCTACCAAACCGGGGCGAACTAGAATCGTCCGCTATGAGCACTTCGCCACGACCTCGAATCGTTATCACCCAAGGCGACCCGGCCGGCGTCGGGCCGGAAGTCATCGTCGGCGCCTGGGCCGATCCGCGCGTGCATGAGCGGGCGGACCTGCTGGTGGCGGGCCATCCCGAAATTCTCCGCTCGGCGGTCCGGCTGCTCGGCGGCACGATGGAAGTCGTGCCGGTCGATGCCCCCGAAGAAGCACGCTCCTCGCCCGGCACGATCCCCTGCCTCGCTTGCGGCAGCGATAACGTGCTCGATCTTTCACCTGGCGCGGTCGATGCGCGCGGGGGCCAAGCGGCCTATGAAGCCCTGATCCTGGCGACCGAACTGGCGCTGGCCGAGCGGGTCGATGCCATCACCACCGCCCCGCTCTCGAAGGCCGCGCTCTGGAAAGCGGGGCACAAGTATCCCGGGCATACCGAACTGCTCGGGCAGCTTTGCGGTGTGCAGGAAGTGGCGATGATGCTCTACCTGCCGCCGGGCGAAGCGGTCCGGGGCCGGGCCGGGCTGGGCGTGGTGCATGTCACGCTCCACATGGCGCTCCGCGAGGTGTTCGCACATCTGACCGAGGAGGAAATTCTCGCCAAATGCCGGCTCGCCGATCGCGTCATGCGGCGGCTCAAAGGCGACGCGCCGCGGCTCGCCCTCTGCGCGCTCAACCCCCACGCGGGCGAAGAAGGACTTTTCGGTGACGAAGAAGCAACACGGATCCGGCCGGCCGTTGAGCGCGGCCGCAGCGAAGGACTAAATCTCGAAGGGCCGCTGCCGGCCGACACGGTCATGGTCCGCGCCGCAGGCGGCGAGTTTGATGGCGTGGTGGCGATGTATCACGACCAGGGCCACATCGCGCTCAAACTGCTCGGCATGCACCGCGCGGTGAACGTGACGCTGGGGCTGCCGATCCTTCGCACCAGCGTCGCCCACGGCACGGCCAGCGACCGCGCCTGGCAAGGAGTCGCCGACTCCGGCGGCATGGTCGCCGCCCTGACCGTGGCCGCTGATCTCGCCGGTGGCGCGTAGCCGCTTGGCCTGCTCACGCCCCCAACGGGGCGACACTCGAAAGCCCAGGGCGGCGCCAGGCGCAGCCCTGGGCTATCGGCAGCACCATCATAAAAGAACTCCAGAGCGCTGGAATCGAAGGCCC
>CAYZVT010000094.1:0-13351 GCA_964481585.1 uncultured Pirellulales bacterium
ACGCGACGGCCAGAGTATTTCACGGGCGCACTGAGCGTTTTCCCACACCCGCCACAGTTGACCTTCAGCATCTTCGCCCCCCCTAGAAAAGATTGCTCAGGAGTACTCCCGAGGAGTATACCGCCAAGCAAGTGGAGAGCCAACTAGAATGGCAAAACGCTCGTCCACGTTCGCCCAAGTAAGAAGCGCCCCTGCGTCGTCAGCCGTCTTCCGGCTCTTGAGGCTCGGCGATCTCGCGGAGATATTCGGACAGCCGCGATTGGATGTCGAGCAGGCCCTGCCACTGCCGCGCTTCGAGCGTCGCCCGGTCCGAGTCGGGCCGGAGCTTGACCGCGCCGATCAGGTCACGAATTCGCAGATGAAAGTATTCAAGCACCTCGCTCATCTGCGCCGCCTGCACGGGGCTGAGCCGCTGCGGCAGATCGGGGGGCGAAAGCGTGTGCAGCGAGGCTTGTAGCTCGGGATCATCGCTCCAGTTCAGCTCGAACTCCAGCGAAGCGGCTTCGATCTGGCGGGCAAGCTTTTCGACGCTGGTCGCGTGCGACTCCGAACCTTCCTGGCCTCGCAGAGCGGCCAGCCGCTGGGCGATTTGCTCGCGCGTGCCATAGAGCAGTTGCGAGCGGCCGACGTGAATCACGTCGCCATAGCGCAGAATGCGCAGTTGAATCTCTTCGCCGTTGACCTTCGAGCCGTTGGTGCTCTCCAGGTCGGTCAGGACCAGCTTGTCTTGGTCCTCTTGAATCTTCACGTGATACCGGCTCACGCGCTCGTCGTTGAGCTGGATCGTGTTTCCCTCCTCGCGTCCGATCGTGATCGGGGTCGGCAGATCTTCAAAAACTCGGCCGCGATCGGCCCCGTCGATGACCCGCAGGGTAACTTGAGCCATGTTCGCCTGTTCACACGTTTCGTAAAGCGCCGCGCGTGCTCCAACCGCAATCCCGCTTTGCGCTTATAGCACGCCGCCGCGCGTGCGGTCAAGCACCCCGCGCGCGGCAGTCCCCTCCTGCGCGGGAAACCGACAGCGGCAGATTTTCCCGGTCGTCGCGGTAGATTTTCCTCCAGCGGAGCGCCCCCGTCACGCTCGGCTGCATTACAATATGACTCTCCCGCGCGCGGCTTGCGTCGCGCCGCGATTCCCACCGCCCGTTGTTCCTTCCACGCGCCGGTCGCCGCTTTGTCACGGCGGCCGTTCTGTTCGTGCTTCCCCACGCTCAGCAGGAGATTCCCATGTCGAAGCGTCTTGCGCGTCGCGATTTTCTCAGAACCACCGGTGCTGTCGGCGCTGGCGTCTGGCTCGGCGTTGGCCCGCGCACCGCGCGTGCGGCGGAGTCGCCCAATGAGAAGCTCAACCTGGCCGTGATCGGCATCGGCGGCCGTGGCCGGGCGAATCTCGACCGCGTTCGCAGCCAAAACATCATCGCGCTGTGCGACGTGGACGACGCCCGGGCGGGCAATGCCTATGAAACCTACAGCCCGGCGGAAAAGTTCCAAGACTTCCGCAAGATGTTCGACAAGCTGGAGTCGAAGATCGATGGCGTCGTCATCAGCACGCCCGACCACACGCACTTCCACCCCGCCTACTGGGCAATGCAGCGCGGCAAGCACGTCTATCTCGAAAAGCCGCTCGCCCATACGGTGTGGGAAGTGCGCGAGCTGACGAACCTGGCCCGCGAAAAAAAACTCGCCACGCAGCTAGGCTCGCAGCGCCACACGCTCACCGGGCTGCGCAACGCGGTCGAGCTGGTCCGCGCCGGCACGATCGGCACGATTAAGGAAGTACATTCGTGGATCAGCAGCAGTCGCGGCATGCCCGGCTCGCCGAGCGGCAAGGAAAAGGTGCCGAGCGGCTTGAATTGGGACCTCTGGCTGGGGCCGGCCGCCGAGCGCCCCTTCAGCAAAGCCTTTGCCCCGTACAACTGGCGCTTCTGGTGGGATTTCGGGACCGGCGAGACGGGCAACTGGGGCTGCCATATTTTGGACATCCCGTATTGGGCGCTCGATCTGAAGCATGCCACACACGTCGCCGGCTCGGGTCCCGAACCCGATGCCGAAAAAACGCCCAAGTCGCTCGCCTCGACACTCCAGTTCCCGGCCAACGACAAGCGGCCGGCGGTGACGCTGCACTGGCACCAAGGCCAGCCGCCGATCCTGAACGAGCTGAAGCTCGACGGTCGGGGCATGAACAATCTGTTCATTGGTAGCGACGGGATGCTGCTCTGCGGCTTCGACAAGCACAAGCTCCTGCCCGAAGAAAAGTTCGCCGGCGTCACACCGCCCCAGACGTTGGAAAAGTCGCCCGGCTTCTACAACGAATGGATCAACGCCTGCAAAGGCGGCCCGGCCGCGACCTGCAACTTCGACTACTCCGGTCCAATGGCTGAGTCGGTGTTGCTGGCGAACGTGGCCTACCGCGTGCAAGGCACCTTCGCCTGGGACGCCGCCGCGCTGTCAACCAAGGGCCACGCCGCCGCGCAAGGCCTGATCCGCGACGAGTTCCGCAAAGGTTGGGAAGTCTAAGCCCGACCTTCCGCCCCCGCGCGTCCTCTAGCGGCGCGCGGGGGCTTTTTTTGATTCGTTCCCCCCACGGCACCGCCGCCCTGAGCAGCTTGCTCCGAAGCGGCAAGCTGATACACTTATCTGCGGCGGCCTTCCACCGCCTTGCCCCACGCGCCCGTGGCGCAACTGGATAGCGCATCGGTCTTCGGAACCGAGGGTTGCAGGTTCGAATCCTGCCGGGCGTACTTAGGCAGATTTTACCGCGAGGCCCCATCGCTCGGCGATCGCCAACGTGCAAGCCGCTGGCTGCGCGGTGGCGAAGGTCGAAAGCGATGCTGACGATCTGGCGACGGCCTAAGCCGCGCCACGTCCTCTCGGGCGGCTGGGGTAGCGCGATGGCCGCACGCCGGGGAATGCCCGCGAAAATGGCGCGCCGATCGGCCGGTTCGGGGCTTCGCGGGCAAAAACAGGCCCGCTTTCTTGAGCCTAAAGTTGGCTTCCGCCGCTTTTCTGAACTACGCTATTCTACTTAGCATTAGCGCCAATCCCATCCGCCGGAGGCATTGACAATGCACTTGTTCCGATTTCTCGCTTTCTCGATGCTGCTGAGCTTCGCCAGCGTGGCTGGCGCGCAACCGAAGCCGGCGGGGCCGACGTGGCCGGATATCGACGTTCCGACCGAGCAGGCGATCTGCTTTGCGATGTACACGGTCCACGATGGCACGATGAAAATGGTCGTGCAGCTTTATCCGCTCAAGGATGGCGTCGACCGCGAAGTGCAGTTGCAGTTGGTCGAGGACGGATCGAGCGAAACGATCGCGACGACCAAGGTCAGCGAGGAGTCCTATGGCTATCCGCAGGAAGACTTGAAGCGCTGGACCGCCAACTTCCGTGTCGAAGACTGGGACCACAGCCGCGATCACCAGTACCGTGTCGTGGCCGCCGGCGGCAAGGCGACGTATACGGGCACGATTCGCAAAGACCCGATCGACAAGGAAGAAATCGTCGTCGCCGCGTTCACCGGCAACTCCAGCCACGACCGGCGGCTCAAGCCCGACATTATCCGCAACATCAAGGCGCAAGACCCCGACCTGCTCTTTTTCTCGGGCGATCAATCGTATGACCACAAGATGCACTTGCAGGCTTGGTTGTTGTTCGGCCAGCAGTTCGGCGAGATCATCAAAGATCGCCCGACGATTTGTTTGCCCGACGACCATGACGTCGGGCAGGCGAACATCTGGGGTGAGAACGGCGTTCCCGCGACCACGGAAACGGGCGCTGACGGAGGGTACTTTTGGTCTCCGCAATACGTTAACTCGGTCCAACACGCGCAAACGTCGAACCTGCCCGACCCCTACGACCCCACGCCGATCGAGCGGGGCATTGGCGTCTACTACACCAGCCTGCGCATCGGACGGGTCGATTTCGCGATCATCGAGGACCGCAAGTTCAAGACCGGCCCGAAGGGGCTGATTCCCAAGATGGGGCCTCGCCCCGACCATGTCACCGATCCGAAGTACGATCCGGAGATGGTCGACATTCCCGAGGCCGAACTACTCGGCGAGCGGCAGATCCAGTTCCTGGAAGCGTGGGGCCAGGACTGGCGCGGCGTGGATATGAAGGCCGTCCTCTCGCAAACGATCTTCGCGAACGCCGCGCATCGACACGGCAAATATCCCTACCGGCTGGTGGCCGACATGGACTCCAACGGCTGGCCGCAGTCGGGGCGCGATCAGGCGCTCCGCGCCATCCGCAAAAGCTTTTCGCTCATGCTTGCCGGCGACCAACACCTGGCGACCGTCGTGCATCACGGAATAAGCCATTACCGCGATTCCGGCATTTCGTTCTGCGTGCCGTCGATCGTCAACTTCTACAATCGCTGGTGGGACCCGGAAGGAGGCCCCGACGGCGAGCAGATCGAAGGGCCGCTTGAGCACCTGGGCGACTACTTTGACGGTTTTCATAACAAAGTCACGATGCTCGCCTACGCCAATCCGAGCGAGGAGCGGAAGAACAAATGGGGCGGCGAGTGGGGCCAGCGCGCCGACGGCTACGGAATCGTCCGCTTCAACACCAAGACGCGGAAGATGACGCTCGAATGCTGGCCCCGCGGCGTGGACGTTGCCTCGGCCGACGCCGAGCAGTACGAAGGCTGGCCGATCACGATCGACCAACTCGACAACTACGGCCGCAAGGCGATTGCCCATCTGCCCGAGCTGCGCGTCGAGGGGATGACCGACCCGGTGGTGCAGGTGATCTACGAGCGGACGGGCGAAGTCATCTATACCCTCCGCATCCGTGGCGATCGCTTCCAACCCAAGGTCTTCAAAGACGGCCCCTACACCGTCAAGATCGGCCAGCAGCCCGACCGCATGAAAACCCTGACCGGCCTGGATGCCCAAGAAGGCAAGGAACCGGGCGAGCCGATTGTGGTGAAGTTCTGACGGGCGGCTGGGAGCCGGCGGCACCCTGTCGCCACCGCGCCGCACGAGCCTCCGCGCTGTAGGAACTACCGCTCCCAGCGGTTCGCTTCCTCTGCTATCGTTTAGCCGGCGAGCAACGCTCGCCGGCTATTGGAGCCTGGGGGACAGCAAGAGCAAGGCTGCCCCTAATCCCCTTCGAGGACGAGATAGACGTTGTTCTCGATCACCTCGCCCCGTTTGGGGTAGCGGCTGAGGCCGTCGAAGTAGACCCAGGCGGGTTTGCTGCCGGCGGGGATTTGGTTGCTTCCGACCGGCCGTTCGAGGTTCGCCTCGTGGACGACTTGCCCGTCGAGCGAAGCGGGCATGACCGTGAATGACTGGCCCTGGTTGCGGGAAATGAGCCAGACGAGCCTGCCCGGCTCTTGCGCGTTGAATCGCAGCGCGCGCGTCGGCTTGCCGTCTTTCCAGCCGGCCCCCAGCGGCACGAGGTTCAGCAGCGCGTAGAGCGTGTCGTCCGCGCCGATCGTGAAGCGGCCTCGGCATTCGATCGGCCGGTGGTCGGGATAGGCTCGCTGAAGTTCCTCGACGACCCGCTGCCGCCAGCGCCCTTGTTTGTCGGGCGTTGCGAGAATAACCGCCCCCGGTTGTTCCCGGTGCGAAAGGTACAGCACATACGGCACGTCGCCGGAATCGACGACGATGTTTCCCTGCGAGAGCAGTTCCGGCGGCGGCAGCGGTTCGTGGCGGTCGCCCGTGTCACGGGCCAGCGTGTCCATCCCTTCGGGGCGCGCGGGAAGTTTGACCGACTGGCCATCGGCGCGCTGCCAGCTTTCGCCGCCGTCGAGCGACTTCATGTAACAGACGGCCTGATGGTTGCCCCGCGACTTCCAGGTGTCGCGTCCCTCGTAGAAATCGCACACCAAGTGCAGACCGCCCTGCCGGTCGCAGACAAGCCCATTGGCGTAGCCCGCGTAGCCGTTCCACCGGGGTGCCTTCTTTACCAGCAGCGACGACCTTTGCCAGTTGCCGGCTGCCGGACGACGGGAGAAATCGACGCCGAGCCAGTTCTGGTCGTGCCGCCCGGTCAGGTAGAGCGAGTCGTCCGGCGCGCAGACAACGACCGGGTAAGTCGATTTCGCCAGCGGTCGCGGCTCGGTCCAACTGGAAGCATCGTTCGGCCGCGTGCTGCGCAGGTACTGAAACGGCGTGTGATGCCCGCCCAAAATCACGTGCAGATAGCCGTGCGAGTCAATCGTGATCGTGGGACGGGCGTGGTTGTCGCGGCCTGCAGCGAGGGTGTAGACGGGAGACAGCTCTCCGGTGGCGTGATCGAACGTGCGCGCACGGCCGAGATAGCGGTCGCCCTGCCTGTCTTGCCAGACCACATGCGTCCGGCCCTCGTGCGTGACGATCAGGTTGCCGCCGCTGGTGGCGCGCTCGCTGCCGCTCGTCGAAAGCAAGTACCGCTCCGCCAGCGCGGGCGAAGCGATAAGGCAAAGCACAGCGCATCCGCCAGCAAGCGGCAGCCACCGCCGGCGGCGGTTCATTGTCGTGGACATCAAGCGTCGGTTCCTCATTGAAAGGCTAAAGCGCGCTGCTACGGCGCGCCCCTCGTCATTCCCGCGTGGGCGGGAATCCAGTTGAAAGCGGTCGGCGGTCAACAATTAGCGATCAGCAATCAGCGGTCAGCAAATACTTCCCGCGCTCTCCCCGCCCGTCCCGCGCAGGCGGGAATCTAGTGGGCAAAGCGAATGGTCTGGATTCCCGCCTGCGCGGGAAGGACATTTCCGCTGGTTGCGGACGGCTGTCATCACAACTCACTCGCTCCACCGGCGACCGTTCCCATTGCCGCCCAACTCTTGGCGTCGATCGATTCGCTCACGAAGCTCAGATGGCCGTCGGCAAAGAGCACCTGCACGCCACCAGGATGCCGGCTGCGGGCGGAGGCGTAGGTTTGATCCCATTCGGGGCTGGCGTCTTGGCAGGGCAGGCCTTGCTGCGGCTGATCGGCGCAGTTGGCGGAGCCGGCAAGTAACAGATCGCCCATTGCGCCATTGGGCGTGATACGGTGCGTGTAGGACGAAGCACCCATGACCGGGTGCGCCCACAGACCGCGAATGTCCCAGCTTTGACCGCTCGCCTTCAAGTCCGCCGTGCCGGCGATCAGTTCGCTCGCCAGTGCGGTGTTGCTGGTGCCATCGCGGAAATGGGCCAATTGCAATCCTACACCGATCCGAAACGCGCCATTGTTGGCGAGATTCTCGGGAGTCGGGTAGGGAACGCACCCCGACTGCCGGCAGCGCACCAGGTGGCAGGGGCCATTTTCGTTGAGCATCGTGTGATTGCCCATCGCCAAGCCATAGTTGGACCGCGAGAACCGATAAGGCGCAAGTGAGGCTGGGTTGGAGTTGAAAGCCGTGCGGCCGCGCGCGCTGTCGGTCGGGCAGAGATAGACCGGGATCGTGGCGGAAATCACCGGCTGGTTCACCGCGTCGACGTTGCGCAGGTCGAAGTCGTACTCGCGCTGGAGATTGCCCAGTTCGAGAAAAGGGAGGATTTGCACCCAAGCCGTATGGCCCAACCATTCATGCGCATCGGTCCGATTCGCACCGCAACCGACATAACCGATCGGAAGCTGATTTAGCTGCGCGGCATAGTTGTGCATCGCCAGCCCGATTTGCTTCAGGTGGTTCGCGCACTGCGTCCGCCGCGCCGCCTCGCGCGCCGCTTGCACCGCCGGCAGCAAGAGCGCGATGAGGATGCCGATGATGGCAATCACGACCAGAAGTTCCACAAGCGTGAAACCGCGTGCCACGGCTGGGCAAGCCAGCAGCAGCGCCCTGCGAGGCCGAGCGCGTGTGCCTTGAACGATCGCCGCCATGCCGAACGCTCCCTGGCTGGGATCATGAAACACAGGTTCTGAAAGTCCCTCGTGTCAAGCGCGCCGACGATGGGCGAGCACTCCCAACACCGCCGCCGCCAGGGCCACGAGCAACAAGCTCGAAGGTTCTGGGGCCACGAACACGTAGCGTCCGTTGAGGTAGTTATAGACTTCCTCCTGCTCGGCGGCGCTGAGCGCGCGGTCGTAGATCAGCACCTCGGCGATGAAGCCGTCGAGATTCAGATCGGCTGGCCGATTGGCCTGCACGGGATTGTCGAGGTAGAGCCGCGATCCGAGCACAACATCGTCGTTGGTGGAGATGCTGCCGGAGTAAGTCGAATCGATCGAGGTCGCGCCGCCGTCATAGTTGTTGACGTAGGCTTGCACATCGCTGCCGGAAAAGATCGCGGAAAACAGCGCCGGCTCGACGCCGGCCGGAATATCTTCCCGGGCCTTGTCGATGCCGGTCGTGGTGCTGCTGGTCAGGAACGTCGAGTTCGCGCGATTAAACATCCAGCCGGGAAAGTTCGATGTTTGGCTGCCTTTGTGGATCAGAACGTGCGAACCACTTGCTTCGAGAGCTTGTCCCACGATAAAGACGCTGAAGCCGTCCGTGCCAGGATTGAGCGCCGCGCGGTGGTCGATGCGCAGCCAATCGCGCGAGCCGGCGTTGGAGGAATCGAAGAAGCGGAGAGCCGGCATTCCATGCAGCGCGGGAACGGAAGCGTGGTAGGTCGGCTGCCGGCCTGTCACGGCCTGAGATGCGTGGTCCCCAAAGCCATCGCTCGTGGCGCTATCGCGCCACTCTTGCACGAAAAGGCTTCCACCGCTGGAGCGGACTTGGGCACTGTCGTTTACGTTGATCTGATCCGCCGCCAGATGCACAATCAGATCCGCGGTCACGGGCACGGCGCGCGCCGGCTGCACGCAGAGAAGCAGCACCGCTCCGGCGATCAGTGGGATCAAGTTTCGAGCAGCGCGCGGGTGAAGAAATGATGGCATCGGTTCACCTCAAAGGATCGGAAAAAGTCAGCGGCGAAAGCAGGATTCCGCAGCGCACTTTAACCACACAAATTCAGCGAGGCAAGCGATTTGAACGCAGGAAAAAATAGTCGAAGAAAGCCGGTTTTCCCTCGTTAGAAACGCTCGTTCGCAGACGTTATCTAGGGGTGACTTCCGCGCTGGCGGCATGCGTTGGCGTCACCAGGTTCGGGCAAGGAGTCAGTGGCATGACGGAACCCGCTCGTAGCGAACAGTTCATCGCGCATCTCACGCGCCATCAGGGGCAGCTCTTGGCCTACATCTACGCGCTGCTGCAAAACATGAACGATGCCGAGGATCTCTATCAACAGACCTGCCTCGTTTTGTGGCGCAAGTACGACGAGTTCCAGCCCGGCACGAGTTTCATTCATTGGGCCTGCCATGTCGCGCGGCTGGAGGTGCTCAGCCTCCAGCGGCATCAGCGCCGCAGCCGCGTGCAGTTCAGCGACGAGTTCTTGGCCGTCCTGGCGGCCCAACAGGCCGACGAGGAGGCCGAGATGGATGAAGCACGACGCGAGGCACTCACCGAGTGTCTGAAGAAGCTCAGCGCGAAAGATCAGCAGCTTGTCGGCATGGTTTACCTGCACGAGCAGGGAACCCAGGCCGTTGCCGCCGCGCTCGACCGCCCGGCGGCCGGCATCTACAACTCGCTCAGCCGAATCCGCAAAGCGCTCTACCGCTGCATCCACCGCCAGCTTGCCCGGGATCAACGCCCATGACCGATGAGCCACTGGACGATCCGCAATTGCTAGAGCTGTTCGAAGCCGCCAGCGCCGGGCGGCTTTCGGCGGAGCAGATCCCAGAGTTTGAACGGCGGCTTTCGGACGATCCCGAGCTGTGCCGGCAGTTTTTGCGATACTGCCGGATGCACGTCGATCTATGGTTTACGATGCGCGCCCAGCGCGCCGATGCGCGACTCTTGCAGCAGATTGCTTCCGAGGCCCCGATTCGCGCGGCAGCCGCGCCGGTGGCGCTCTTGCGTCAGGCCGCCGTTTATCTGGCTCACCCGCTGCGCTTCTCGCTGCTGGCCGCGACGGTCACGCTCGTGTCGATCATGCTGACGATGGCGCAGGTGCCCGTCGATTCGCCAGCCGCACCCGCACCGGCGGCTGGCGGGGCCAGTGCCGAGCCGATCGTCCTGGCGCGGCTGGAGCGCCAGCATCAGGCCGTCTGGGCCGATCGAACGCCGCTGCGCGCGGGCGCCCCGATCCGGCAGCGGCGGTTGCAGCTTGTGAGTGGCTTGGCCCAGTTGCGCTTCGCCGGCGGCGGCAGAGTCGTGGTCGAAGGTCCCGCCGTGCTGCGCGTCGCCTCGGCGCAGGCCGTGCATCTGGAGTCGGGCAAGCTGACGGCCCTTGTGCCGCCGCGCGCGCGCGGCTTTACAGTCCACACGCGGCAATTCGAGATCGTCGACCTGGGAACCGAGTTCGGCGTCTCGGCGCACGAAGCGGGGGCCGAAGTGCATGTCTTCCAAGGCGTCGTCGAAGTCCGCCGCCGCGCTGCGGTGACCGCCGCGCCGCTTCGCGTCCAGGCCGGAGGCTCCGCACACCTCGACCCGGTGCGCGGAATCGAGCTTACCGCCGCGCCCGGCTTGGCGGACATTTTCGTGCGTTCGCTGCCAGCGGAGCGATCGGCCTTGCCGGAAGTGACGGGCGAGACGGAAGGCGAGGAAGGCGTCTTGCTTTCGGAATCCTTTTCATCCCGGGTGCTCGATCCGAGCCGATGGCGGATCGCTCCGCGCGCCTCGGTTCCCGCTCGCCGTGTCGTGCTCGAAGGGGGCGTGGCGAAGCTCATCAACCGCGGCACGCTCATCACCGCCGAGTCATTCGACGCCCGCGTAGACCAGGGCTACCGCGTGCTCGGGCGCTGGACGACCGCCGCGCCGGGCGGGCGCGATGCGTTGGAGATCGTGCTGCGCAGCAGCGGCGCGCTCGATGCGCAGCGGGGCTTTGCCCTGGATGGCGTAACGCTGTACGCCTGGTTCGAGGAAGGCGAGCCACAGCCGCTCCAGATTCGCCCCCGCGACGCCAGTTGGAGTCTTTCCGATCAGCGCGCCACCGGCGTCCTCTCCGCCGCCGGACCGGGCGCGACTTTTTTCTTTGAGGTGCGGGACGAGGGATCGCACCTGTCTTTCACCGTCACACAAGAAGACCAGCCCGCTAACTCGGCAACCCTTCGCGCGGCGATCTCCGGCGGAAAGCCGGCTGGGCATCTGATCATCTCTAACGTCTACAATCAGCAAAGCGGCGGCAAGCCGCTGCAAGAGGCGTGGCTCCACGAACTGCGCATCGAGCGCCTCCGGCCAGAGCAAGACGCCCACTAGCGTGCGCTGAAGCTCTTTTCGCTTTTTCGCCCGTGGCCGCCCGCCACGGCGGGAATGACGTGCCTCAAGGCTTCCGCTTCGCGCCCTCTCCGCCCTCCGCCCTCTTGAACACCGGGGGCTTCCGCTTTCGGCGGTGCGCCCCCGCCACCCCATCCGCCTTTGCCCTGGTCTCTTGTCGCACCTCGTTACGCCCGTTCTAATAGGCGGCGGTTGCGAGCCACGCGAGGGAGAGGCCCTGAAGTATGAATCTGCCGCGCTTTAGCCTCCTGCAATTGTTGGGGGTAATGACGCTGTGCGGGCTGCTGTTCAGTCTGGCGGCGATTGATGGTTGGGGGGCGGCGATCGTGTTTCTGGTCTTTGCCGCCTCGCTCGTCGCCGCGCTCGTCACGTTTGCGGTATTCTATTTCTTCTCGCAGTGGATCGTGCGGATCAGCGGGCCGGGCAAAGCGGCCGGGCGATCCGGCCACCGCCTCGCTCCGGCGGGCGGTCCCGCGCCGCCGCCCGATCTGGCCGCGACGGTGCAAGTCTTGCGCGGCGAGACATCTGCGTCGGAGACGCCGGATTCGGAGGGCGTCGAGCAATGAGACGATCGTTCGCCACGGTACTGCCGCTGGTCGCGCTGGCTCTGGCGCTGCACACTGCGGTTGCGCTGGCCGGCAGCGGCATGCGCACCCAGTTGCCGCAGACCGGTCCGCCCAAGCACGGCCTGATGATCACGGTCGATACCCACTGGTGCGAAACGATCGGCTACCGGCCGATTTTTCTGATGGTCGAAACCGCCAACGGTCGGCCCAGCCCCGTCGAGCGCCGGCTGCAGGTGACGTTCGAGCCGAACAGCTGGGCGACGACCGACCAACACACGACAGGCTCCCTCACGCTGCCGCAGGGGGCAACGAGCGCGACGAGTTACCTGATTGTTCTGCAGAGCGAGTCGTGGCACATGTTCAATTTTGAGGTCCGCGAGCAGGGACAAATCCTCAGGGACCTTTCCAGCGACTACGTTAGCCTGGGCGGGACAACCTACGCCGCCGAGAACCAACCGCGAGCACTGTTTGTTGATCGTGATGCGCCCGGACTGTACGACCGCGACGCGCTACTGAAGCGGCTGGAAGCGATGCAGCGGCAAGGAAGAAAAATCCTCCCACGCCAGTACCAGTTGCCGGACGTGCGCGGCTGGGCCGCTGGCAACCCTGCCGATCAATACGGCGTCGCCAACGTCACCGAGAGCGAGGAAGCGACGTTTGCGCTGGCCGACGACGCGCAGCTTCTGCAGCAGCTCGTCAGCTATGCCAATGCCGAAATCCTCCCCCCTGCGCAGTTGCCGCAAAACGAGGTGGCTCTGAGCGGGATTGACCTGATTTTTCTCTCGCTCGACGAGGCTCAGGCAATCGGCAGCCAGCAACCGCGACTGTGGGAGACGCTGCGCCGCTGGACCGCCAGCGGTGGCAACCTCGTCGTCTACGGCCTGGGCCGCAGCTACGAACGGCTCGACGTGCTGGAAAAGCTCTTGGCGCTCACGGCCGCCGCGCGGCAGGGCGATCCGCTCCAGCGCTGGCAGGGAGAGGAATCGGTCGGCGAAGAATTGACTGCCGAGCAGGTCGCCCTCGATCAAGCCGAGTCCGGCTTCGGCGAAATGAAAATCGAACGGAAGCCATTTCTTGCCAGCACCATCGAAAACCCCGCCTGGCGGCCGATGCGCGTGCTGGCCCTGGGGCACGGCAAAGTGATCGCGCTGCCCGAAAAAAATCCTTTCCCCGGTCCGTCGTCGCAATGGCAGTGGCTTCGCCACGTCACCGGTCCTTACAACTCCTGGCTCGATCGCACGGGCCTGGATAGCCACGGAGGCGATGGCGGATATTTCAACTATCTCATCCCCGCCGCCGGTTGGCCGCCGGTGACTGCCTTTCGCATCCTCATCACGCTGTTCGTGATCGTGATCGGTCCGGTGAACTACTGGGTGCTCCGGCGACAACGGCGGTTGTACTTGATGCTGCTCACGGTGCCGGCCGGCGCGGGGTTGGTTGTCGTGGGGCTGTTCCTGTTTGCGCTCGTCCGCGATGGCTTCGACGTTCAAGCCCGCTCGTACAGCGTCACCCACTTCGATCAGCGCGCGGGGCTGGTTAACAGTTGGTCGCGGCAAACGTACTTCGCCGGCATGGCCCCGTCACAGGGCTTGGTCTATACGGACTC
>CAYZVT010000095.1:0-13275 GCA_964481585.1 uncultured Pirellulales bacterium
GGCGTGAGCGTAATCGACGCAACCCCGCGCGGGTCGCTTTGTGCGCATTTTGACTGGTCGTTGGGGGTTGGTGCATTGGGGGCGCGGGACGAGGGACGGGGGGCGAGGGACGGGGGACAGGGGCGCGTCTCGTTCCCCTTCTCGCGTGCGCCAAAACCTCTTTTCACCCGCGGCCTCCAGGCTCACTTCGCCGCGTAGGCGCTACCGTGAGCTAAAATCGACTCTCGAGATTCCCGCCTACGCGGGAAGGACGTATTTTGCTGACTGCTGACTGCTGATGGCTGATAGCTGATAACTGACCGCTAGCGTTCGCCCCTTTTTCTTCTTCTCATCACACGTTGAAACACGACCGCTAGGAAAACTTTTCATGCGTATTGCCCTTGGCTCGGACCACGCCGGCTACCAATACAAAGAAGCGATCAAGAAATCTCTACAGCAAGCCGGGCATGAGGTGGTCGACTTTGGCACCGACTCCGAAGCGCCGGTCGATTATCCGCTCTTTATCCGCCCGGCCGCCGAGGCGGTCGCGCGCGGCGAGTGTGAGCGGGCGATCGTACTCGGCGGCTCTGGCAATGGCGAAGCTATCGCCGCCAACCGCGTGCGGGGCGTGCGGTGTGGGCTGTGCTGGAACCTGGAGTCGGCCCGGCTCACCCGCCAGCACAACGACGCCAATGCGCTGGCGCTCGGCGAGCGGATGATGAGTCTTGAACTGGCTCTGCAAATCGTGGAAGTCTTTCTCACCACGCCCTTTGAAGGCGGCCGGCACGAGCGCCGCATCGCCCTGCTCGATGTGCCGGAGAATTGAGCGTTTCCCTTTAAGCATAGCGCCCCTGGCCTCTGACTTGCTTGACAAGCAACGAGTTTTCATAGAGGGCTGTCGAGTTCGGCCCCGTTGGGGCAGTGCTGACGACTGATTGCGGACGGCTGGCCGCTGACCGCTGACGGTTACCTCCAGAATTTCCGCCTGCGCGGGAGGTGACAAGTTGGGCCTGCGGCGCGGACAACTTGTCGCCAGCGGTCAGCTTGCGCGCCGGTTACAGAGCACCCGCCCCCATGGCGGGCCGGCCCCTAGCTCGCGGCTGTGACAGCAGTGGTGGCGCTGCCACCACCGTCGCTGCTCCCAGCTTCTTCAACAGCTTGGGCATTTTTCGGCGGTGCCCCGGACGGCGAATTAGGCGAAACCTCAGCCGAGCGAGGCGGTGAGTTCCTGCCAGCGGTCCACTGGCACTTCGCATTGCCGTCACTTGGCATGCCAAGTGCTCCATAGAAGCCGAATTGGTCCTGGCGAACGTGCAGAAAACTACTGTGAAAAGCAGGGAATGAAGAGGCTTCCGTGCCGGAGGGGCGACATCGCCGGCACGGTCCTCGGCAACCGACCTTAAGGAGATCCGGCCATGCCACGCTTAGCGGAACTACAAAAATGCCTGGAGCCGCTCGCGCCCAAGGGAGAATTGGCGCGCAGCGAAGAGGTGCTCGTCGCCGATCGCCGCGCCATGCTGCGGCCGGCCGAGGTCGTCGAAGCGCGGTTTTGGGCGGCGCTGGCGGCGGTCCATGATGCGCGCAATCAGCGGAACGGCCGCGACGGGTTCTAGCGCGACGGCCCCTTTTTTTCCCCCGATTTTCGACCGTGCGAGCCTCTTGCTTCCTGCCAACGCCCTCCCCTGCCGGTCGAACCCACGCCTGGGTCTGTCTTTGGCCGCGCTCCGCTGGTTTTCGCTACTCGTCGGGTGTCGCGCTTTGTGCGCCTGGCGCTACTGCGCCGCTTCACGAGAGAACGACTCCACTGCCATGAGCTGCACCTATGAAGCTTGATGTTGCAGCAGGTGAAGAGCTCCGCGCTCATCTGCTTTGGAACAGCGACCAGCCACTGCGGAGCGAGCCGTACAGCATTGAGCACCTCGAACAGCACGCCCAGCAGCAGGCGCGGCGGCACGAGGTCACGTTCGAGCCTCACACCGGCCGCCGGCTGAACGATCGGCTCGAAGAGAACAGCCAGCGCATTGCCCTGGCTTACCAGGCCATCACCGAGGCAGTGCGCGAGGGCGAAGCGATCACGCCCGACGCCGAATGGCTGATCGACAACTACTATGTCGTCGAAGACCAGCTCCGTGAGATCCGCGAAGATCTGCCGGCGGGTTTTTATCAAGAATTGCCGAAGCTCACGCGCGGGCCGCTGCGCGGCGTGCCGCGGGTGTATTTGCTGGCGCTGGAACTTATCGCCCACACCGATAGCGAACTTGACGACGAAACGATCGCGCGTTGCGTCACCGCCTACCAAGAAGTGGCGCCGCTGACGATCGGCGAAGTGTGGGCGGTGCCGATCATGCTCCGGCTGGGCTTGGTCGAGAACCTGCGCCGCTTGGCCGATCAGGCCCTGGCGCTACGGCTGCATCGCGGCGAGGTGGAGCGGATTCTCGATCACTGGAAGCGCGACGGCGAACTGCGCTTCGCGCAGCCCAGCCCGCTCGACAACCCGGCGCTGGCCCTGCAACTGGTCGAGCGCATCCGCGACTGCGGGCCGGAGTTGGACGAATGCCTGGGGCAACTCGAACAGCGGCTCGCCAAGCGCGACGTGGTGGTCGAGGATCTGATGCGCCGCGAGCAGCAACGGCAAGCGTCGAATCAGGTCTCCATCGGCAACGTCATCACCAGCATGCGGCTGCTGACGGCGCTCGATTGGAGCGTCTTCTTTGAGCGGACCAATCTGGTCGATGAGGAGCTGCGGCGCGACCCGAGCGGCTTTTTTCGCCGCATGGACTTTGAAACCCGCGACCGCTACCGGCATGTCGTCGAACAGTTAGCGCGACAATCGCAAGCGTCGGAACTTGATGTTGCCCGGCAGGTCGTTGAGCTAGCCGAGGCCGCTGCCGAGGCCGGTGAGGAAGTCGGCCGCACGCATGTCGGCTACTACCTGATTGGCGAGGGCCGACGCCAGCTTGAGTCACAGCTTTCCTATCGCGTCGGACTGCGCGAGCGTCTGGCGCGCCGCGCGGCGCGGCATCCGCGACTGATCTATTTTGGCGGCTTGATACTCGCCACCGCGCTGCTGGTTGGCTTGGCCGTCTGGTACGCGCTCTCTGCGGGCGCGGAAGCCTGGGCCGCCGCCTTGGTCGGTCTGCTGGTACTCTTGCCGGCTAGCGAAGTCGCGGTGGGGCTGGTGAACTATCTGGTCACATCGCTCGCCCGGCCACGGCTGTTGCCGAAGCTGGAACTGCTCGACCGCATCCCGGCCGAATACCAAACCGTGGTCGTGATCCCGGCGCTTTTGCAAAGCGAAAGTGACGGCCAGGCGCTGCTCGAACGGATCGAGATGCACTATCTGGCGAACCCGCAGCCGGGATTCTACTTTGCACTGCTCACCGACTTTGCCGATGCACCGCAGGCCCTTGAGCCGCATGACGAGCCATTGCTCGAACTGATGCGCGCCGGCGTGGATGAGCTGAACGCGCGCTACGCCACGCTGCAACGCGGCCCGATGTTCTACTTTCTGCATCGCGAGCGGCGTTGGAACGAGAGCGAACAGCGCTGGATGGGCTGGGAACGCAAACGCGGCAAGCTGCTGGAGTTCAACCGCCTGCTGCGCGGCGCGACCGATACCAGCTACACCGTCTGCGAAGGCAATCTGGACGAGTTGCGGCGCACGAAGTTCGTCATCACGGTCGATGCCGATACGCAGATCCCGCACGGCGCGGCGCGGCGGCTCGTGGGGGCGCTCGCCCATCCGCTCAACCGCCCGCGCATCGACCGGCGGGGCCAGTGCGTCCGCGAAGGCTATTCGATTTTGCAGCCGCGGATCGGCTTTAATCTGGCGAGCGCCAACCGCTCGCTCTTTTCTTGGATCTACGCCAGCAATCCGGGCATCGACCCCTACGCCGCCGCCGTTTCCGATGTGTATCAAGACCTGTTTCAAGAGGGGAGTTTTACGGGCAAGGGCATCTACGATGTGGATGCGTTTGAGGAGACGATCTCCCGCACCTTTCCCGAAAACCACATCCTCAGCCATGATCTGATCGAAGGCTGCCACGCCCGCGTGGGACTGGTGACGGACATCGAACTGATCGACGGCTTTCCCGCGCGCTATGAGGCCGACGCGCGGCGGCAGCATCGCTGGGTGCGGGGGGACTGGCAACTACTGCCCTGGCTGGGGCGCGGCGTGCCGACGCACCAGGGGCGGCGGCGCAATCCGCTCTCGCTGCTTTCGCGGTGGAAGATTTTGGACAACCTGCGGCGGAGCCTCGTGCCGCCGAGTTTGACGCTGCTGCTGGTTCTCGGTTGGCTCGTTCTGCCCGGCGCGGCTTGGACTTGGACGGTCGCGGGGCTGGTCGTGTTGGCGCTGCCGCTGTTGCTGCGGATTGGGGCGGTGCTACATCGCTGGCCTCGGCTAGCGACGTGGGAGCAGTACCTGCGCGACTTGGGTGACGACCTGCGCCATCGCCTGGCGCAGCCGCTCTTGGCGATCGTGTTCTTGCCCTACAAGGGCCATCTGATGGGCGATGCGATCGCGCGGACGCTGTGGCGGATGTTCGTCTCGCGGCGGCATCTGCTCGAATGGGAGACGGCGGCCGCCGTCGAGAGCCGCTTGCAACCGTCGCCGCGAGATTCATTTGCGACGATGTGGCTTGCCCCGGCGCTGTCGCTCGTCGTGCTGGGGCTGCTGCCGCTGCGCGCTCTGCCCGCCGCCGCGCCGCTGTTGGTGGCGTGGCTCATTTCGCCGCTGGTGGCCTGGTGGATCAGCGCGCCGCGCGGCCCGCGCGAGCGTCCGCTGAGCGCGGGCGATCGGCAGTATTTGCGCGGCATCGGCCGCAAGACGTGGGCGTACTTTGAACAGTTCGTCACGGCCGACGATCACGATCTGCCGCCGGACAATTACCAGGAATACCCGGAAGGCAAAGTCGCGCACCGCCTTTCGCCGACGAACGAAGGGCTTTACTTGACGTCGGCGCTGGCCGCGCGCGACCTGGGCTACCTGGGGCTGCACGACTTCGCCGCGCGGCTGGAGCGCAATCTCGCCGCGCTCGAAAAGCTCCCGCGTCACCGGGGGCATTTTTATAATTGGTACGATACGCTCTCGCTCGCCCCGCTCTTTCCCCGCTACATCTCGACCGTCGATAGCGGAAATCTGGCGGCCTGCTTTCTCACGCTGGTTCAGGGACTCGAAGAACTTCCTGCGCAACTGCTCTTTACCGATCGCGAGCGCGCGGGGCTGAGCGACAGCGTGGCGATGGTCGAAGCGGCGCTGTCGCGTCTGCATCCGCCCGGCGCGCGATTTGTCAGTCCCGCGCTCGATCAACTTGAAACTCTCCTGCGGCAGATACGCGGCCGGCTTGAGGCGAATGCGGGAGACGCACTCGCCTGGGATCGGCGCGGTCGCGGGTTTGTGCAGGATGCTGCGGAACTCGAGCAGGCCGTGGAGGCGATCGAGTCGAGCCGGCAGGTCAAAACCGACGAGCTGGCGCCAAAAGCGCGTTTGCTCCTCGCCCATCTGCGGGGCGTGGCCGAGGATGTTCAGCGGCTCGTCCCGTGGCCCGAGGTGGCGCGGCAGGGCCTACTGCCCGACGAACCGCTCGCGGCGGGACGCACGCCGCAACTGAAGTGGGCCGCCGCGGCCCCCGCGCTGCAAGCCGCTTGGCAGACCGCGTGGGAAACGCTCCGCGGGCAATTCACGCTGCGGGCGCTCGTCGAGCAAGCCGCCGTCGCGCAGACGCCGCTTGCGGCGCTGCATGCGCAAATCGCCGAGTCGGACTTAAGCCAGTCCCAGCGCGAGGAAGCGCAGCGCTGGGTGCAAGCGCTACGGCAGGTGCTCGAACAAGGCGCCGCGCAAGCCGTGCAGCTGCAGACGCGCTTCGGGCGGCTCAGCGCGCGGCTGGAGTCGCTGGCGATGGAGATGGATTTTCGCTTTCTCTACAACCCGCAGCGCCGGCTGTTCTCGATCGGCTTCAATCTCGAAGAAGGCCGGCTCGATCGCTCGCACTATGACATGCTCGCTTCCGAAGCCCGGCTGGCGAGCTTTTTGGCGGTCGCCAAGGGGGACACGGACGCGAAGCACTGGTTCCAACTCGGCCGCACGTTGACCCACACGGCCGAAACCCGCGCCCTGCTCTCTTGGGGCGGGACGATGTTCGAATATTTGATGCCGGCCTTGATCACGCATCTGTACGAAGGCTCGCTGCTGGAACAGACCTGCTGCGCGGCGCTTCGTCGACAGATCGAGTTCGGCCGGCAGCACAACATCCCTTGGGGCGTTTCGGAATCCGCCTTTGGAGCGCTGAACGCCAGCGCCGATTATCACTACCAATCGTTCGGCGTGCCGGGGCTGGCGCTGAAGCGTGGGCTGGCGAAGGATCTGGTGATCTCGCCCTACTCGACCGCACTGGCGGCGATGCTTGATGCGCCGGCGGCGCTGGAGAACTTCCGGCTGCTCTCGGAGGAAGGCGCCGACGCGGCCTGGGGTTACTACGATGCCATCGACTACACGCCCGACCGCGTGCCGCCCGGCAAGCGGAGCGTGCTGGTGCGCTGCTATATGGCCCACCATCACGGCATGAGCCTGCTCGCGCTGGTCAACTGTTTGTTCGATGGCGCGATGCAGCGCCGCTTCCATGCGCATCCGCTTGCCAAGGCGACGGAACTGCTGCTGCAAGAGCGCGTGCCGGCGGCGGGGACGGAAATCCAACCCCACGCCGATGAAGTCTCCGCCGTGCATGTGGTGCGCGAGATGGTCGGTCCGCTGAGCCGCCGTATCAGCAGCCCCGAAACGCTCACTCCGCTCACGCATTTGATTTCCAACGGCGCCTATTCGGTGATGGTCACGAACGCCGGCGGCGGGTTCAGCCGCTGCCGGCACCTGGACGTGACGCGCTGGCGGTCCGACCCCACGCGCGACAACTGGGGCTCGTTCATCTATGTGCGCGACGTGAGAAAGGGCGCGGTCTGGTCGGCGGCGTATCAGCCGACCTGCACGCCGCCCGACTCGTACGAAGTGGTGTATTCAATCGACAAGGCCGAGTTTCGCCGCCGCGACGGCGATTTGGAAACGCACCTGGAAATTACCGTCTCGCCCGAGCGGAACGCCGAAATCCGGCAAGTGACAATCACCAATCACAGCGGCCGGGCGGTCGAGGTGGAGCTAACCAGCTATGCGGAGATCGTGCTCGCTTCGGCCGCCGCCGATCTGGCGCATCCGGCGTTTCATAAGCTCTTTGTGCAGACGGAATACTTGCCGGAGCGTCAAGCGCTGATCGCCCTGCGCCGCCCGCGCGACGCCAGCCAGCAGCCGCTCTATGCCGTCCACGGGATGGCCGCCGGCGGCACGCGCGTGGGTGAGGTGGAGTGGGAAAGCGATCGGCAACAGTTCCTCGGGCGCGGCCGCACGCCCGCCAATCCGGCCGCACTCGACGCGGGCGCGCGTTTGACGGGCACGACCGGGGCGGTGCTCGATCCCGTTTTCAGTCTGCGCGCGCGGGTGCGTGTTCCGGCGTCGGAATCGGCGACGGTAGCCTTTATCACCGCCGTCGCCGAGGATCGCGATGCGGCGGTCAATCTGGCCGATCAGTACCACGACCCGCGCGTCGTCCACCGCACCTTTGAACTGGCCTGGGCTCAAAGCCAAGTCGAGCTACGGCATCTGCACCTTTCCACGGCCAACGCACATCTCTACCAGCGTCTTGCCGCCGGGCTCTTTTACCCCCACGGCAGCCGGCGCGCGCCGTCAACAATCTTGGCGAGCAATCGGCAGGGGCAAAGCGGCCTGTGGCGGTACGGCATCTCGGGCGACCATCCGCTCGTGCTCGTGCGCGTCGCGCAGCCGGAACACGAGATGCTCGTCCGCGAGGTGCTGCTTGCTCACCAGTATTGGCACACCAGCGGCCTGCGCAGCGACGTGGTTATTCTGAACGAGCATCCGGGCAGCTATCTCGACGCGATGCAGGAGCAGCTTGAAAAAATCGTGCGCGAAACGGCCCGCGACGGACAGCGGCGCGAGGGGGTGTTTTTGTTGCGGCGGACGCATGTTGCCGATGAGGATGTGGCACTGCTGGAAGCGGCGGCGACCGTATCGCTCCACGGCGAACGTGGCTCGCTCACGCGGCAAATCGAACACCCGCCCAAAGTCCTGCCCTTGCCGGATCTTTTGCCCGTTCGCGCCCGCGCCGCCGGAAAGGTCGAGCGCTCCAACGGCGCGGCTCGGGTGAAAAACGTTTCTCAACAAGCAGAGACACCCTCCCACAAACTCCGTTTGGCGAACCGCTACGGCGGGTTTAGCAGCGATGGTCGTGAGTACCTCATTGAACTTGCCGACAATCAGACGACGCCCGCGCCGTGGTCGAACGTGATTGCGAACGAGCAGTTCGGCTTTCTGGTTACCGAATCGGGGAGCGGCTTTAGCTGGGCTCGCAATAGCCGCGAAAACAAGCTCACCAGTTGGTCAAACGATCCGGTCAGCAATCCGCCGAGCGAAGCGGTTTATTTGCGCGACGATCAGACGGGCGAGTTTTGGTCCGCGACGCCAGGGCCATGCGGGGGCGACGGCACTTATCGCATTGCCCACGGTGCGGGCTACAGTCGCTTCCAGCATCAGGCAGGCGAGCTGGAGCACGAGTTATTGCTTTCAATCGCGCCGCAGGACCCCGTAAAATTCATCGTGCTCCGCTTGCACAACCGCGGCGCGCGAAAGCGGCAGCTTACAGTCACCTACTGCGCCGAATGGGTGCTCGGCGTGGCCCGCGAACAGACGCAGCAGTTCGTCGCGACGCGCATCGATCCCACGACCGGAGCGCTGCTGGCGACGAACACCTATCATCCGGAATACGCCACTCAAGTCGTGTTCCTCCACGCGCCGGGGCGGGAGCAGACCGTGACCGGCGATCGCGGCGAGTTCTTTGGCCGCAACGGCAGTTGGCGCGCTCCCGCGGCGCTGCAGCGGCAAGAGCTATCGGGCCGCACGGGCGCGGGACTCGATCCCTGCGGAGCCGTGCAAACGCGCGTGCCGTTGGCCCCGGGGGAGCAGACCCAGATTGTCTTTCTCCTCGGGCAAGGCGCCAATGAACAAGAAGCCGCCGCGCTGCTCCAGCGCTACGGCGACCCGCGCCAGGCCCAGGCGGCGATCGAGCAGACGTGCTCCTATTGGCAGACGACGCTCGGCGTGATTCAAGTCAAGACGCCGAGCGAGGCGCTCGACGCGATCGTCAACCACTGGCTCGTGTATCAGTCGCTCTCTTGCCGCGTCTGGGGACGCTCGGCGTTTTACCAGTCGGGCGGAGCCTTTGGTTTTCGGGATCAGCTTCAAGATGTCATGGCGCTCGTCTACTGCCGCCCCGATCTGACGCGCGCCCAAATCCTTCGCGCGGCGAGCCGGCAGTTTTTAGAAGGCGACGTGCAGCACTGGTGGCACCCGCCCACCGGCCGGGGCATTCGCACCAAGTTTTCCGACGATTACCTGTGGCTCGTCTTCGTGACGTGTCATTATCTGGAAACGACCGGCGATCGTGCGATTCTCGATGAACAAGTTTCCTTCCTGCGCTCGCCGCTGCTTGAGCCGCACGAGGAGGAGCGCTACGAGCATCCCGAAGTCGCCGACGAGGCGGCTTCGCTCTACGAGCATTGCCTGCGGGCGGTGAACCACGGACTGCGGTTCGGGCCGCATGGGCTACCGCTGATTGGCTGTGGCGACTGGAACGACGGCATGAACAAGATCGGCACGCTCGGCCAAGGCGAGAGCGTCTGGGTCGGCTGGTTTTTGCTGACGATCTTGCGCCGCTTCCTGCCGACGGTCGAAGCGCGCGGCGACGCGGAACTTGCCGAGCAGTACCGCGCCCACGCCGCGCAGCTGGACCAAAATCTCGCCGCGCACGCTTGGGATGGGCAGTGGTATCGCCGCGCCTACTTCGACGACGGCACGCCGCTCGGCTCGGCACAGAACGAAGAATGTCAGATCGACTCGCTGCCGCAGTCCTGGGCGGTGCTGGCCGGCTCCGATCCCGAGCGGGCGCGAATGGCCATTGCCGCCGCGCTGGCGCGGCTCGTGCGGCGTGAGGAGGGGCTGATCCAGTTGTTCGACCCGCCGTTCGACGATTCGCAACTCGATCCCGGCTACATCAAAGGCTATCTGCCGGGCATCCGTGAGAACGGCGGTCAGTACACCCACGCCGCCTTTTGGCTCATTCAGGCGCTCGCCCTGCAAGGCGAAGGCAACCAGGCGTTCGCGCTTTTCGACCTGGTCAATCCGGTCCGGCACAGCTTGGGCACCGGCGCGATCGACACCTATAAGGTCGAGCCGTACGTCGTGGCAGCCGACGTATACGCCGTCCCGCCGCACACCGGACGCGGGGGCTGGACTTGGTACACCGGCAGCGCCGCCTGGATGTATCGCATGGCGATCGAATCGCTGCTCGGCTTGCAACAGCGCGGCGACCACCTACGGTTCGATCCCTGCATTCCCGCCGATTGGCCGCAGTTCGAGCTCACCTACCGCCCCGACGAAGCGACCGAGTACCACGTCACGGTGCGCAATCCGCATCACGCTCAGCGCGGCGTCCGCCAAGTCTGCCTCGATGGCCAGCCGATCAAGAACGGCAAGGTTCCGCTCCGAGCGGACGGGCGGAGGCATGAGGTGGTCGTGGAGATGGGAGAGGGGTGAAGGCGGAGGGCGGAAAAAGAAAAGCGGAAAGCGGAAAGCCGGCCTGGCGGAGAGCTACAGGCTACGAGCCACCGCTTTGAAGGTTTGGCGGAAGCGTCATTCCCGCGCAGGCGGGAATCCAGGGGCGAACATTCACGGTCTAGATTCCCGCTTGCGCGGGAATGACAGGCTACGAGCTACAGTAGCTTGCAGCCCGCAGCCTATAGCCCCCCGTCCTCTGCCCCCTCATATCTCATTGTTGCGGCGGGCGGCTTCTTCGGTGGTGCGGGTGAGGAAGGAGGGGGACCAGCGGGAGTGGCTTTCGTGCCCTTTGAACGCCTTCTGCGAACCGTTGCTAGCTGGTAGGGCGCGGTTCACCAGTGCTAGCACGTCTGCCGTTACGCCGGGCATGACGCCGTGAACGAGCGTGGCGATCTGAGCGGGAAGTGATAGCACCACTTCGGCGTCGCCGTAGCGGCAAGCCTTGATGATCTGCGCGGCGGCCCGGCGGGCGTCGATCGAAAGGCCCGGGATCGAGTCGAAAATACTGAACCAGGTGTACTCCGCGCGGTGCTGGCCTTTGAACTCGGCGTTGTACGGGCTGCCGGTTCGCATCCCGCCTGGGCAGACGGTGGTGACGTAAATGCCTTCCTGGGCCAGTTCCGCCCGCATTCCTTCGGAAAGGCCGACCAGGGCAAACTTGCTGGCGCAATAGGGGAGCAGATGAGGGGTACTCATCTTGCCCCCGATGGAGGCGATGTTGACGATCCGGCCGCTGCCCCGTCGGCGCATGCCCGGCAGCACGGCGAGCGTCGTGTACAGCGGTCCCCAAAAGTGGATCTGCATCGCCTGCTCGTAATCGTCGAGGGTCATCGTTTCGGCTGGACCGACGCGAATCGTGCCGGCGTTATTAATCAGCACGTCAAAAGTGCCCCACTGGTGCTCGATCTGCCGCACCATTTGCTCCACTTGCTCCCGGTCGGTCACATCGCACTGGAGCGCGAGCAGTTCGGTCTGCGGGGCGTCCAATTGCTGCGCCGCTCGATCAAGTTCCTCCTGATCGCGGGCACAGATTGCTACGCGGGCGCCTTCTTCGGCGAGCTGACGGGCGAGCACAAGCCCCAGCCCACGCGAGCCGCCGGTAATGAGAACGCTCTTGCCGCGAAAGTCGAGAGCACGGCTCCGCCGCGCCCAAGACCGTGTCGCCGCGAGGGCGGCCAGGCCGGCGGCGGACCAGAACAAAAACTTGCTGCCAACACGTGCCATGGCGGGACTCCTTTTGTCATTCAAGGCGGGGCTTGAATCGATCAGGAAGCAAACGCGATGCCGCGTCTTGACGCCCGCTCTTGTTCCGACGGTCGCCGGGCACAGCGTTTGCGATTACTTCCGTTCTTGACACGGTTGTTCAGCAGCTTCTTCCGCTCCACGGCGACGGTGGAGCCGGGCCGATGCCGCTGTCTCTTTTCTTCATCCAAAGGCTTCTAAAAGGAGTGCGGAACTCATGGCTACCAAGACTTTGCAGGACGGGCTTTATAAGGAACTTCGAGAACTCTATTCGGCCGAAAAGCAGCTCACCCGTGCGCTGCAAAAGATGGCCAAGCGCGCCGCCAATCCGGAGCTAAAGCAGGCGATCGAAGCGCATCAAAAAGAAACCGAGCGACAGGTCGAACGGCTCGAACAGGCCTTCGCTCAGCTCGACAAGAAGCCGCGCGGCGAGAAGAACGAGGCCATGAACGGGCTGATTGAGGCCGGCGAGGAAATCCTCAAGAGCGACCTCGAACCCGAATTGAAGGACGCCATGCTGATCGCGGCGGCGCAGAAGGTCGAGCATTTCGAAATTGCCGCCTACGGCACCGCCCGCACCTGGGCCAATACGCTCGGCCTGGAGAAGCTCGCTTCGCTGCTCGAGGAGACACTCGAAGAAGAAAAGCGGACCGACGAAAAGCTCACCCAGGTCGCGGAGCGGATCAACCCTGAGGCCGTCCCGGCAGGCTAAGCGCTCCCTTGCCAGCGAGCAGCTCAGCCGATTCCTGATCGCCACTTTGACCCGGCGGCAGGCCAGATGGTCACGGATGCTGCTCGCTCGCCAGGCCAGCAAACGGGCGCGCCCCAAATGGCCCAGCAAGCACGCCCCAAAAAGAACCTTGAGAAACGGCATCTGACCGTGTTTAGCACGGTAAGCCGGGAGAGGATCTGTAACGAGCCGATTGGCTAGAATCGGCACGCAGTTTGCGATTTGATCTCGACAGAATCGGACGAAATGAAACTCGCCTCGGCGTCCCTGCGGCCACGGAGCCAGCGCCAGGCGGAAGGCGGAGGAACAAGAGCTTGGCCCTCCGTGGCATGGGCCGAGCAGACGAAAGGAGAAGACAATGGGAATGTTCATGAGCAAAGAGTTCAACTCGCTGCACGATCTATTTGTCGAGCAGCTGGAGGATATCTACGACGCGGAAAAACGCCTCGTCAACGCGCTGCCGAAAATGGCCGATGCAGCCGATTCGCCGCAACTTAAGTCGGCGTTCAACCAACACCTGCGGGAAACGGAAGGCCAGATTGATCGGCTGGAACGCGTCTTTAAGGAAATTGACCGGACGCCGGAACGCGAGACCTGCGCAGCGATGAAGGGACTCATCTCGGAAGGCGAAGAAATGATCGACGCCAAG
>CAYZVT010000096.1:0-13208 GCA_964481585.1 uncultured Pirellulales bacterium
CTCCGCGATGCCATCGACGAGCGGCTGCGTCCCTACCGGCTTGAGACCCGCTGGGCGGACGAACCGGAAACGCCGTGGTATGAACCATTCCGCGTCGAAATCGACGACTGGATCGACGCCATCCGCCACGGGCGTACCCCGCAGCTCTCAGGCCGCTCGGCGCTACCGGTGGTCAAATTGATCGAGCAATGTTACCAGCAAGCCAAGCGTTTTCCCGAACCGTGGGTCGAACAGGGGCTGCCGCCGACGGCCCTTGAGAACGCCTCCCAGGCATCGGGCGTCGCAACTCCAGCAAGCGACGGCGCCGCGCGGCGGGTGCTGATCACGGGCGCGACCGGCTTTATCGGCTGCCGCACGGCGGAATTGTTGCAGTTGGGCCAGGGCTGGCAGGTCCGCGCGCTGGTGCATAGCCCGGCCAACGCGGCGCGGCTGGCGCGGTTGCCGGTCGAGATGGTGATGGGCGACCTGCAAAACGAAGAAGACTGCCGGCGAATCGTCGCAGGGTGCGATGCCGTCGTGCATTGCGGCATCGGCACCGCCTATGGCCAGCGCGATGAAATCTTCAAAATCACCGTCGGCGGCACCGAAAAATTAGCAGCCGCGGCGCTGGCCGCCGGCGTCCAGCGATTCGTTCACCTTAGCACGATGTCGGTCTACGGCTCGGACGTGACCGGCACGCTCGATGAAGCCACGCCGGTGCGTCCAGCGCAGGGCGACGACTACGGCGAGAGCAAAGCCGCTGCCGAACAGGCCGTCGCGCGAGCGGTCGAGCAGGGCCTCCCGGCCGTCACGCTCCGCCTCTCGACGGTCTACGGGCCGCACGCGCCGCTCATCAACGTCGGGCCGATCAAGCGGCTCCTGGCCGGCCAGTTGGTCCTGCCCCGCAGTGCGGCGGAGTTGCCCTCGAACACGGTCTACATCGACAACGTGGTGGACCTCATCGCCCGCGCACTTGAAGCCCCCGAGGAGCAGGTCAAGGGCGAGATCTTCGCCGTCAGCCAAGGGGATGAGCTGACGTGCGGCGAGTTTTATCGGCAGCTTACCGACGCGCTGGGACTGGAACTGCCGATCGTGGACGACGACGCTCCCCTTGCGACCTCCGCCGCCAAAGCCGGCGTGCTCCAGTCGTGGTATCAGGGAACGCGCACAGTCATGGCTTCGCCCGAGATGCGCGAGCTACTGCGCCGGGGGCTGAACACCGACCCGCTTGGCCGGCTGCCGCGTTACCTGCTCGAACGGTCGCCGCGACTCAAAAACTGGTTGCGACGCAAGATGAAGCTCGGTGAGCCGGAAATTTACGTGCGGCCGCAACCGATCGCGCCGCCCCCGCTCCGCGTGCGGCCGCTGCCGGCGCAGCTTAGCGTCGCCAAAGCCCGCCGCGTACTCGGCTACGAGCCAGCCGTGTCGCGCGAGCGGAGCATGGAACTGACCGCCGCTTGGATTCGACACTCAAATCTCCTTTCCTCGTAAGACCGCGTGGCCATCTCGACAACCCCATCGAATGACTCCAGCAAAGCGTCGGCTCCGGCCAAGCTGAGCATCGTTCTGCCTACCTACAACCGGGCGAGCTTTCTGGACCAGGCATTCCAGTCGATCCGCAATCAGACGTTCTCCGATTGGGAATTGTTGGTTATCGACGACGGCAGCACCGACACCACGCGCGAAGTGGTCGAGATGCTGGCGGCAGGCGTCCCGCAGCGGGTGCAGTACATCCACCAGCCCAATCGCGGGGCTTACGGAGCGCGCAATACCGGCCTGGAGCATGTGCGCGGCGAGTATGTCGCGTTTTACGACAGCGACGACCATTGGCTGCCGCACCATTTGGCTGATAGCGTCGAGGCGCTGGACGCCAATCCCGAAGTGGCCTGGGTCTATGGGGCCGGGCAAATCGTCGACTTCGCCACGGGTAAGGTGCTGTCCGACAGTACGTTTTACGTAGGTGGGAAGCCACGCCCGTTTCTTCAGCTCAAGAGCCGGCAGTCGGGCAAGCTCACGATTATCGAAGATGCCGGCGCGATCCGCTGTCAGATTACCAGCGGCCTCTACTGCGGGCTGCAAAAGTCGGTGCTGCGCAGCTCGGTCTTCCGCGACGGCACCCGCTTCGAGGCCGACCAGCGGAACGAAGCCGAAGACCAGCTTTTCGCCATTCGCTATCTCGCCGCAGGCTATAAGCTCGGCTACTTCGACAACGTCCATCTGATCTACCGCGTACACGCGTCCAATTCGTCCGGCTCGGCGACTGGCAGTTCGCTCGACAAGCGCGTTGTGCTGATCCGCAAAATGATCGAGGGCTATGAAGCGTTAGCCACGGAAGTGCGTCTTAACCGAGAAGAACAGTTGGCCCTGCGTGCCCGGCTGAGCCGCGAGTATTTTTGGACGCTCGGCTACGCGCTGCTCTGGCAGGGCGGCCGGCGCGGTGAAGCGCTGCGGATGTTCCGTCGCGGCCTGAGTTTGTGGCCGTGGGATTGGTCGAAGTGGAAGACGTACTTGCTTGCGCAAGCGCGGTTTCGGCTGCGGCTCGGTGCCCTTCCGGCAGAGAAGGCCGCCTAGCGGGCCGCTCGAAACAAATGCTTTCCGTAAAACAACTCGGCGAAAGTCTCGACACGCTCCGCGACTACCAGCGGTTCGATCGGCCCATCCTGATCTTGGCCGCGCCGCGTTCCGGCTCGTCGTTCCTCTATGACCTGCTCTGCCAGTTCGACGAAACCTGGGGCTGGGAGGCCGAGATGGATGGGGTCTGGTGGAACTACTTTCCCTACGACCGTCTGCACGAGCCGTCCGATCTCATCACTGCTGAGGAGTACTCGTCGCAGGTGGCGCGCAAGCTGCGCCGCGAGTTCTATCGCTTCGCGCGTTGGGGCAGAGAGCAGCGCGGGAAGGAGATTGAGCTTGCGGCGAAGTTGGGCCTGCGCAGCATCCGCTACGTCGACAAAACGATCGCCAACTGCTTTCACCTCGAACTCTTGCACAAGCTGTTTCCCGAGGCGCGATACGTCCTGCTGCTGCGCGACGCTCGCGCGACGATCAGCTCGATGATGGAGGGTTGGCAAGATCCGGTGAAGTTTGTCAAGCCGCAGCTTCAACCGATCGTCGATCGCAGCAACGGCCGGCTGTCGCACTGGTCCTATCCAGCTCCGCCGGGCTGGTCGCAGCAGTTGGATCGTCCGCTTGAAGAAGTGTGCGCCTGGAGCTGGAGCCAACACATCGGCTTCGCACGCTCGGGCTTGGCCGCGGTGCCTGCCCACCGGCAGCAAGTAATTCGTTACGAAGATCTGGTGCAAAAGCCGGTCGAGACAATGCGAAAGCTGGCGAGCTTTTGCCAGCTGGCATGGAGTAGCAAGATCGACGACCACCTGGCTCGGCCCCCGCTGAGCCGCACCACCATCTCGGCACCGCGCCAAGACAAGTGGAAAATCCTGCATGGCGAAGCGATCGAACGCGTGCTGCCGACAATTCGCCCCTTGGTTACGCAACTCGGCTATGACTTCGACGAATAGCGGCGAGTGCGGCGGAATATTTTGGAGAATCTATGATCAAGTCCCTCATCAAGAACGTCTTTCAGACGGCCGGCTTTCAGGTCGAATGGCGGGATCGGCTGGCGGAAAGTATTCCCGCCAACCACGAGCGCTCGCCGTTTTTGCCGAAGGTCTACAAGCAAAGCTTGCGTCGGTTCCTTTACTTTCACGACATGGTGCAGCGAGCCAGCCGCGTCGAGGGCGATATCGTCGAGTGCGGCGTCTCGATTGGTCACGGCCTGCTTTTGTTCCTGCTGCTCAGCGAGATCGAGGGTATCGAGCGGAACGTGTATGGTTTCGACTCGTTTGAGGGTTTTCCCGCGCCGACGGCTGAGGACGGCAGCACCCATGCCTATCAAGGCTACTACGCCAGCCCACCGGAAATCGTGCTCAAGGTGCTCCGCGACGGGCGCGTGAGCGAAGAGGTGATTCGTGACTGGGTGCGGCTACGGAAGGGCTTTTTTGAGGCGACGCTCCCTTCGTATGACGGTCGGATCGCGCTGCTGCATCTCGACTGCGACCTGTACACCTCCTACAAGGTGGCGTTGGAACACCTGTACGACAAGGTCGTCCCGGGGGGCGTGATTATGTTCGACGAGTATGGCGCGAAGGAGTTTCCCGGCGCCAAGGAAGCCGTCGACGAGTTTTTTGCCGACAAGCCGGAACGGGTCGAGCAGCACCGGATGGGCAAGTGGTTCACCCAAAAGGTCGGCCAGTAGCTGACAGTCTCCACACGCGAAGCGAAACGTTAATCCTTTTCCCGTGGAAACGCGCGTCCTCTTTCTCACGAACAACGCCAACCTGGGCAGCACCTCGCGCATCTTGCAGAATTGGCTGCTGATGGGACGCGAGCATGGGCTGCTTGGGCACGTGGCCGTGCAGCAGCCGGGGCCGTTCGCCGCTTGGCTAGAGCAACAGGACGTGCCGCATCGGGTCACACCGATGCCCTGGCCCGACCGCTGGCGGCCGGCGCGGAGCCTGTGGCATGCGTGGCGGCTCGCTCGCTGGGCACGCGCGCGAGGCGTGCAGGTGGTGCATTGCAACGAGCACGACGTTTACCCCTTTGCGTTGGTCCTGCGCCGCATGCTTCGGCTGCCGCTGGTGTGCCATGTGCGGTTTGCCGTCGAGCGCGGCTTCGCCCGCTGGGCGTGGGGCGCGCCGAGCCGCTGCCCCGACGCGCTGCTGTGGACCTCGCAGCAACAGCGCGACGACTGTGCCGAAGCCGTGGCCGGCATCGTACCCAAGCAGCGCCAACATCTGGTGCGGCTAGGGGTGAATCTGGAAACGTTTGGCCGCCTGGCGGCAGACCGCGAGCGGTTTCGGTCCAAGTGGGGCCTTCAACCGGAAAACATCGTACTCGGCACCGCCAGCGCCTTGCGGCCCGTGAAGCGCCTTGAAGATTTTGTCCGCGTGGTCGAATCGCTTGCCAAGGAAGACCCACGCGTCGTCGGCCTTATCGCGGGGCCGGTGCGGCCGGGCGAGCAGTGGTACCGCGACCAGATACTGGCCCAGATGAAAGAAACGGGACTCGGGGACCGGCTTCGCTGGCTCCAGCGCGTCGATCCGGTCGAGCCTTTTTACCACGCCTGCGACATCTTCATCAGCACAAGCCAATACGAGACGTTCGGCAATAGCGTCTGCGAGGCGATGGCCTGCCGCGTGCCGGTCGCCGCCTACCGTGGCGGCTCGGTCCACGAAGTGGTGGGAGAGGCCGGCTGCGTCGTCGAGACGGGAGATTTGCCAGCCCTGATCGGCGAAGTGCGTGCCCTGGTCCAAAATCCAGAACGTCGCCAACAACTCGGCGAACAGGCGCGGCGCCGCGTTGAGCAGCACTTTAATCCCTCGCAAAGTCTCGGCCAAATCTTACAGCTTTACCAGCAGTTGTTAGCCGGCTCGCAGCCAGCTTCGTCCAACGTTCCTCTCGCGTCGCCATGAGCACCCTCACCGCACAAACCGGCCGTCCGCGGGAAGCCAACGAGCGGCTCAAAATCGCTCTGGCCACCTGGGCTCCCTTTATCGGCGGCGCGGAGGTCGCGGCCGAACGGCTGGCGCTGGGTCTGGAACAGGCCGGGCACGACGTGGTGGTGATTGTGGGCGAGGACAATGAAGTGCTCGCCCGTCTACAGCACGCGGGGCTGCGCTGCATTCATGCGCAGATGTACCTGACCGACAAGTGGCACTGGCTGCGCTACGTGCGCGCGCGGCGGAATCTCTCGGCGGTTCTTCGCCAAGAGCAGGTGGATTTGGTCCACAGCAATGATCTGCCGACCCACCAGTTCGTCTCCGATGCCGCGCGTGGGTTGGGGATCCCACGACTGAGCCACCATCGCTACCCGTTTGGCAAAGCGGCCGTCGACTGGATGAACAAGTTTGGCTGTGAACGGCACCTGTTCGTGTCTCAGGCGCTAATGCAGGATGTCTGCCGCGAGTCGGAGCAAGTTCGCAACAGCCCGCGCGATGTGGTTTATGACGGGCTGCCGATTCCCCCCTTGCCGACTGCCGACGTTAGGCGCGCCGCGCGGAAAGAGCTTGGCCTGCCAAGCGAGAAGCGCATCGTCACTTTCGCCGGCCAGATCGTCGAGCGCAAGGGAGTTGCCGACCTGCTGCGCGCCTGGGCACAACTGCCGGCGTGGCACGATCGCGCCGAACTCATCATCATCGGCGACGATCTGGAATGCAAAGGCAAATACTTGGGCGAAATGAAATCGCTCGCCGCAGAGCTATGCGCGCCAGTCCGCTTCACGGGTTTTCAAAAGAATGTGCCGACGTGGCTCACCGCAACGGACCTTGCCGTGGTTCCTTCGCACGTCGAGCCGCTTGGCAATGCCACGCTGGAGGCCATGTCGTATGCTCTGCCGGTCATCGGCGGCAACGTGGGCGGCATTCCAGAGATGGTCGTCGAGGAGGAAACGGGATTGCTCGTGCCGCCACGCACGCCCGACAAGCTGGCGGCGGCCATCGAGCGGCTCTTGCGCGAAGACGACTTGCGAGCGCGGCTGGGGAGCCAAGCCCGCCGGCGCTGCGAGGAGCTTTTCAGTCTCGAAGCGCACACGACGAGCGTGCTCCAACAGTACCAGCTTGCCCTGCAAGCGATGCCAGTCGGCTCGCGCCGATGAGTGTGCTGCTGGTGAGCGAGGTTTTTCCGCCCCAGACCGGCGGGAGCGGTCGCTGGTTCTGGGAGATTTACCGCCGGCTTCCACGGCAGCACACGCTCATCGCCGCGGGCCAGCATCCGGATGCGGCGCGGTTCGATGCGACGCACGATCTGCGCATTGAACGCGTGCCGCTGGCTTTGGCGACTTGGGGCATGTTGAGCCGCACCGGACTGCGAAGCTATTGGAAAGCCTACCGGCAGTTGTGCAAGTTGATTCAGCATGCGGAGGTCACTCAGATCCACTGCGGAAAGGCGTTGCCAGAGGGCTGGCTGGCCTGGCTGATCCACAAGCGGTACGGCCTGCCGTTTCTCTGCTACGTTCACGGCGAAGAACTTAATGTGAGCGCGAGCAGCCGTGAACTGAGTTGGATGACGGCCCGTATTCTCAGGAGCGCGCAGCGCGTGATCGTCAACAGCCATAACACCCGGCAACTCGTCCAGCAAATGGTCGCGCTGCCGCCAGCAAAGGTGCAGGTTCTGCATCCGGGCGTCGATGTACAGCGATTCGTGCCCGCGCCACGCGATCCCGCCGTGCGCGCGAAGCTGGGGTGGGAGGATCGGCGGGTGGTGCTAACGGTAGGCCGGTTGCAGGTCCGCAAAGGGCATGACCGATTGATCGAAGCCCTGCCGCAGATTCGCGCGGTGGTGCCCGATGTGCTCTACGCAATCGTGGGCGACGGCGGGGAACGCAGCCGGCTCGAAACTCTGGCCGAGCGGCACGGAGTGGCGGACTGCGTGCAGTTTCGCGGCGATGTGCCGGATGCGGAAATGATCGAGTGCTACCAGCAGTGCGACCTGTTCGTCCTGCCCAATCGCGAGGTGGAGGGCGACACCGAAGGCTTTGGGATGGTGCTGCTGGAAGCCCAGGCGTGTGGCAAACCCGTCGTGGCGGGCGCCTCAGGCGGGACCGCCGAGACGATGCAGGTGCCCACAACCGGGCGGCTCGTGGATTGCCGCACGTCAGGACCGATCGCGGGCGTGGTGAGCGAGCTTTTGCAGGACGCGAAGCTGCGGCAGCAGATGGGCCGGGCCGGACGGCGCTGGACCGAAGAACAGTTCAGTTGGGAGTCCCTTTCGCGGCAGGCGGAACAGATCTTCGCCGCGTCCGATCCGAGCAAAGCCTTCACCGTTACAAACTCCACGCGGCGAGTCGCGGGCTAGACCGACTCAAAAGCACCTGCGAAGTGAAACCCCTCTGCAAAACGCTGGTCGAGTTCCTGGCGCTCGTGCTCGTCTTGCCGGTGGTCGCGTGCTGCCGGCTCGGGATGGGAGTGTTTGGACCAGTACAAGGCTTCGCCGGCTGGTCGCAGGCGATGAGTCTTATTCCGGGGCTGCCGGGGGTTTATCTGCGGCGCGCTTTTTACCGTCAGGTCTTGCCACGCTGCGAAGCCGGCACGTGCATCTCCTTCGGCACAGTGGTTTCCCACCCGACCGCCGAGCTTGGACGCTCGGTTTACGTCGGTAACTATTGCGTGCTGGGTGACGTGACTCTGGAAGACGACGTACTGCTGGGGTCCCAAGTTTCCATCATCAACGGCAACCGACAGCACGGCACCGAGCGGCTCGACCTGCCCATCCGTGAGCAGCCCGGCCAGTGGCCGCGCGTCACGATCGGACGCGATAGCTGGATCGGCGACCGGGCAGTCGTGCAAGCCGACGTAGGCAAGCACTGCGTCATCGGCTCCGGGGCCGTGGTCACAAAGGCCATTCCCGACTACGCCGTCGCCGTGGGAGTTCCGGCCAAAGTCATTCGTTACCGTAACGAGCCGGCTTTGCAGACTGCAACGTCGGCTCCCCCACCCACGCACGACGGCTGACGGCGATCACCCAACTATTCCGGCATCCGTAATGATCGCGGACTGTGCCGCTTCAAAATCGTCTTGGAGATCTCATGGCATCGACAACCCCTACCGACACCACGACGAAACAACGTGGGCTGCGCCTGAATATCGGCTGCGGTCCGATTCAGCCGGAAGGTTGGGTGAATATTGATTCATCCATGCGGGCCAAGCTCGCCAGTCGTGCAAATTGGCTTGATAATCTGCTCGTCGCGATGCGCATTCTGCCGCCCACCGAGTTCAACCGCAGTACGGTTATTCAGGATGTGAGCCGGCCGATGCGCTTTGCCGACAACTCGGTCGACGCGATTTACTGTGGCGAGATTCTCGAACATTTTACGAAAGACGTGGGGCAGCAATTCTTGCACGAATGCTTTCGTATTCTCGCGCCCGGCGGCGTGCTCCGCATCCGCGTCCCGGACAATTACATCTTTTGGAAGAAATACACGCAGCAGTACGAAGCGGTTCTCGCCAAGCCACGGGAGGAGTGGAACGAGGATCATGAGCGGTGGACCACGATGTTCTTTCGTGACATCTGCACGCGGCGGCTGCTGCTTAGCTCCATTGGACATTACCACAAGTGGATGTATGACGAAATCACGCTCATCCTCGCCTTCGAGCGCGCGGGCTTTGTCGACGTACAGCGGAAACGGATGCACGACAGCCTGATCGGCGACATCGCGGCGGTGGAAGTCCGCGAGAACCTCATCGTGGAGGGGGTCAAGCCGGGCTAATGCATCCGGCACCGTTATCTGCTCCTGCCGTTCGCTAGTGAGTGCTGTCCGAAGCATGTCGCGATCCTACTCTTCGCTCGATGCAAACCCGCCGTTCACCGCAGCTTGGTACGAGTCGATCCGCAGCCAGATCGGAGAAGCCGCTTGCCAGCAACTCGGCTTTTACGTCATTCCGCCCGAGACACGGCTCTCGGTAGTCATCCCGATCTACAACGAGCGTGCTACGCTGCTTGATCTCGTCGAGCGGGTCCGCAACGTTCCCCTCCGCAAGGAATTGATCCTCGTCGATGACGGAAGCACCGACGGCAGCCGCGAGGTGTTGGAAGCGCTGCAAAAGGAACCGGCGGACCCGGACAACCAGATCAAGGTGCTCTACCACCGCGTCAACCTCGGCAAAGGCGCCGCGCTACGATCGGGCTTTGCCGAAGCGACGGGCGATCTTGTTTTGGTTCAGGATGCCGATCTGGAGTACAACCCGATCGAGTATCCCCGCCTGATTCGGCCGATCGTCGAGGGGCAAGCGGACGTGGTCTATGGCAGCCGCTTCCGGGGCGACCAGCCACACCGGGTCCTCTATTATTGGCATCAGCTCGGCAACTATTTTCTCACCTTTCTCTCCAACTGCTTCACCAATCTCAATCTCACCGACATGGAGACCTGCTACAAAGTCTTCCGTCGCAGTGTCATCCAGGACATCGGGCCACGGCTGCGCGAGAGCCGCTTTGGGATTGAGCCGGAAATTACCGCCCGCGTGGCCCGGGGCGGCTACCGTGTTTATGAAGTCGCGATTAGCTACGCCGGTCGAACCTATGCCGAGGGGAAGAAGATCGACTGGAGGGATGGCCTCAGCGCCATCTGGTGCATCGTTCGCTACGGTCTGGGGGACTGAGAGAATCAGAGATCAGCCCTACTGGTGATCGTCAATTTCTGGTTGCGCTTCCGTAGGCCGTTGGCCCACGGCTAGTAGCTGATCGCTTCAAACACTATGTGCGGAATTGCTGGCGTTCTTTATCGAGATCCGCACCGTCCGGTCCAGCCGGGGGTGCTTCAACGGATGGCCGACGCGATTGTCCATCGCGGCCCGGATGCCGAGGGCTATTGGTCCGCGCCTGGTGTGGGCCTGGCCCACCGCCGCTTGTCGATCATCGACCTCGCCTGCGGCGATCAGCCGATGGGGAACGAAGACGGATCGGTCCAGGTTGTCTTTAACGGCGAAATTTATAATTTCCACGCCCTGCGCCGCGACCTGCTTGCCCGTGGTCACACCTTCCGCACGCAGAGCGACACGGAGGTGCTCGTCCATCTCTACGAGGAGCACGGCGAGGGGCTTGTCGAGCGGCTGCGGGGCATGTTCGCCTTCGCGCTTTGGGATAGCAATCGCCGACAGCTTGTGCTCGCCCGCGATCGCGTCGGCCAAAAGCCGCTCTATCTCTACCGCGACCACGAAAAGCTCCTGTTCGGATCGGAGCTGAAGGCGATTCTAGCGCATGGCGCGGTGGATCGGCAGCTCGATCCAACGGCTCTGGATGACTACCTCAGCTTCGGCGTCGTCCCCGGCAGCCGTGCGATTTTTCGGCGTGCCGAAAAGCTGTTACCGGCGCATGTCGTGACGCTGTCGGCCGACAACTGGGATCGAGCGCCGCGGCGGTACTGGCAGTTTCAGCCAAACGCCGACACGAGCCGTTCGCTGGCCGCCTGGTCGGAAGCGGTCGAAGCCAAAATCGCCGAGACGGTCGCCGCGCACCGCATTGCGGACGTGCCGCTCGGCGCGTTTTTAAGCGGCGGTCTCGATTCAAGCGTCGTCGTTTCGACGCTCGCCAGCCTGAGCCAAGAGCCGACGCGGACGTTTTCCATGGGTTTTGAGGATCGAGCGCTGAGCGAACTGCCGTACGCGCGGCAGGTAGCCGAGCGATTCGGCTGCCAACACACCGAGGAGATCGTCACGCCGCAGGCGGCCGAAAGTCTGGATGCGCTCGTGCATTATTACGATGAGCCGTTTGCCGATAGCTCGGCGGTGCCGACGCTCCAGGTGGCACGGCTGGCGCGAACGCAGGTGAAGGTCGCGCTCTCGGGCGACGGTGGCGACGAAGCCTTTGGGGGCTACAGCCGGTACGCCCACGACCTGCGCGAGGCGGCGCTGCGGAATCGGCTACCCCAGTGGCTGCGTAGCGCTCTGCTCGCTCCCCTGGGGCGGGCTTGGCCGAAGGCGGACTGGCTGCCGCGCGTGCTGCGGGCCAAAACGCTGCTGACCAACCTTGCGCTGAGCGGGGAGCGCGCGTATGCCAACACGATTACCTGGTGTCGGCTGCCCCAGCGCCATCGCCTGCTCGCCGACGGGGTGCTCGAACAACTCAACGGCCATCGCGCCGAGGCCTTCGTTGCCGACCGCTATCGCACCGCCCCGGCGGACGATCCGCTGGCGGGCATGATTGCCGCCGACGTGGGGATGCTGCTGCCGGACGCCTTCCTGACAAAAGTGGACCGGGCGAGCATGGCCTATGGACTGGAAGTGCGGCCGCCGCTGGTCGATCACGAACTGTTGGAGCTAGTGGCGCAGATCCCTTCGCATTACAAGGTGCATGGTGGCCAAACGAAATGGCTGCTGCATGAAATCTACCGCGACCGTCTGCCGCGCGACGTGACCGCTCGGCCGAAGCGTGGCTTTGAGATTCCGGTCGACACCTGGCTGCGCGGACCGCTACGCGAACAGTTCGAGGCGGCGGTGCTCGCCCCACAGGCCGCCGTGGCGGATCTGGTCGACCAGCGTCTGGTGGGCCAGATGTTCCGCCAGCATCTGGCTCAGGTGGGTCGGCATGGCAATGTGCTCTGGTCGCTGCTGGTGCTTGCGCGGTGGGCCGAGCGGTATCTGCGCTCCGCCACGCCCCCGACCGGCGAGGGTGCGAGGCAAACCGTCTCGCCGCCACGGCAGCGCTAGCTGCGCCGGTCGTGCCGGTTGTCGGGTCGCGGTGGCCGATCGGGCCTTAACCCATGCTGAAAAACGACCCTGTCCCGCGCAAAATCCTCTCCTTGCTCCCGCCTCTCTGTTAAAATGAGTCGTTTACTAGGTGCCCGAATGCTGCCAGAATCAACCACGACTCCCCTGCCGCCCTCAGCCGAACTCGCTCCCGAGCCGGCCGCGATCCGCCCGGCCAGTCATCTCGCCGAGCAGTTCGTGCGCTATGTCCTGGTGGGCGGGTTGGCCTTTCTCGTCGACTTTGGGCTTTATGCACTGCTCGAACGAGTTTTGGAGGTGCATTATCAATCCGCTGCGGTCGTCGGATTTATGGCCGGTGTAGCAACGAACTATTTGCTCAGCATTTTCTGGGTTTTCAACAAGCGATCTGCCGCTAGTGTCTGGATGGAGTTCGTCGTCTTCTTGATCGTGGGTATCGTCGGCATGGCATTGAATGCCGCCATGCTCTGGGCACTCATCGATCAGGCGACGCTCGATTCGCTCGCCGCCAAAGTCGTGGCGGCGGGCGTGGTGCTGGTCTGGAACTTCTCGGCACGCAAAATTCTGCTCTTCAGCTAGTCTTCTCTCCTGCCGTCTTCTCTCTTCTCCTCGCGAAGTCCCTCCATGAGTGAAAAAGTTGCGCTGATTATCGGCGCAGGCCCGGCGGGCCTGACGGCCGCGTACGAACTGCTCCAGAAGACCGACATCAAGCCGATCGTCTTCGAAAAGAGCGAGTACATGGGCGGCATCGCCCGGACGGTCAACTACAAAGGCAACCGGATCGACATCGGCGGGCACCGCTTCTTCTCCAAAAGCGACCGCGTGATGGACTGGTGGCTCACGATTATGCCGATGCAGGCCACCGAAGGGGGCAAGCAGGAGATTGCTTATCAGAGCAAACGCCGAGAACTGCAGACAAGCGCCGACGGTCCCGATCCGCAAGAGGAAGACATCGTGATGCTCATCCGCGAGCGGAAGTCGCGGATTTATTTCCTCCGCAAGTTCTTCGACTAC
>CAYZVT010000097.1:0-13181 GCA_964481585.1 uncultured Pirellulales bacterium
TCGTCAGCACCCCCTTCGCGGCCCGAGTGCCGCTGCGGAATCCCCCCTTTGATTTGCTGGTTTACTTTGCCCCGCAAGCGGAATGTCGCTTGCAGGTCGTCGATCGCACGATCGTGGACCCGCGCGCGCTGTACGTGCCCGCCCAACTGCGCTATCGTTGGCAAGGTCCCGTCGAGGCGGGACAAGAACTGGCCTTTACCCAGTTGCTGCTGCCGCAGCCGCCGGAAATCAACCTGGCCCAATCCAACGCCGCCGGGCAAGCAGTGCAGAACGAGCGCCAGGAGATGGACCACAAGGTGCAAGTGGTGAAGGATACGCCCGAGTTGACGATACTCCGGCTCCAGCTTCGTCCCGCTTGCACCGAATGGATCATCTGCAATCCCACCGCTCAACGCGTCGAAGCCGGTGGCGTTGTCACTCAAGCGCGGTACGCCTACCTCAAATTTTCGGCGGACGAACTGGTGACTTGCGCTGCCAGCGAAGCGGCACGGCCGCAGGCCGCGCCCCGCTAGCCCGCCCGGCGGCGCGGACTTTCCGCTGCCCGGCGATCCCAGTACAATCCGTTGGCCCCGCCTGGGACGATGCGAAATGGGATCAAAACTACCGGCAGACGAGGAACGCGCGCGTGGCTAGCCTGACCGTCGAAAACTACGTCAAGGCCATCTACCAGCGCTGCAGCGCGGGCGGCGGCCGGCCGGCCACGACCGGCGAGATTGCCGAAGCGCTGGGCGTCTCGCCCGGCACCGTGACCAGCATGCTCAAAACGCTGAGCGAGACGAATCTGGCCACCTACACACCCTACGAGGGCGTGCAGCTGACCTCGGCCGGCGAGCGGCTGGCGCTGCGCGTCTTGCGGCGGCACCGGCTGATCGAACTGTTTTTGGTCCGCACGCTCGATCTAAGCTGGGACGAGGTCCACGAAGAAGCCGAGCACATGGAACATGCGGTGAGCGACCTGCTCGTCGACCGCATCGACGCCTATCTCGGCTTTCCGCCGGCCGACCCGCACGGCGATCCGATTCCCCGCGCCGATGGGACGATCGCCGAAACCGCCAGCCGCGCGCTCGCCGCTTGCGAGCAGGGAGAGAAAATCCAACTGGTGCGCGTGCTCGACCAGTCGCCGGAGTTTCTCCGCTATCTCAGCTCCACTGGACTCCCACTCGGCGCGACCGGCGAAGTCGTCGCCCGCCAGCCGGCGGCGGGCGTCGTAACCATCCGTGTCGATGGCAATGAGACGACACTCGGCCTCGACGCGGCGGAGAAGCTGCTCGTCCGCTAGAACGGACACGCGGCGCTCCAGGTCAGCCTTTCGCCGGTCATCGGGTGCGTCAGAGAAAGCCTTCGCGCGTGCAGTTGCAGCCGCTCGGCCATCGCCACCACCTCCGGCGGCGCGTAGAGCGGGTCGCCCAGGATCGGATGCCCAATGGCAGCCAGATGCACCCGCAACTGGTGCGAGCGGCCGGTGATCGGCTGAAGCTCCAATCGCGCCCGGTCGGGCTGACGCACGAGCACGCGCCAGCGCGTCTGCGCCGGCCGTCCGTGCTCGCAATCGACACAGTGCTTCGGCGGGCGCTCGAAATCTTTGCGCAGCGGCAGTGCGATCTCGCCCGCATCACCGGCCGGGCTGCCGACGACCACCGCCAGATAGCGCTTCTCGACCTGCCGCTGCTCGAACTGCCAGCCAAGCGCCCGATGCACCTCGGCCGAACGGGCCAGGACCATGACGCCGGAGGTATCGCGGTCGAGCCGATGGACGACCAGCGCCTCGGGCCAGCGCTGTTGGGCACGGCGGGCAAGGCAGTCCTGCTTGTCCGCCCCGCGACCGGGCACGGCGAGCAAGCCGCTCGGCTTGTTCAGCACCAGCAGCCAAGCATCTTTAAAGAGCACTTCCACGGCGATGCGGCCTAGCTTCGCCCACGCCAGTATCCAGGGCGGCGACTCGTGTGCGCCACCGCACCCCCCTGGATCGTGCGGGCGTCTTGGGGGCACACGATCAAAAGATAAGGGAACTTGCCCACCCGCACCCAACGATAGCTTCCGGTCAGAACGGGCAGAATTTCCGGAGTCGCCTGCACGCGCGCCACCGCTCGATCCACGGCCTCGACAAAACGCGCTGCCACATCCGGCGATTGGGCGGCGTACCAATCGCGGGCCGCAAGCCGGTGGAAGATGACCTGCGGCATCAGCCTTCCGCTTTGAGCTTGGACCAGGGCACCGCACCCTCACGATCCGCGAACCGGCGATCCAGCTCGTCCACCAGCCCCGGATCATCCAGAGAGATCGCCAAATCGTCCGCTGGCACCGTTTCCATCAGCCGCGAGATGAGCGCGAGCCGTTCGGATTCAGACAAGCCTAAAGCCGCAGCCAAGATTGCTTCAGAGTCAGCTTGCATGACATTCGATCCTTTCCTGGCGCCAAGCGTTCGTTATTCCTTTTCCATTATGGCGGCCGTTCAGAAAACTGGCCAACTCAGCCCCCTCGCGTGTAAAGAGGAAGGCCGCTGCCAGCGAATGGGAAATCCGCCCGACTGCGCATTGTTCCCCGTCCACGAGAGAGCGTCCTTTTCGGCGGCGCCGGGCGAGAGGAAAACGGCGGAAAGAGAAAGTGAGGCTGCTGGGACTCGAACCCAGGACCTACGGATTAAAAGTCCGTTGCTCTGCCGACTGAGCTACAGCCTCGCGGAACCGCCCTTTATATGCCGAAAGGGACCGGCGGGGAAGGCCCTAGTCGGCGAGCAAACGCTCGCCGGTCCGGCCGGCGTTGCCGCGTGGGCTATTGGAGCTGGGTGAATTGGACGGAGCTGACGGAGTTGGTCCCATCAAAAAACGGCTTAGACGAGGCCGTTGCGCACCGCCCACACGGCCGCTTGGGTGCGACCTGGGGCATCTGGTGGTCGATTCAGCAGCTAGCTCAGCACCATTTCACGTGGCGCGGATTTTTTGAAAAACTGCTTCACCCGATTCCTCGAAGACACCGGCTCAGCAGAAGCGATCTTGTCGAGAGCCCGCACCGAACACGGTTCCAAAAGCTCAAGCCCAAGCAAGTTGCCGTCTTTGTCGTAATTGGCGAAAGCCTTGCCGTCTGCTATCTCCACGACGCGCGCAGCCTTGCCTTTCCGAATGCGGAAATACACTGCCAGAATCTCGCCGGTTTGGGTGTCATGACTAACGCCCAATCCGAAGTCGAATCGTGGAGCGCGCTTTGGCATTACCGACCCCCATACTCTCTTGGCCTGTCGATTTTTATAGCAGTAATTATACGCACCATGTCAGGATTAAGCTCGAAAACAACGTCGATGGACGTTTTCTGATTGCGATGCTTTCTGTACCGCTTTCGGCCCTTTCGCGTAGGTAAATTGGTCCGGTCGGGATGATCGAGCGTGTCGAAAACCTCGTGCTCCTTGATCCCCCGCACCTCCATCTGGGTCAAAGCATGTCCGACGAAATGCACGGTTTTTCTGCCGAGCGTTCGGCGATTTACCGTTTTTCCCGGATCGTGGGAAGCCAGAAACCAGCCTTCATCGTCAGCCATCATGCCGCCCAATGTAGTCAGCCGGACGTGGTCTCTCCAGCACCCCGAGAATCCACCGTGCTATCGCTGTGCCAGCAGGCGGGATTTTGCCAGTAGGAGATTATCGGCCGGCTCTAGACGAGGCCGTTGCGCACCGCCCATACGGCCGCTTGGGTGCGATCCGAGGCGTTGAGCTTGCGGAGAATGTGCTGCACGTGCTCTTTCACCGTCTCGTAGCCGATGTCGAGCGCCAGGGCAATTTCTTTATTCGACAGCCCATGCCCAAGCTGCCGCAGCGTTTCGCGCTCGCGCTGCGTGAGCGGCACCTCCAGCCCGGCGGGAATGTCCGGCGCTCCGGTGAATTGCCGCTTCTGCTGCTCCGTCCAGGCCTCTTTGCCGGAGGCGGCGGTACGGATGGATTCGAGCAGTTCGCCACGGCCGACGCTGCGCGGCAAGTAGCCGTGGGCGTCAAGCGCCATGGCACGGGCGATGTACGTGGGATTGTCGTCGGTGGACCAGATCAGCACCGGAAGCTCCGGCCATTTGCGGCGCAGCCGAGCCAGAGTTCCAAACCCATCCTCGCCGGCGAACCGCACGTCGAGGATGACCACATGGGGAAGTTGTTTTTGGAGCAGCCGCATCAGTTCGGCTTCGGTGCTGGCTTCCGCAACCACTTCGACAGGGCTGCGGCTGATGAGGCTTTTCAGTCCGACCCGCATCACCTCCTGGTGATCGGCCACCAACAGTTTCACGTTCATTCGCTGCTGCCTGTCATAGGATGCCCCCGCCGGGAACAGATCAATGAATCTTTACGGATCATACTTTTCGCCTGAGAGACGGCAAACCCCGTGAGTGGGTGCCTGCGGGTAGTAATTTTTACGCCAAATCCCTACCACTCTGGCCAAACGTGGATCCGGTGCCGCGCCGTGCCCCCAGCCCGACAAGCACCGGCGCAACGGACGGGGGGAGTCGTCCTTCCGAACGCGGTGCGCAGCGGGGCTACGCCAGTTCCCACGGAGCAGCAGGCGGGCGGCAGCAAGAGGCGATTTTCAGAAAGCCTTCGCCCGTGGGAGAGAAGCGGCACAAGGATACCATAGCGCCGCGCTCGGAAGCTGACGAGCCGCGTAAACGGAGGATCACCCCGCCCCGCCCAGGCGGTGCTTTCGCCTGTTACCGCTCGAAAGCCAATTTCGCGGAAGCATCTTTCCTGCGCGGGAAGGACGGGTTTTGCTGGCCGCTGATTGCTGACGGCTGCGCCCGTGCGGTGCGAAAATCCCTCGCGTTTGGCGCTTTGAGCTAAGGCGATAGCTACGCGAGTATGCCCTTCATGATGTGGCCGTGCACGTCGGTCAGCCGCATGTCGCGGCCGCTGAAGCGGAAGGTTTGCCGCGTGTGGTCGACCCCCATCAGATGCAGCATCGTCGCGTGGAGGTCGTGGATCTCGGCTTTGCCATCGACGACGCGGTAGCCGTACTCGTCGGTTTGGCCGTAGACGGTGCCCCCCTTGATGCCGCCGCCGGCCAGCCAGATCGAAAAGCCGAAGGGGTTATGGTCGCGGCCGTTGGCGCCCTGGGCGAAGGGCGTGCGGCCGAACTCGCCCGCCCAGACGACGAGCGTCGAGTCGAGCAGGCCGCGCTGCTTCAGATCGGTCAGCAGCGCGCCGATCGGTTGATCGACCGTCAGCGCGTTGTCGAGGTGCCCTTCTTTCAGGTTATTGTGCTGATCCCAACGATCGTGGCCGACGTTGGGGCAGGTGAGTTCGATGAAGCGCACGCCCCGCTCGACGAGCCGCCGCGCGAGGAGACACTGCCGGGCAAAAATCTTCGTGCCTTTAAACTTCGCGTCAAGCCCGTACATGCTCTGCGTCGCGGCGGTCTCCTGCCCGAGGTCCATCAGATCGGGCACGGCGGCCTGCATGCGGAAGGCCAGCTCGTAATTAGAAATCGCCGACTCCACCTCATCATCCGGCCCAAGCCGATCGACGACGAGCGCGTCCAGCTTGCGGAGCAAGTCGAGCTTGTTGCTTTGCAGCCTCACGCTGCTTTCGCGGCGTTGGATGTTCGAGACCGGCTGCTCGCCGGAGGCGAAGATCGAGCCTTGGAAGCTCGCCGGGAGAAAGCCGCTGCCGAAACAGTCCAGTCCGCCCGGCGGAATCAGACCGCCATTGAGCACGACGAAGCCGGGCAGGTTGCGGCACTCGCTCCCCAACCCGTAACCCATCCAGGCGCCCATGCTCGGCCGGCCTTGGATTCCATGCCCGGTGTGCAGGAAGTAGTTGGCGTTCGTGTGCTCGGGGAATTTGGAGACCATCGAGCGCACAATCGCCAAGTCGTCGACGTGCTGGGCGACGTATGGAAACAGATCGCTGACCGGAATACCGCTCTCGCCGTACTGGCGGAATTTCCAGGGGCAGCCGAGCGTCTTGCCCATGTTGTTGAACTGGAGCGTCGTCGTGTCGACCTCCATGCCGAACGGCTGGCCGTCCTCCTTCGTCAGACGCGGCTTGGGATCAAACGTATCGACCTGCGAGGGTCCGCCGTCCATGTAGAGGAAGATGATGTTCTTCGCCTTCGGCGCGTAGTGCGGCTCGCGCGGCGTGAGCGGATCGACCGTGGCGGCGGCCGAGGCGTGCTGCTCCTCGGCCACGAGCCCGGCCAAGGCGACGGCGCCAAAGCCGCTGGCACAGCGGGCCAGCATCTCGCGGCGGCTGATCGGCTGCGGAAGAAATCGTCGGCAGTGCGCCATCGCTTCGCTCCTGATGGACCGCTAGTTGATGAAAATGAACTCTTTGACGTTCCACATCACATGGCACAGATCGGCCCAGACCGGCACAGCGCTGACCGGCAGCTTCCGCGCCGCGGCCTGCTGCGTCAAAAACGCCTCGGCCGCCGCGACTTCCTCGCCCGTGGGCCGGCGAGCAAAGCTCGCGAGATAAATCTGCTCGATCCGCTCCCGTGTGTCAGGCACCTGCTTTTGCAACCGCGCCGCCCAAATGCGGCTCTGCTGGACCACGAAGGGATCGTTCAGTAGAATCAGCGCTTGCGCCGGCACGTTTGAGATATTGCGGCTGCCGATCGTCGTCGAGGGCGTCGGCGCGTCGAAGGCCATCATCATCGGCGACAGGAAATTCCGCCGCACGCTAATGTAAATGCTGCGGCGTCCCGCGCCGTCGAGCGGGCCGCTCTCGGGCCGGCCACGGCCTTGCATGAAATCGGTCAAATGCACCGGCACGCTCGGCCCGCCCTGCTGGGGATCAAGCCGGCCCGAGATCGAGAGAATCGCGTCGCGAATCGCCTCGCCCTGCAGCCGGCGGATGCGCGCGTGCTGCAAGAGCATGTTGGTCGGGTCCGTTTCCAGCGCCTCGGGCGAGGGCAGACTCGACATCTGGTACGTGCGCGTCAGGACCAGCGTGCGGATCAGCCGCTTGAGCGACCAATCCTGATCGACGAACTGCGTCGCCAGGTAGTCGAGCAGTTCCGGATGCGAAGGAGTCTGCCCGAGCACGCCGAAATTATCGACCGTCGGCACGATGCCCCGGCCAAACAGATGATGCCAAACGCGATTGACCGCCACGCGGGCGGTGAGCGGATTGCTCGGGTCGATAATCTGCTGGGCCAATTGCAGTCGGCCGCTCCCCTGCTCGATTGTCGGCTGGTTGCGGCCGCCGAGCGCTTCCAAAAACCGCCGTGGCACGGGGTCGGCCAGATTGAGGTAGTTGCCGCGAATGAACAGATCTTCATCGACGCCGTTACCATCGAGCATCGCCATCGCCAGATGCGAAGTCCGCCGCAGGCGATGCGTCTCCGCTTGGCGGCGCTGTTGATACTCGTCGAGCAGCCGCGTGATCCGCGTCCGACCGGCAGTGCCGACCGGGGCGAACAAGTCGAGCTGGCGCACGATCCAATCGGCAACTTGCGCCAGTTGGGCGTCGTCGTCCGTACCGGCGCGCTGCTGCTTTAGCATCTCAAGCGAGCCTGTCAGCAGCGATTGATAACGCGGGGCAAGCTCGGCGAGCGTCGTGAAGTCTTCGCCCGCCAGGTGCTCGCCCAGCAGCGCTGCGCCCGGTTCGGCGGCCGCGAGCGTGCGGTCCGATTGGACGATCTTCACGACTTCCAGCGCTCCGCTTGCGCCGGGCGTGAATTCCAGATGGACGCCCGTGCCGACGTAACGGTTGGCATCGACGCAGACCCACTGCCACTGGCCGTCCTGGCCCTTGATGTGGTGAATCAGTTCGCCGTGCAACGGGCCGTGGTTCATGCGGTGCGAATCGACTACGGCATTGAGATAGCCCGCCCCGCGCACCAGGCAGCAGATGTACCGCTTCTCGATGTTAAACGTCGGCGAACGCCACATCCGCCCCGCCGCATCCCAGGCACACGAGCGGTTGTCCTTCCCATGCGAAACGCCGGGGGCCAAATTCAACACCGCAAACGCCGGATCGGCCACCGCCGCCGCGTAGGAGAACACGCCGCCGAGCGGCCGAGCGGTCTGGACATCCAGCCGCAGCGTTCCTAGCTCGCGCGGACCGCGTCCAAACGCCTCGCCGTCGGTGATCCACGGCTCGGCGGGCTGGCCGTGAAAGTCGAATACCGGCAGCGTGCCTTCCAGTCCTTGTTCAAATCGTTTGGAGCGCGCCTGCCACTCGGCAGCGACCTTCTCCGCCGCCTGCGTCCGCGCTCCGGGGCTAGCCGGCTCGGCAAACAGCGCCTCGGCCCACAGACGGAGCGGGTCACCGTCGATCTTGCGCGCGGCGAGCAAATGAACAATAAGGTTTTCCAGTACCGGCCCGTCGAGCTTTTGTTGCGCGGCGACCTGACGCGCAAGCGCGCGGTACTCGTCGGCCGTCGGTTCGGCTGGCTGCGCGCGGCGCAACTGGACAATCTGTTCGGTGGCCAGCAAATAATCCCCAAAACGGCCCGCCGTGCCTTGCGCGGCCGTGGCAATCGCCGCGCGCAGTTGCGGCTCATACTCGCTCCGCAGCCGCACCAGTTCTTCGCCTACCTGGCGATTGTGCTCCATCGTCTCGAAGCGCACCTGGCGGAAGCTCGAACTCTGCAAGTAGCCGGCCAGCGCGTAGTAGTCCTCGGTCGTGATCGCATCGAACTTATGGTCGTGGCAGCGCGCACAGCCGACCGTCAGCCCGAGGAACGACTTGGTCATCACGTCGATCATGTTCTCGAACCGATCGGCTTCGTCCTTGCGCGTGGCGGTCGGCGAGTGAACCCAATCGCCCAAGAACCAAAAGCCCGTGCCGAGGATCGACTCGTTGTGCCCCTGGGCGCTGAGCCGCGGCTGCGGGAGCAAATCGCCGGCGATGTGCTCGACGATCAGCTCATCATAAGGCACGTCCGCATTCAGCGCGCGGATGACGTAGTTGCGGTACTGATAGGCATTCGGCGCGTCAAAATCTTTTTCATGCCCGCGCGACTCGGCGTAACGCATCAGGTCGAGCCAGTGGCGGCCCCACCGCTCGCCAAAATGCGGCGAGGCGAGCAACTCCTCGACAACCTTTTCCACCGCCTGCGACGATTCATCCTGCACAAACGCCTCCACCTGCTGCGGCGTCGGCGGCAGACCGATCAGGTCGTAGTGCAACCGCCGCAACAGCGTTGCCCGCGCGGCGGGCCGAGCGGGCGTTAGCCCCTGGGCTTCGAGCTTCGCCAGGATGAAGCGATCCACCGGGCTTTGCGGCCAATCGGCATCCTTCACGGCCGGCGGCGCGGGATTGGTGACCGGCTGCCAGCACCAATGGCTCGCCTTCCGCTGCTCCACATCGATGCCCTGCTTGTAATCCGTACTGATCGAGGCGGCGTCTTCCGCCGGCCAGGGCGCGCCGAGCGAAACCCATTTGGTCAGCACGGCGATTTCTTCGTCGGGCAGCTGATCGCTCGGCGGCATCTCATAGATGTCGCCATAGTTGATCGCGTCGATGAGCAGGCTTTCTTCCGGCCGGCCCGGCTCGATCGCCGGCCCGGTATCTCCCCCGGCCAAGATCGTCAGCCGCGAATCGAGCCGCAATGACCCTTCCTGCGCGTCGGGTCCATGACACTCATAGCAGCGCGACGCCAGGATCGGGCGGACTTCCTTCTCGAAAAATTCGAGATCGGCCTCCGAAAAGCTCGGCTGCGGCTCGTCGGCCAGCGCAAGCGCATTGGCTTCCAGCAGGACCAACAAAACGGCAGCACGTATCGCGGTGTGGCGAATCATCTGGCAACCGATCTCGCTGGGCAAAAGGTGGGAGAGATCAAGGGGCGGACGCCATTCGCGCAGGGCGTCCGCAGGCGGGGCGTTTTCCATTGTACCAACCGCCGCAGTCCTGTCGGCAGATTGGTGGCATCGGCCTGGCCTGCCCCCAGTCCACCCGAAATATGCGACAGGGGCGCAGGCCACGCTAAGTTCCTATATACTCCTTGAATCGGTCGAAGACCATGTTTTTTTGCGCCCACTTCCTTAGCTAATGCGTCGCGCGCCGGTCGCCGCCGCACGGCTCTCCCACAACCGTCATGGCTACTCGACGCCACATTGCCCTACTGATCGAAACCTCACGGGCCTACGGCCGTGGTCTGCTGCGTGGGGTCACCAACTACGTCCATGCCAATGGACGGTGGTCGGTTTATCTGCAGGAGCGCGCTCCGGGCGAGCCGCTTGCCCCTTGGTTTCACGACTGGCGGGGGGACGGCATCATCGCCCGCATCGAGAGCCTTGCGATGGCCGAGGCCATCCGCGAGAAGGGGCTGCCGGTCGTCGATCTAAGGGGGCTGTACGATCTGCACATGCCGCTGATTGAGACGAACGATCGCGCGGTGGCGGAGATGGCCTACGAGCATCTGGCCGAACGCGGCTTTCAGCGCTTCGCCTACTGCGGCTTCGCCGGAGCGAACTACTCGGAGCGGCGGCTGAAATACTTTCCGCCCCTGGCCGAGCAGTCCGGCTATCGCTGCGATGTGTACCTCTCCCCTGCCCCGGCGGCAAGCGCCGAGACGCTGATCAGCGAGCAAAGTGCGCTGCTATTTGAACACGAGATGGTCCGCTGGCTGCAAGAACTCCCCAAGCCGATCGGCATGATGTGTTGCAACGACATCTGCGGTCAGCAAGTCCTCAACGGCTGCCGCGAACTCGGCATCCGCGTGCCCGATGAGATCGCGATCATCGGCGTCGACAATGACAGAGTGCACTGCGAGCTATCCGATCCGCCGCTGTCGAGTGTCGTTCCGAACACGCGGCGCATCGGCTACATGGCGGCCGAACTGCTCGACAGGATGATCGACGGCGCGCCGCCGCCCGAACAAAAAGTCTTTGTCGATCCGGTCGGCATCGTGACGCGGCTTTCGACCGATGTACTGGCGATCGACGATCCCGACGTGGTCGAGGCGGTGCGGTTTATTCGCGAGCATGCCTGCGACGGGATTAGCGTTAGCGATGTCGTGAATCACGTGCCCCTATCGCGCCGCGTCCTGGAGCGCCGCTTTCGCGCGATCCTCAATCGCTCGCCGAATGAAGAAATCGTCCGCATGCAAATCAGCCGTGTCCGGCAACTACTCACCGGCACCGATCTCCCGCTCACCGCCATCGCCCAGCTCGCCGGGTTCAAGCACGTCGAATACATGAGCACCGTCTTTAGCAAGCACACCGGCACCCCCCCCAGCCGCTTCCGCGAGGAAACCCAGCGGTAATGTAGAAAGGCGGAGGGCGGAAGGCCTATTCAAAAGCGGAATGCGGAAAGCGGATTGGACGCGACAGCCTTCCATCCAACATCCCTCGTCCCTCGTCCCCCGCCGCTCTAGAATAACTCCATGCCTCGCCTCCCGCTGCCCCTGGTCTTCATCCTCACGCTCGGTGTCGCCGTGAGCGCGAGGGGGGAGGTGGTCGAGGTCGCGGGGGACGCGGCGCTGCGGGCGGCGCTGAAGCAGTTGCGGCCGGGCACGCGCCTACGCATCGCGCCGGGCCGTTATGCGGGCAACATCTTTTTGACTGGCGTACAGGGGACGCGCGAGCAGCCGATCGTGATTGAGGGTGCCGATCCACAGAACCCACCCCACTTTGCGAACAGCGACGAAGGCTGGCACTTGAGCGACTGTTGCTATCTGGCTCTGCGCAATCTGGTGATTCGTCAGCAGCGCAACGCCGGCGTCCATATCGACGACGCCGGCAGCATTGCCACGCCTTCGCATCACGTGATGCTTGACCGGCTGCGCATCAGTCATCTCGGCCCGGCCGGCATGGCCGACGGAATCAAACTGACCGGCGTCGATATGTTCATGATCCGCAACTGCGAGATCACCGGCTGGTCCGGCAGCGGCATCAATCTGCTCGGCAGCCACCACGGCATCGTCGCAGGCTGCACGCTCGCAGGGCAAGATGGCTTTACCGAAGCCGTCGGCATCCAAACCAAGGGCGGAGCGAGCGCCATCACGATCCGCAACTGCCAGCTCCATGACGCCGGCGTCCGCGCGATCCAAATCGGGGGCCGGACCGGCCTCAAGTTTCTCCGCCCCGCCAACGCCACCAGCGAGGCGAAAGACATTCGCGTCGAAAAGTGCCTCATCGTCGGCAGCGAAACGGCGATTGCGTTTGTCGGAGTCGACGGCGCGACCGTCCGTCACAACACGCTCTACCATCCCGGACGGTGGCCGATCCGCATTTTGCAAGAGTCGCAAGAAGCGCGGTTCGTGCCCGCGCGGAACGGCCGCTTCGAGGACAACCTCGTCGTCTATCGCCACGCGGATCTAGAAACGATGGTCAACATCGGCCGCAAGACCGAGCCGGGCAGCTTCCGCTTCGCGCGGAATGCCTGGTACAGCGAAGACCGCCCCGCCGCCAGCCGCCCCACGCTCCCCACGCCCGAAACCGCCGGCCTCTACGGCCTGCCCCCCGCCTTCCGCGCGCCCGAGCAGGGCAACTTCCAGCCGCAGAATCCCGCCCTGCAAAATGTCGGCGCGACCGCCCCATAGGGCCGCCCTACAGCCAAACGAGAAATTCCAGCGGCGCAACAAAAAACCCCGGGCGTCGCTGGCCCGGGGCTTTCTTACTCTTGATGTCTCAAGTGGAGCCGATGAGATTCGAACTCACGACCTCAGCAGTGCGATTGCTGCGCTCTCCCAACTGAGCTACGGCCCCAGATTTCACTTGTGCCGTTGATTGTAGAAATTCCTTCGGCGGCTGTCTAGTCGGTCTGATGGCGCGAGCGGGAAGGCGGAAAGTGGAGAGCGGCAGAGGCCACCTCCCGTCCTTCCCGCGCAGGCGGGAATCTAGAGGGAGAACATCTAAACCCTCTGGTCTGGATTCCCGCCTGCGCGGCAGTGACGCTCGCCTACCGCTTCTAGCCTACCGCCGCCCCAGCGGCTCAGAGGCCCAAGCTGCGGTGGTAGGCTTGCTGCTGCGCGTCACGGCCGAGCGATTCGGTGATCTCGCGCCACGCTTCGGCTGCCTGTTGCAGCGCTACGGCCGGTTCCGCGTCGCCGGCCAAGGCGCGCTTCACGGCGGCATCGAGCGCCGCGAGGTAGCGGTCACTGCCAGGGATGCGCGGCAGGTGTAGCCAGCGGGCGCGCTGGAGCGAGCGCGAAACGGCATCGGCGTATTGCTCGGCAGCGACCGGATCAACCGCTGACTCGACCCACGCGCTGGGCTGGACCGTTTGGCTGTGCCGCGCGAGCGTCGTGGCGGGACTGGCC
>CAYZVT010000098.1:0-13145 GCA_964481585.1 uncultured Pirellulales bacterium
GACGTGCAGGCGGTCTTCGATCGCGTAGAGGCCTAGTTCGTCGGTCGCGCCGATCGTTCGTCCGCCGGCGACGCCGCCGCCGGCCATCCACATCGTAAAGCCGGTCGGGTTGTGGTCACGGCCGTTGCCCTTTTCGCTCATCGGCGTGCGTCCGAACTCGCCGCCCCAGATCACCAGCGTCTCGTCGAGCAGGCCGCGCCGCTTGAGATCTTTGAGCAAGCCGGCCACCGGCTTGTCGGAACTACGGCACATTTCCGTGTGATTGCTTTCGATGTTGTCATGCGCGTCCCACTTGCTCCCGGAGCCGTGATAGAGCTGGATGAAACGGACGCCGCGTTCGACCAAACGGCGTGCGAGCAAACAGACCCGCGCGTACGGGGCGGTGTGTTTGTCGTCTAGCCCGTACAGATCGCGCGTCTCTTGCGTTTCGTCGCTAAGATCAACCGCTTCGGGCGCGGTGGCCTGCATGCGGAAGGCAAGTTCGTAGCTTTGGATGCGGGCTTCGAGTTCCGATTGGTAAGCGCGCGACTCGGCATGTTGGCGATTCATGGCGGCGAGCAGTTCGAGCTTTTGGCTCTGACGGCTTTCGCCGATGTGCTCGGGCGTGCCCAGATTGGGAATCGGCTCCGGCCCGGTGCCCAGCCGGGTGCCTTGGTAGACGGCGGGCATGAAACCCGACCCCCAGTTGCGCGGCCCGTTGACGATCGCGCTGCCGGTGTCTTGCATGACGACGAAGGCCGGCAGGTTCTCATTCTCGGTGCCGAGACCGTAGGTGACCCAACTGCCGAGCGACGGGCGGCCGGCCATCGGCGAGCCGGTGTTCATCTGGCAAACGCCGCCGGCGTGGTTGATGCCATTGCCCCAGCAAGAACGAATGACGGCCAGATCATCGGCGCAGGTGGCGATGTGCGGCAGCCAATCGGAAATCCAGAGGCCGCTTTGGCCGTGCTGCTTCCATTTGCGCTTCGAGCCGAGCAGCGGCGAGCCGGCTTCGCCCATCGCGGTCACGGGACGCTCGAAGCTGTCCGGCAGCGGCTTGCCGGCTAGCTCGTTGAGCTTCGGCTTGGGATCGAACAGGTCGATGTGGCTCGGCCCGCCTTCCATAAACAGGAAGATAACGCTCTTGGCACGCGCCTTGAAGTGCGGCTTTGCCGGCGCGGCTTCGGCGGCGGCCAAGCGCCGGTCGCCGCCGAGCAGGTACGCCAGCGCCAAGCCGCCAAAACCGGTGGCCCCTTCCAGCAGCATCTCGCGGCGGGTGGTCAGTCGTCTGTGATGGGGAATGCGCATCGCGTCACCTAATCGATATAGAGAAACTCGTTGCTGTTGAGCAGCACGTGGCAGAAGTCGATCAGTGCCCGTTGATCGCTCGAATTGAGGGCCGGTGGTTCGATATCGCCCGCCGGGCCGAAGGAATTTTCGAGCACGCCCGGCTCGTCCTCGAAGCGCCACAGGCCAGACACCTCGGGATGCTCGGCACCGCTACTGAGCAGCAGTTGCTGCATGTCGAGCGCGGCGCGCGTCACCCGCACGTCGTCGATCAGGCCGTCCCAGTGGTGCCGGTATTCTGGCTGATCGCGGCTGCCGATGTGCAGCGCATGCTTTGATCGGTAATGCCCGGTGACGGTATGCGGCGCATGGGCGACTTGAACCACCCCGTCTTGGCTCAGGTTCTTGAGGTAAAACGTCACGCCGGCGGGGCTGGTGTCTTTGATCCGCACGCTCACCGCCACGTAGTATGGCTGGTTCAACTCCAGATGCAGTCCAGAGGGAATGACTTCGTAGCCCGCGCCTCCTTTTTCCGGGTCGCCGACCAACTGCAGAATCAAGTTCCGCGGCTCGTAGGCCGATTGCTCGCTCGTGACGCCCAGCGACCAGCCAGGGTGCCCGGTATTGGTATCCCAGCAGGAGACGATTGTCCGCACGGTCGCGTCCTTGTACGTCGAGCGCAGCAGCACGTAGGCTTCGACCGTGAAGTCGCCTGTCGGCAGTGCCTCCGAGTTGGGAACGCGGAGCAGGTCGGGGCGGCCGTTGCCAGGGATGTTGATCGCCGTTCCTTCACGATGCGGAAAGTCGGTCACCCACCCGCGTTCGGGCGCCTCGCGCGGCACGTCCTCTCGCCGCAGGAATGCCACGGCCTGCTCGCGCTCGATGCTGTTCGGCTCGCGGGAAAGCGCGATCCGGTACGCCTCCTCGACGAGCGAGCCGGGCGAGTCGTGCGCGCTGCCGCGAAGCCGCTCGGCGAACGCCTCGGCGCGGGCCAGTGTCCATTTGCTATTAATCATCAGCAACGACTGGATCGGCGTCGTGGTGACATTCCGCTCCGCGGCGCTGGTGATCCGCTCGGGCAGGTCGAAAGCGTCGAGCAGCGGGTCGCGCTGGTTGCGATACATCTTCGTGTACACCGTCCGCCGGGGCATTTTGCTGTCGACGCTGGGGCCGCCGCGCTTCGTCTCCAGCTCCCCGGAGACGGTGAGTATCGCGTCGCGGATTTGCTCCGCGTCGAGCCGCCGTGTCGCCATCCGCCATAACAGGCGATTGCTTGGATCGATCTGCCGCGCGATCTCGGGCGTCTGCCGCACCGCCGTTTGGCGATAGGTTGCCGAGGTGACGATCAGGCGGTGCGTCTTTTTCAGGCTCCAGCCCTCGGCGACAAATCGCCGGGCCAGCCAATCGAGAAGCTGCGGATGGCTCGGCGGTTCGCCTAGCCGGCCGAAATCGCTGCTCGTCGCCACCAGCCCGCAGCCGAAGTGGAACTGCCACAGCCGGTTGACAATCACCCGTGTCGAGAGCGGATTGTCGGGCTGCGTGATCCAGCGGGCAAGCGCCAAGCGGCGACCGCTGGAATGTTCCAGCGGCTCGATCGTCGCCGGCTCCGGCTCAAGCAGCGTCAAAAAGCCCGCCGCTACCGGCTTCGGTTGCCGCCTGTCGGGAACGAGCGTCTCGGCGATCGCGCCTTGGTAGTCTTGCACGGCAAGCGCCGTCGGCGGCCGCGTGGGCCGCTTGGTTTCCGCCAGCTTCTGCTGGAGCGCTTTCCACTTCGCTTTCGTCTCCCCTTTCATCTCGTGCTCGAACCTGTCGATCTTATCATCGACCTGGCGCTGAACGAGATAAGCGAGCTGCGCTTCATACGAATCGCGCTCGTCGGCTGGCGTGTTGTAGATCGCTTGGATATCGGGCGGGAAGATCTCGACGACCTTCCGCACTTGCGCCGCGCGGTAGGGAGCCTCGATCTCGGCGATTTGCCGGCGCAGCTGCTCGGTCTCCGCTTCCCAGGCGGCAAGCTGCTCGTGGTACTCGGCCAACCCCTTGGCGGTGGCGACCGGAGCATCGTCGCGGAAAATAAGCGGCTCGAAGAACGCCTGCAGCCGGAAGTAATCGGCCTGCAAGATCGGGTCGAACTTATGGTTGTGGCATTTCGCGCAGCCGTAGCCGAGTCCCAGGAATACTTCGCCCGTCGTGTCGGTGATGTCGTTGAGCATGTCCCGCCGCTGGATGCGGGCATCACGCTGGTTGTACTCGTAGATGCCCAGCCGATAGTAGCCGGTCGCCACCTGCGCCGCCGGATCGTCCGGCAACAGCTCGTCGGCCGCCAATTGATGCGTCACAAACTGGTCGTAGGGCATGTCCTCGTTCAGCGCTTCAATCACCCAATCGCGATAGCGCCACGCGGTCGGGCGGTAGGCGTCCTGGCGAAAGCCGTCCGACTCGGCGTAGCGGACCAGATCGAGCCAGAAGCGCGCTTGGCGCTCGCCGTAACGCGGGTCTTCGAGCAGCCGGTCAACCAGGTTTTCATAGGCGCGGGGCGAATCGTCTTGCAGAAAACCCACGACCTCCTCGGGCGTCGGCGGCACGCCGAGCAGATCGAAGTACAGACGCCGCACGAGCATCGCCCTATCGGCCGGCGCGGCGGGCGTCAGCCCCTCGGCCTCCAGCCGAGCCAGAATGAAACGGTCGATCTCGTTGCGGCACCAGTCTTCATCTTTCACTTCCGGCGGCGTCGGGTTTTGCAGCGGCTGGAACGCCCACCAGGCACGATCTTCCGCGCTGAACTGCTCGCGCGGCTGCGCGGGGGCTGCGGCCAGGGGGTCCGCGCCGGGCCACGGCGCGCCGCGCGCGATCCACTCGGTCAGTAGCGCGATTTCCTCCTCGGCCATTTGCCCACTGGGGGGCATCTCGTACGACTCGTAGTTGATCGCCTCGACCAGCAGGCTCTCGTCCGGCTTGTGCGGCACGATGGCCGGCCCCGAATCGCCGCCGGTGAGCATCGCGCCGAGCGAGTCGAGCCGCAGTCCTCCGTTGGCCTCCTCGCCGTGGTGGCATTTGAAGCACCGCTTGACCAGCAGCGGATGCACCTTTTCGTGGAACCACGCCGCATCTTTCGCGGCAGGTTCCTCCGCGCGAAGCGGCGCGGCCAGCATCGTCGAGGCCAGCGCCAACAGCAGCGCAAGGAGTCGTCGCCCAAGATTTGCTCGGCCAGTCATAACGTCCTTTCTAGGCGGGCCGCCGCGAGCCGTCGATGCGGTTGTGGCGGGAGGGGGCGCAATCACGCTAGGGTGTCGCGGCGGGTATCTCGAAGTTGTGCGTCGTAGCGCTATCGGGAAGGTCGATCGTCGTCTCGTAGGGAGGAAACAATTCCTCGATTTCGCTCTCCGGCACGCTGCCGGGGATCGCGTTGAGTCCACTGATCCTCACCCGATGAGGACCGCCGATCACGCCTTTGCCCGCGAAGGTTTCATACTCTCCGTTCTGGATCAGGGCGATGCTTCCCGGCCCGCTGTTTTGCTGCGAGCTGTCGGGTGAGAACATGATCTCGCCATAGGGAACCGGCTGGTTGCCGTAGGTCACTTTGCCGGAAACCGGGTAGCGGGGCACTTCCTGCTCGCCGCCACAGCCGGCCGAAGCCACCGCCAACAGCGCGCAACCGGCGAGCGCGATGGCGTAGACTCTGCGTTTCGCTGCCTGCATCACGGCAGCCCTCCTAGCGGGAACCCATCGGCGCGGTGGCCCGTTTGCTGATAAACCTGCAAATCAATCGACTCGCTTACGAACCGCACTGATCCATCGCCCATCGCGAAATGGCAACCGCCGGGATGAAAGCTGCCGAACACCTTGGACATTTTGAACCAAAAGTCGATGTCAGAGGTGGCGTAGGAGTCGCCGCCGCTGCCCGGATAATAGTTGATTCCCAACGCGGCTGCTGCCTGGGTATAGGGGTTGGGCGAGCCGTCAAACCGCGACCCGGAGGCCCAGCTACCGTGCTCCCCGCCGACGCGGTGCGCCGACGTCGGCACGTATCGGGTCTCGCCGAGCAAAAACGTGTTGCTCGCGCCATCGCGAATATGGGCGAAACCGATGCGCGAATTGTGATAGAGAAGGCCGTTGTCAAAAAATAGCCGGCCATCGTGGGAACACGAGTATTTGTAAATGGGGTTGTCGGAGTCGGAGGTGTCGAAGCCTCCCTGCACGCCGAAGTAATTGATGTTGTTCACCTCGGGCTTCGAGTTGGGGTCGCTCGGGCACTGATACTTCGAGAGCGGCTTGATCCAGCCTTCGTAATTCGCGTCTGCTGAAGTAAAGTATTTTGAAGTGTGCCCGAAAGGCTCGTCAAAGTCGAACTCATCGTACCGCGCTTGCTCTTCCAGATAGCACAAGATGAGCACCGTCCACGGAGCGCCGTGCCGATAGGGGTGAATTCCATCATCATTGCACCAGTGCTGGCCCTTCGCTTCGATTCTGGAAATATGTCCCGGCGGAAAAGCTCCCGCCGCGGCGGCGTAATTATGCAGCGCCAAGGCGAGTTGCTTCATTCTGTTGCTGCACTGCGTGCGCCGCGCCGCTTCGCGCGCCGATTGCACCGCCGGCAACAGTAGCGACACGAGGATGCCGATGATCGCGATCACCACCAGCAGTTCCACCAAGGTGAAAGCGGTGCGAGGACTGCGATCGCGGCTCTGGCGCTTCATGATCGTGCTCTGAGGAGTGGTGAAAGGAAACAACCTCTACCAAGCGCATCCGCCTAACGCCGGCGACGCAGCCACCAACCGCCCGTGCCGAGGCCCAAGAGCACTAGCAGATAGGCCGACGGTTCGGGCACCGCTTCGATCGTGATGTTGTCGATGCCAAAGCCATCGGTGGAAAGCGAGCCGTCGATCTCCACGCTGTCGAACCAGAAGGGAGTTTGGAACCCGTAGAAGGTATCGACGACCTGCTCCACCGGCCACGAAATCGTGCCTTGCAGCACGCCGTCCAGAAAGAAGCGGAAGATCATGTCCTGCGCGATTTGATCCTGGAAGGTCAGCCCGAAGCGGTTCAGGTTTCGGTCGAAGTCGAGCGTGAATGTTTGGTTGAACCCGAAGTCGACCCCGCCGCCGTTCGACGCGTCGTCTTGCGGCAACACCCAGAGGGAGCCGCCGGTGAAAAACAAGCCCTTCCCGCTTTGGGCTGTTTGGTTCTGCGTGTCGTTGCCGCCGCCGTCAAATCGTCCGCCCGTTGCGGTGACCTGGGTGATGCCGAACTCGGTAAACAGCGGATCGGTGCCGCTAATCGTGCTGCGGGTGCCGGCAGGGCCGTAGCTTTCAAAGTCGAGCGTCTGGGCTTTTTTGAAGCTGGAAAGCGTGATCGGAACGGTCGCGCTGTTCAAGGGAACCACTTCGATTTCAAACGTGTCGAACCGCAGCGTCGAGGCGTTGGAGGCGTTGTAAAGTCCGAAGCCGGTGAGGTTTCCCGAGGGCAGCTCCCCGGACAAGCCGCTTCCCAGGCTAAGCGACGAGCCGGGCGTGAAGTTCAGATTCCGCCAATTGCTGCCCGCCGAGGCGAAGTTGAGAGTTTGCTCTTGGGCAATGATGTCGAAATTGCCTCCGTTACCGCCACCGCGTTGAAACACCGACGACGAGGCATACCAGTCGCCGCCAATTCGCACCGCGACGCGCAATTCATCGCTCGACACCGTATTGCCGAGTTGAAAGCGGATTTGGTTGACGTGGTAGGCGCTGCGATCGATCACGTGCTCGTCGGTCCAGGCGATGCCGATCGAACCGGTGGAGGTTTTGGCGCCATAGCCGAGGGTCGTGCTGCCGGTCGGGCCGGCGTTGACGTTACTCAGGTTGTTGGGCCGTCCCGCCCCCCGCGCAGCCACATAGCCGGTGGTGGTGGAGGAGAGATCAATCGCCGTCGCGCCCTGGTGGGCATACCAGCCAATGTTGCTGAGGCCGACGTTCGAAGTGGTGCCGAATACCTCGCGGTATTCGATCACGCTGGCCTGCGCCAGCAGCGGAAGCGACCACAAAGTGAGGCCAAACACGCAGAGGCGAAGCACAAACCGGGATCCGTCCCCAAGGCGCCGGGCGCAAGGCAAAGAGAACATCAACCGCCGAGCGCGGTGGAACAACGTGGGGACATCCATCGGATTCTTCCTTTCAGGTTCCGAATTCGATTGGTGCATGATCGACTGCCGCTTCGCGCTGCGGGAGCCGGGAATCAGGGATAATATTAGGATGATTCAAAGCTGGCTGTCCGTCACGCGGATGGTGCGGGGAATTGTCCTCGCGTCCCGGGACGTAAAACTCAAACGTCCCGGCCCGATAGCGGTCGGCTGGCCCCTCGCCCAGAGTAAGCGGGAACGTGGTGTGCGACTGACTCTTGATGCTTCCGAAGCGTCCGGCTCCCACGAACTCCAAAGCGCCGCCACCGTCGTCGACGGATTTATAGAGATCGTCGCCGGCGAATTTGGAGTTCCCAAACGGTTCGTGCGGGCCGTATCCGTAGGCGACGATGGAATAGTTGCCCGGCGCGAGCACCATCTCGGCCGGCAGCGGCTTGAAGCGCGATGCTCCCACCAGCGCGCCGGGATTGACCGGCGTGAACGTCAGCGTGGCGAGCTTGGCGAGCGGCCGGTCGTCTCCAAAGTTGTCGGGCGTGCCTCGGTCGTCGCGGGACCACAATTCGGCGGTAATGATCCGCCGCAGTCCATCGGCATCACTGTCGAAAACGCCCAACCGCGTCACGACCACCGTCCGCCGCACCACGAAATCGTGCCCCAACGTGGCCAGCGTCTCTTGCTGGCCTGTGGCTGCTTCCGTGTGGCGATAGGCGATAAACCGTTGCCGGGTGTCGAGCATCTGCCGCCGCTCGGCGTCGATCGGCATGCGCCGCGTCCGTCCGGTGTGCTGCTCGATCCGCAGGGCTTGGTTGGTCGTCAGATAAATCTCGCCGAATGTTTCACCCTCCGGCCGCTCTCGATCGAGCCGCTCGACGCGCACGCGACCATCGAAGACATGCACCTCGGTATGGCCTTCGTCGCCGACCTGGACGGCGAACTCCGTCCCCAAGTCGACCAGCACCGCGCTGGGCGTGGTGACGGTGAAGCCCGCCGCCTTGGGGGGCACGGCCACCGAAAGCCGGCCCTGCTGGAGGACGCCCGAGTTGCCGCTCGTCAGACAAAGCCGCGTGGGGCCTTCGAGCACCGCCCGCGTGCCATCGCGAAAGGTGACCTCGGCCAGCCCCGCATCGAGCCGCAAGACCTTGCCGGCCTGGAGCGACTCTCCCACCTGGAAGCTCTGCCCCCTGGCCCAATGGCCGTCGATCAGTCCCGTTAGCTGGGCCACGATCGGCGCCCCGCGAGACTCGACCAGAGGCGGGGCCTCGGTGGCGACAAAGCTGATAAGCAGAACCCAAGCCGCCACGGTAAGCGTCGCCACCGCCGCCGCGAATCGCAGCGGACTGCTGCGCAGATCGAGCGCCGCCAGCGGCGCTGGGCTGATTTCCTGCTTCGGCGGCGCGGCTGCGTCGTCGCCGGCGGTGATCGAAGCGCCTTGTGCCGGCGGCGCCGACTCGACCCACCGCAACATCGCCAGCAGGTGCATGTGATCGAGGTAGCGGGCGCGCGAGGCCGGGTCGCTGCGGAGCAGCTCGACCAACTGCGTCTGCTGCTCAGGCGACAGCTCGCCGTCGTCGATCACTTGCACGAGCAGCGCGTCAAGCTGCGGATCGGGCTTGGGATGCAAGCTCACGGGTGCTCCTCCCGCGCAAGCCGTGACTGGATGCAGCGCAGCAGTTCGTGACGAATCCGGTACAGTACCTGGCGAATCGCCGCCGCCGTGCGGCCGGTCCGACGGGCAATCGCTTCGGGCGATTCATCGCCGCGATAGCGGTGCCGAAGCAGTGCCCGGTCGTCCGCCGACAGGCGACTCATGCAGTGCCCCAGTGCTTCGACGCGCGCGTCTTGATCCGAGAGGCGCTCGGCCGATTCGCTGGCCAGGTCTTGCAACAGCGACTCGTCGAGCATCGCGTACCGCCAGTTGCGCTGCTTGAGCTTGCGGTAGTTGAGCACCTCGTAATAGGCGACCCGACAAACCCAAGCGCCAAAATCGCTCCCCGGTTCGAAGGTGGCCCGCTTCCTCAACAGCACGGCATTGGTCTCTTGCAGCACGTCATCGGCGTCGGCCAGATTCGGCACCAGCGACAAGATGAAGGCGTACAGCCGGCGCTGCCACTCCATGAGGAGATTCACGAACAGTTCGTCGTCAGGTTCGCCCGCACGCATAGGAACCGCCTTTGGCTCCGCCACCACAATGCCCGGCCATTTCGCCGCATAGTACACTCCGGGAATAACCGCGGCGTCAGGCTAAAATTTAGAAGAAAGGTGCGGAAGAAGTGGATATGCAACTGCTAAGCCGAAATCCCGCAAGGACTTGCAAGCAATAGCCGTCGTCAGCTCTTGCGCGTTCCAACTCCGGCGGAGCCACCCCTCCTACGGGTGATGGTGGCGCATCACGATTCAGGGTACCGCCTCCACGGCTATCCGGCGTGGACGCCGCAGGCGAAAAGAGCACTGCTTGCTGGAATACTTCAAGGCAGCGCGCTCTAAACGCTGACGGCCGATCGCTGACGGCTGGCCGCTGGACTCCCGCCTGCGCGGGAAGGACGGCGAGCGCGAGAAAGACGGCGCTAGCGGGGCGGGGCTTCCAGGTCGCTCCAGGGATTGCGCGGCGGCCTGGCGGGGGCGAGGTCTTCGAGCACGCGCTGGGGGATCGCCTCGGGCGATTGGGCAAGCTCGCGCCGGTTGGCAAGCAGATTCAGCACCAGCACAGCCGCCGCGCAGGCTGCCACGAGCAGGAAGCTGATCGTGATTTCGGCCGGGGAGGAGAACAACTCGACCTCGGAGGCCTCGTTCAGCGACCAGAATGGATTGGAGGCCTGGAGCACCGTGTAATCGTGGTACCAGGCGAGCGACATCTGCACGACGATCGGCACAAGCGTGCCGAGCACGAGGAGCACAGCCTGCACCAGGACGCCGCGAAAGAGGCCAATCGCAATCCAGCGGCGGAGATACCCGATCAGCAATCGTCCGGCGCCCAGGTACAACACGACGTAGCTCAGTAGGAGCAGTGCGAAGCCGATCCACTCGGAGCCTCGCGGTCCACCGGGGAGGCCGGTGATTTCAAAATAGAGCGCGCCGGCCACGGCCAGCAGGACGCAGCTTGTCAGGTTGGCGACGGCAAAGAGGTAGCCGGCGCCTGGCCCGGGGTTGAACCAGGTCAGAAAGGCGCGAGCCACGGGCGATTGCGGCAAGTTGCGGCGGACGCGGTGCGACATCTCCGGCCGCTCGGAGACCAGCAGCATTCCCAGCGCCCCCCAGTACATTCCCATCACCGAGAGCAGAAAGAACAGCGCGCCGCTGTTTTCCACGCGCACCCACAAGAGCGCCAGCCAGCCGAGCAGCGCCGCCTGCTGGATGAGCATCACGACCCTCAGCGTCGACGAGCGGTTCTCGCTCTCAAAACTGATCCGCGCGGCAGCCGCAAGCAGCAGGAGCGCGGTTGCGCACGCGGTCAACGTCACGATCGCCGCGTTTGTCATCCAGAAGTCTTGGTCGTCGAACGGGATGAGGGGCATGCTGCTCAGCGTTTCGGTGACACCGACGCTGGAAAAGAAGAAAAGCCCGCCCAGTCCGCTAATCAGCACGAGCATCGCCACGGTCTGGACGTGGCGTTCGGTGCTGAGCGTCGAAATCAACAGCCCCGCCGTCGAAAGCACGACCGACGCTAGCACCGTGTAGAACAGCATGAACGCGATCATGAAAAGATCGACGCCGCTGAGCAGATAAGTAAAAGCGATGCAGGGGGCCAGCGCCGACAGATAGACGAGCATCTGCAACATGGCGCTGCCGAGTTTGCCGGCGATAATCCGCGCCGGGCTGAGGGTGGTGATCGAGACGAGCGAGTAGGTGCCGTCCTCCACTTCGCTGGCGAGCGAACGAAAGGCCCCGAAGGGGACCACGACGCAGAGCGGGAAATTGAGAATCCAAAAGTAACCGGCGAGCATCACGTTGCCGCGCGGCGCCCAGTAGATTTCAGGAGCCAGCACCGCGACGCCGAGCAAAGACCAAGCCCAGGAGCACAACAGCACCAAGGCGAACGTCACCAAAAACTGCCGGCTCTTGAGCGCCTGCCGCGATTCCTTCACCAGAATCGGATTGAGCCGATCGCTGACACGCTCGCACCAGGCATCCCACCGCGCGAAGCGGCCGGGGGCTTCGCCGCCTTCGGAGACGTGGTCCGCTTGCAGCAGGTCGGTCGCGGCAGATTCCACGCGGGTCATTGGACTCGCCCTTGGGTCACGTGCAGGAAGGCGTGTTCCAGCGACTGCGAACGGTTGCCGAACTCGATCACGCGAAAGCCCGCCTCGACAAGATCGCGCAGCAATTCCGCCTCGGCCTCACGGCCGCCGGTATGGAGATAGCGAATTTCAGTACGAAACGTGCGGACCTCAACAACGTCCGCGCGCTGCGCGAGCCAGCGCGCGAGCGGCTCGTAATCGCCTAACAGCCGGATACCGACTTCGCTCTGCCGCTGGGCGACTTCAGTCGCGCTCTGCTGTCCGGCGCTGCTGAGGATTTCCTCGACGGTTCCCACCGCCAGGAGTTGTCCCTGTTCGATGATGCCGACCCGGTCGCACATCTCGGCCAGTTCGGTGAGGATGTGCGAGGAGATCAGAATCGCTTTGCCGTCGGCGGCGAGCTGCCCGACCATTTCGCGCAGCTCGATCCGCGCACGTGGGTCGAGTCCGGCGGCTGGCTCGTCGAGCACCAGCACGCTTGGATCATGGATGATGGCGCGGCCCAAGCAGAGCCGCTGCTTCATGCCTTTCGAGAGTCCCGTGATCGGCTTCTCGGCGAGTTGGTCGAGTTGCGTAAAGCTCATCACGCGGCGGAGCGCCTGATGCCGCTCGCGGCCAGTCAGGCCGTAGGCCCGCGCGAAAAAGTCGAGATACTCGCGGCAGTTGATGTTGGGGTAAACGCCAAAATAGTCCGGCATAAACCCCAGCCGGCCGCGCACGCGGTCGGGATCATCGACCACTGAAAAGCCGTCGATCCGCGCGTCGCCCTGCGAGGGGAGATCGAGCGTGGCGAGAATCTTCATGCTCGTCGTCTTGCCCGCCCCGTTGGGGCCGATGTATCCGAATACCTGGCCCGGGTAGACCTGAAACGACACATCCTGGACTGCGTGCGTCTCGCCGAAGTTGCGATGCAGACCGTTCAGTTCGATGGCCGGTCGTGGGGCGGTCATCGGCGCTACCACCTTCCCGTAATGAGATGGAAGCTGGCAACCTCTTCCGCCTCGTCCACGCCGAGCGGAACTTGAGGCGGCCGAGCGGCGACGGCGTAATAGGTGCGCGGCGGCAAGACCTGCGGCTGCTGCGCCGGATTGAATAGCCTTTGCTGGACCTGGCCGAGCACGCCGGGGGCGGTGTAATAATAATTCACGTTTGGGCCCGTTCGGCCGGCTTGCTGCAAGGCGCGTTGGGGATGGTGCGCTAGGCCAAGCTCCTTCAAGCGCAAGTGCGCCTCGTCCCACTCAAGTGGCTGGAGCGCGGCGGTTGCGCCTTGGCCGACCGCACCCGCCCAATGCGGCTTTCCTTGCGAGTCGACCACGAGCAAGTTGTCGAGTGCCAAGTTCAGTTGGTTAGAAACGCGCAGCGGTTGCCGGTCGCCCGCCTCGTCGATCCGCAACCGCTTGGAGTTCAGTGTTGTCGTGTCGGCGACGAGCAGTTGCGTGGCACTGCGGGAGCGGAGGTAGCCGGCCGCCAACCGCTGCCGATCCGGCTCCCAGACGTGGGTGCGGTGGCCGCCCTGTTGCACACGGCGC
>CAYZVT010000099.1:0-13143 GCA_964481585.1 uncultured Pirellulales bacterium
GCTTTCCGCTTTCTTGCGCTTCGGGGGCTTCCGCTAGCGCGGTGCGCCCCCGCCACCCATCACCCATCATCCACCATCACCGACTGCGGCTTCCCCACTGCGCCCCGCCAAACGGGCTTTTGCTCCCCCACGCCGCCCGTTGTTGCTGCGGTTGAGCCGCCGATAATGAGCGCCTACTTTTACGTCGCTGCCGACCGCGAGCGGCCGCTGTCGGCTCTCGCGTCCCTTGATCCACACGCTACGTCCATGCCCCTTTCGCCTCTCAAAGCTCTCGACCGAGCGTGCCTTCCCGAGCGGCAAGACGCTCTGGCACTGGCGCTGGAACTCAGCGGCGAACTGGTGCTGTTCGCGGACCCACAGACGGGCCGCATCACCGGGCACAACCGCGCGGCGGCCGCGCAACTCGGTTTGACAAGCCGTCAGCTCTGCGCTCAGACGCTCGGCGAGCTACTGCCTGCGGTCGCCGACGGTGCGCTGGCGCAGCCCGGGAACCGTCAACAGCCGCTCGAAACCGTTTGCCGACGCCAGGATGGCACGCTGCTGCCGGTCTCCTTGGTACAGACGACGCTCGCGAACCTGCGGGTGGTTGTGCTGCGCGACCGCACGCAGCGCGTCGAGTTGGAACAACTCACCGCGCAGGTCGGCCACGACAGCTTGACCGCGATTCCCAGCCGCACGGCGCTCGATGGTTGGCTGGAACAGGCGATGCGCCGCGCGCGGCACGAGAACCACCGCTTTGCCGTGCTATTCGTCGATGTCGATAACTTCAAGCAAGTCAATGACACCTGGGGCCACGCCGTGGGCGACGAGGTCTTGCGCGCGGTTGCCCGTCGCCTGTCCGAGTCGCTGCGCCGCGACGACCGGGTGCTCCGCTTCGGCGGAGATGAATTTGTGGTGTTGATCGAAGGCCTGCGCGGCGACGAAGAAGTCGACGCACTGGCCGAGCGCATGCGCCGCAGGCTGGCACGTCCGGTCGAGACAGGTTCCCTTTCGCTCTCGATCTCAGCGAGCGTCGGCATTGCCGCGTACTGCGATGAGTACGAGTCGGCCGAGGACCTACTGCGGTCGGCCGATTGGGCGATGTACCAAGCCAAGGCGCTTGGGCGGGATCGCAGTTTCACCGCCCGCGGCCCGGTCGCCGACGATCTCCCCACGGCTGCCGCACGCTCCCAGAACGCGAGCCTCGCTCCCAGTTCCTCGTCGTGCGGAACCGCATAACCGCCGCCTCCCTTTTTAATGAAGCACCGCCGAGAATGAACCCCACGGGCAGCAACCGAGCCGAACGGCTTCTCTCCCTCAACGAGGAACCTAGCTTGAACGCGCCGCTCGGCAGCACGCTGTCGCTCCGCGACGCTCTGCGCGTGGCGTTTCGTTACCAGTGGCGCTTCGCCGTGTTCTTCTTGCTCGTGATGACGATTACCGTCGTCGCGACCTTCACCGCGCCAGAGGTGTACGAGTCGGAAAGCAAGCTGTTCGTGCGTCTGGGGCGCGAGAACACGGGACTGGACGCCACCTCCACGATAGGGCAACAGCCGGTCGTGGCCATTCCCTTTTCGCGCGAGAACGAAATCAACTCGGTCGTCGAGCTACTCCAAAGCCGCGCGATCTCCGAGGCCGTGGTCGATGCGATCGGCCCGGAGGTGATCTTAGGCCCCGAGGAGGCTTCACTCGTCGACACCTTCCAATCGGCGGTGGGCGGTCTGCTCCCGCGCGGCAAACAGGCGGGGGAAGCGGGCGGCAAGCTCACGCCGCGCGATCGCGCGATCCTCAAGTTCGAGGAGCAGCGCAACGTCGACGCCGTGAAAGACACGGCAATTCTCTCGCTCTCCTACGACGCCCGCACGCCCGCTCTCGCCCAGCGGGTGATGCGGAAGATCGTGGACGAGTACCTTGAAGCCCACGTGCGGGTAAACCGCACGCCCGGCAGTCATGACTTTCTTAGTCAGCAAACGCAGCGCCTGCGGCAACAATTGACCGCGGCCGAGGACAAGCTGCGGGCACTCAAAGAGCAGACCGGGCTGGTTTCTCCTGAGGCACAGCGGCAGATTCTCGTTACCCGCATCGGCCGCTTGGAGGACGAACTGCTCCAGGCCGAGACGGCGCTGGCTGGCGGATTGGCCGAAGCCAGCCGGCTCCACGAGTCGCTCCAGGGCGTGGCGAAGATCCAGGTGATCGGCCGCATGACCGGCCTGGACAACGTCGCCGCCGACGGCGCGCGGCAACAGCTCTACACGCTGCAACTGCAAGAGCAAGAGCTGCTCGCCCGCTTCACCGAGGAGCACCCCGAAGTCCAACAGGTCCGCCGGCAAATCGCCGGCGTTCAGGCAGTCCTGAACCCCAGTGCCAAGCCCGAGGCGATCGCGGACGATCTTCCTTCCCGCGCTCCGCTGAATCAAGAACTCCTGCGGCGCGAGCCGCTGCTGGCGTCGCTCGAAGCGAAGCGCACGCGGCTGCGGGATCAACTCGGCTCCGCCCGCGCGGAGCTAGAACGGCTCGATCAGGACGCGCTGCAGATTGCTCGGCTCCAGCGCGAGATCGGCGTCTACGACGCCAATTATCGCCGGTACATCGACAACCTGGAACAAGCGACGATTGACGAATCGCTTCAAGCCGCGCAAATCTCGAACATTAACGTCATTGAGCCGGCGACCTACGCGCCGCTGCCGGTGCGTCCGAGAAAGCTGCTGAATCTCGTGCTGGGCTGCGGGTTTGCGGTGGCCGGAGGCGTGGCCCTGGTGCTGCTTTCGCACTACCTCGACAGCTCGCTCCGCACGCCGGAGGAAGTCGAAACGCGGCTCGGCATCCCGGCCCTCGTCGCGATTCCGCGTCTGCGTCACCGCGAGCTTCTTTTGAACGGAAAGAACTAGCCGATGATTACCACCACTCCCTCGCAGCGTGGCTTGCCCTCTCTCGCTCCGCCGCCCCGCGTGTTACACGATTCGGTGTGCCGGTACTACCGGACGCTGCTGCGCAATCTGGCCTGGCCCGGCGACCTGCAGCGCAACCCGCTCCGCATGCTGGGGCTAACGGGCTGCCACCGCCACGAGGGCGTAAGCACGGTGGCGATGCAACTGGCCGCGACCGCCGCCGGCTCGGCCGGCGCGGAGGTGTTGCTTGTCGATGCAAACTTGGCTTGGCCGGCCCAGTTTCGTCTGCTCGGGGCCAAGGCCGGCCCAGGATTGCAGGAATTGGTGCTCGAAGACTTGCCGCCGGCGGAGGTCATCCAGCCCACGGCCGTGCCGCATCTGTCGCTGCTGTCGGCCGGCGGTCGCGGCTGTGATGAAGCGGCCGTGCTCGAGACTCCCGCGCTCACCGATTTGATGGACACGCTGCGGCAACAGTTTGACCTCGTAATCTTCGATCTGCCGCCGGTCGAAGCCTCCAGCGGCGCGCTGCGGCTGGCCGGGCTGCTCGACGGTGTGCTGCTCGTGCTCGAAGCCGAGCGCGTCCGCTGCCACGTCGCGCAGCGGACCGCCCAACTGCTCACCCGCGCTCAAGGACAGGTGCTCGGCGCCGTCGTCAACAAGTACCAGCGGCATATTCCTGGCTGGCTCTACCGACGGCTGTAGGAAGGTGGAAGGCGGAGGGCGGAAGTAAAAGCGGAAAGCGGAAAGCGGAAAGCCGGCTTGGCGGTGAGGCGAGGAACTACTTTTGACGGCTGACGGCTAACCGATCCCGTCCCCAATTCACCATCCAACATCCAAAATCCAAAATCGCTCACTCAACTCCCTCGCACGGTGCCTCTCCCTATGCTGCTCTCGCTCCGCCAGTTCGCTCGCCACGCGCGGGGGCTTGTTCGTCTGGGTCGTCTCCGCTTGCCGCCCAGCCCCGTATCGCAAGCCGCGCTAGCTCGCCTGCTCGATCGGGAACGTGCCCGTGCCGATCGACTCGGCATCGAGTTTTCGCTCGTTGCGTTCGCGCCGTACGACGCGCAGCAGCGTGAATGTCTCGATGTGTTAATCACGATTTTGCAACAGCGGCTGCGGATCACCGACGACCTGGGCTGGCTCGGGCCGGCGCAGCTGGGCGTGCTGCTGCCGAGCACCCCCGCGGCGGGCGCGTGGAAGGTGGTCAGCGACGTGTTGGCCGAGTTTCCCGCCCACCTCCGCTTGCCGCCGTGCCGCGTCTACGCTTACCCGTCACACTGGCAGGGGGGCGAGGAAGTCCCTTACGACCAGCCGCGAGAGTTGGTCGGCACTGGCGAGGCGGTGTATGCGATCGAGGCGCTCTTCGTGCGCCCCACGCCGGCCTGGAAGCGGCTGCTCGATGTGGCCGGGGCGACGGCGGGACTGGTGCTTCTCGCTCCGCTCTTGGCGCTGCTTGCACTGGCGATCAAGCTCGCGATGCCCGGCCCGGTGCTGTTCGTACAGGAGCGCAGCGGCCTGGGAGGTCGGCGGTTTGCGATGTACAAGTTCCGCACGATGGTCGTCGACGCGGAAGCGCGCAAGGCGGAACTCTTGGCGCTGAGCGAACAGGACGGCCCCGCCTTCAAGCTGACACACGACCCGCGCGTCACGCCGTTGGGCCGGTTGCTGCGCAAATTGAGTCTCGATGAACTGCCGCAACTGTGGAACGTGCTCAGGGGCGATATGTCGCTCGTCGGGCCGCGACCGCTTCCCTGCCACGAGTCGGCCGGCTGCCAAGGCTGGGAGCGGCGACGGCTGGAAGTCACGCCAGGGCTGACCTGCACCTGGCAAGTCCGGGGCCGCTCGGCCGTTTCGTTCGAGGACTGGGTGCGGATGGACGTGCAGTACATCCGCTCGCGGACGCTCTGGCACGACCTGCGGCTGATTGCCGAGACGGTGCCGGCGGTGCTGCTGGGAAAAGGGGGCAAATAGCCATGATCCTGCGCAACGAGCCGCCGCACGGCGATTCCGGCGAGGCGGCGGCCCAGCGGCCGCGTGTCTTGCTGCTGGCCTACGCCTGCATGCCCAACCGTGGTTCCGAATGCTCGGTCGGCTGGAATCGCGCGCTCCAGGTGGCCCAGCACTTCGACACCTGGGTCCTCTGCGAAGGCTCCTGGTGCCGCAGCGAGATCGAGCGCTATCTTGCGCAGCATGGGCCGATACCGGGACTGCGGTTCGTCTACGTCGAGAAGGGCAAACTACTTCGTCTGATCGGCCGTGTTCCGGGACTTTATTACTTGTCGTACAACCTCTGGCATCGCCGTGCGTTTCGCGTCGCGCGGCAACTGCACGCCGAGCAGCGGTTTGCCCTGGCGCATCAAAGCACCTACTGCGGCTTCCGCGAGCCGGGCTACCTGTGGAAGCTCGACCTCCCGTTCGTTTGGGGACCGATCGGCGGCACGCAAAACCTCCCCTGGCGCTTTCTCGGCTCAATCGGCATCGCCGGGGCGGCGAGTGAGATTCTGCGCAGCGCGGCCAACGGTCTGCAACTCCGCTTTCGGTGGCGCGTGCGATTGGCGGCACGACGGGCGGCGCTACTGCTGACCGCCAACTCGACCAATCGAGCCGCGATCGCCGCCGCGCATGGGGTCGAGCCTCGCTGCGATCTGCTCGATACCGGCGTGCGCACGATCCAGGAAGTCCCACGCCCACCACGGCGGGCAGATCAAACCCTGCGGATTCTCTGGGCGGGCGAATGCCGCTCATTCAAGGCGCTGCCGATTCTGCTGCACGCGCTCGCTCAGTTGCCGGCCGACGTATCCTATCGCCTCCAAGTGCTCGGCGACGGGCCGCAGCGACGCCGTTGGCAGCGAATCGCCACGAGGCTCGGCCTCGACGCCCACGTCGATTGGTCCGGCTGGCTTCCCCACAACCAAGCGCTCGACCAATACCGGCAGGCCGACCTGTTCGTGTTCACCAGCCTGCGCGACACGACCGGCACGGTCGTGCTCGAAGCGCTAGCCAGCGGGCTTCCGGTCGTCTGTTTCGATCATCAGGGGGTGCGCGATGTCATTGACGACGATTGCGGCATCAAAATCCCGGTCACCACGCCTGCCGAAGCGATCGACGGCTATTGCACCGCGCTCACCACGCTTGCCCGGGACCACGAACAATTGGAAGCGCTGAGCCGCGGCGCGCGGGAACGTGCGAAACAGTATCTGTGGTCACAACACGGCGCGACGCTCGTCAAGCTCTACCGCGAGGTGCTCGCCCAGCGGGAAGACGACCGGCCAGCGAACGCCGCGTGGCGTCAGGTGGCCGCTGACACCCCGGCGCTCGCCGCAGCGCTCCCCGCGCCGACGCGGCCGCGACTCACGGCTCCGCGCTGGACGGATATGCGCGAGTATGTCAAAGACATGGGCAAGAGTGCGGCCGGCAGGGCCGGGGCGGGAATCAACCGCGTTTGGAGACGCCCGAGCGCTCCGCAGCTCGGCATCCTGGTCTACCACCGCATCGCGCCTCATGTGCCCGGCCTGCCGAAGCCGACGATGAACGTCCCCCCGGCTCGGTTCGAAGCGCAGCTTGCCGGGCTGCTAAACGAGGGCTGGGAAGTCTGGCCGCTACAAAAGGTGCTCCAGCGCCGCGCGGCCGGCCGGCCGCTGCCGCCGCGCACGGTCGTGATCACCTTCGACGACGCCTATGAATCAGTTTACCGCTACGCTTGGCCGGTGCTCCACCGCTTCCAAGCCCCGGCGACCGCGTTTGTCGCCACCGCCTATCTCGATAGCCCCCGGCCGTTCCCCTTCGACCACTGGGGCAGCACGTATTGCGAATCGCTTCCGGGTGAAGCATACCGTCTACTTACGAGCGAGCAATGTCGAGAGATGGCGGCCAGCGGACTGATGGAGATCGGCGCTCACACGCACACGCACCGCGACTTTCGCGGCCAGCCGGAGGTGTTCCGCCGCGATCTGCAGCAGTCGGTCGATTTGCTGCGCGAGTGGTTTGGCAAGGACGCCGTCACGTTTGCGTTTCCCTACGGCCGCGCGCATCTGGGCTACACGTCGCCGGAACTCATGGAGGCGGCACGGGCGACGGGCGTGCTTTGCGCGCTGACGACCGAGGCGCAGCCGGTCGAGGTGGCCAGCGATCCGTTTGGCTGGCCCCGCTTCAACGTCTACCAGTGGGACACCGCCGCCACGCTGGCCGGGAAATTCGCCGGCTGGTATAGCTGGGCACCCCGACTTCAAGAATCGTTTCGCCGCCGCGCGGCGTCCACCCCCTAACGCGACCGAACGAGCCTCGCCGAGTCCCCGTTGCCCCGGCGCGAGCTTTGCCACTTGCCCTGAAAAACGTCCTTTGACCGCTCCGCCCGCCACAGAAGCCGTGCTCCATGGCCGCCCGGCCACGGCTCCACCTTCACCGGCGGCTAGCCCACGGCCAAGCGGCGCGGCGCGCTTGCGCGCGAAACTGACGAGCGCTGGCGCGCGCAAGGGGAGCCTCTCGCTCGTCGATCAGGCGATCGTTAGCGGCACCAACTTTGCCACGAGCATCATCATCGGCCGCGTCTGCGGACCGGAGCAGTTGGGCGTCTACTCGCTCGTCTTCACGCTGCTCGTGTTGGTGATGGCCGCGCACCAAGCGCTGCTCATGACGCCGTACACGATCTACGTCAACCGTCTGCGGGGGAGCGACCAGCAGCAGTACACCGGCAGCGTGCTCGTCCATCACAGCTTCATGTCGCTGCTGGCGATGCTCGGTCTATTCGTGGCCGGGCTGGTCTTTTCGCAGCTGATTGGTCCGGCGGGACTCGATGCCGCCGTGTGGATGCTGGCGGTGGGCATCCCGTTCATCCTGCTCCGCGATTTCGGCCGCCGCTTCGCCTTCGCCCACTTGCAGCTTCCGACCGCGCTGTGGCTCGATGCAGGCTGGGCCGCGCTTCAGCTTGCCGGACTAATCGCCGTCGCGGCGGTCGGACTGCTCACGCCGATTTCGGCGTATGCCATTTTGGCCGGCGTCAGCGCCGTGATCGGGCTGGCGTGGTTGGCTTCGGCGCGCGAGGCGTTTCACGTGCGGCGCGCGAAGCTGCTTCCGCAACTGCGGCAGAACTGGTCGTTCGGTTGCTGGGTGTTTGCTTCGCAGATTACGTTCTTGGTCCACTCCTACCTGATTCACTGGCTATTGGCCGTTGCCCAGGACACGAAAGCCACCGGCATCTTCATGGCCTGCACGATGATCGTGTATCTGTCGAATCCGTTCATCCAGGGCGTCGGCAATTTTCTCAATCCCTGGGTCGCGCGGGCGTACGCCCAACACGGTCCGCCCTCCGGGCGGCGCGTCGTGGCGCAGGCGACGTTCCTGATCGGCGGCGTGATGGGCGCGTTCTTTCTCGTGATTCTCGTCCTCGGCGGACTGCTGATCCGCCTGGCCTATGGCGAGGAGTATGCCGGGCACGAAGCCACGATCACGCTGCTCGCCGCCGGCGCGTGGGTCTCGTCGCTTGGGATTGCCGCCGGGCATGGGCTATGGGCGATGGAGCGGCCGCGAGCAAACTTTCTCGCCAGCCTGCTCGGCATGGCGACCACCGTTCTCTCCGGCATTTGGCTCGTTGGTCCCTATGGCTCCGTCGGTGCCGCCGGCGCGCTGCTGGCCGGCAACGCGATGGCCAGCATGGTGCTATTTGTCGCCTTCCTCGTGAGCGGTCGCCGCCAGGCTCCCGCAGACCTTCCGCTGGCGACAATTGCGGAGGGCGGAGCATGAGCACCGTCGCGCAGCGTCTTCCGCTCGGTTGGCCCGGCTGGCTCACGATGTCGTTGCTGCTGGGGTACATCGTCCTTACCCGCTCGTTCGCCCATCTCGGAGCACACCCGGTCTACATCGGCGAGCTTGCGCTGCTCGCTTTTCTTGTGCTGCGCCCCAGCTCGCTCCTATGCCCCGCCGTCTCCACTCTGGCCGCGCAAAGCCCCTTGAGCGGATTTAGTTGGTGCCTGTACGGCTCGATTGTTTTTGGCGCCTGGCAGTGCGTGCGCGGGCTGGAGGCCGGTCACGATCCGTCGGTGACGGTACAAAATCTGGTATTCCACACCTACCCGCTATTTCTGTTCCCCGGCATCTGGATCGGTCGGCGGCACCCCGATTTTCTGCCGCGCATGATTCGCGCTCTGGCCTGGATACACGGACTTTATGGGATCGCCTTCCTCACCATCCTCTCTAGCGATCCGGCGCCCCAATCGGGACTCGAAGAAGAAGTCGACTGGTTCGGCGAGCCGGCCGGCGCGGCGATTGCGCTGCTCGGGCTGCTCTCTTTCGAGCGGCGGCTGAGCCGGCTGTGGCTCCCGCTGCTACTGAACGTCTTTGTGCTGCTGGGGATCCAAGTCCGGGCCGAATGGGTCGGCTTTATCGTGGCGCTGGCGATTTGGGTTCCGCTCTCCGGCCGCATCGGGCCGTTCTTCAAGCTGGCTGCCGCCGCGTTTCTTCTGCTGAGCGCCGGCTGGTTTACCGATGCACGCATTCCCTCGCCCGGCACGCGTGCCGGAGAAATTTCCGTTCGTAACGTCGTGGCCCGCGTCGTCGCCCCCGTCGCGCCGCGACTGGCGACCGAGCTTTCTCCGCGCGGCGCGGTCTATACCGGCACCACCGACTGGCGCAAAGACTGGTGGGTGGCGATTTGGGAGCGGGTCCACGAGCAGGATGTGTCGGCGCTGCTCGGTCCGGGATACGGCTTTCCGATCTGGGAGTTGCATCCGATCGACTTGGGCGAGGTGATCCGCACGCCGCACAACGTCTTCATGTACGCGCTGGGCTACACAGGCTGGACGGGCGTGTGGCTTTTTTATCTGCTGCAGCTTGCGCTATTTTGGCCCCTGTGGCGCGTTTATCAGCGCACGGGCCAGCCGTTCGGACTGGCGTACTGCGCGATGATTCTTGCTTGGGCCCACTTCGACAACATGTACGAAACGCCCTACGGCGCGATTCCCTATTACCTGATCGCGGGTCTAGCTCTCGCGCCGCTGTTTGAGCCTCTCGCGCCCAGCGCGGCTAGCCACGACGCCCCCACCAGCCCTGTTACACCGCCGCTGCTGCGCCCGGTTCTGCCGCCACCGGAGCGTGCCCAATGAAGATTCTGCTCTGCCACAACCACTACCAACAGCCCGGCGGCGAAGATCAATCTTTCGCCGCGGAAGCTTGGCTGCTCCAGTCGCAGGGGCACGAGGTGCTGCGCTACGAGCTGCACAACGACGCGATTCACGATATGAAGTCGTGGGAAGTGGCGCGGCGCACGATTTGGAACGGCGACAGCTACCGCGAACTGCGTGCCCTGATTCGCCAAGAGCGGCCGCAGATCATGCACTGCACCAACACGTTTCCGCTCATCTCGCCCGCCGCCTACTACGCCGCGCGGCGTGAGGGAGTAGCGGTCGTTCAGTCGCTGCGCAATTATCGGCTGCTTTGCCCAAACGCCTATTTTCTGCGCGAAGGCGGCGTCTGCGAAGCCTGTCTGAACAAAACCTTCGCGTGGCCCGGCGTGCAGCACGGCTGCTACCGCGAGAGCCGCGCCGCCACGGCGGTCGTGGCCGCCATGCAAACCGTTCACCGTCTGGCCGGCACATGGCGGCGGGCGGTCGATCTCTACTTCACGCCCAGCGAGTTCACGCGGCAGAAGTACCTCGCGGCCGGCTTCGCGCCGGAGCGGATCGCCGTGAAGCCGAACTTCGTGCATCCCGCGCCAACGCCCGGCAGCGGAGCAGGGGGCTATGCCGTCTTCGTCGGCCGGCTCTCGCCCGAAAAGGGCATCGACGCGCTGCTTGCCGCATGGCAACAAGTTGGCGCGCGGCTGCCGCTGAAAATCGTCGGCGATGGCCCCCTAGCGCCACAGGTGCAAAGCGCGGCGGCCGCTTCGCCCGGCCTCGAATATCTCGGTCGCCGCACGCCGGCCGAAGTGCTGGAGATCGTGGGCCATGCCGCGTGTCTGGTCATGCCCTCGCTCTGGTACGAAACTTTTGGCCGCACGATTGTCGAAGCGTTCGCCAAAGGGACGCCGGCCCTGGTTTCCCGGCTCGGAGCAATGGCCGAACTGGTGGACCCTGGACGCACGGGTTTGCACCTGGAGCCGGGCGATCCGCTCGATCTGGCGGCAAAGGTGGACCTGTTTTTGCAAATGCCCGACCCCCTGCGCCGCGCGATGCGCGTCGCGGCGCGGCAGGAATTTGAGCAGCGCTACACCGCCACGGCGAATTACGACATGCTCCTGGCCCTGTACCGGAAGGCCCTCGCGCTGCGCGCCCGGAGCGGAGGCAGCACGGCCAGCGCCACGGGCGAGCGCGCCGCCGCGCTCACGCACGGCGCGCCGCCACCGGCTGCACCACGACCGATGCCACACGCTTTGAACCGCGAACCCTGAGGTACATCTGCGATGAAGCTCCTTCGTTACTTGCCACGTTTTCAGCAAGCGTATCGCCAGCAAGAAGTGCTCGCCCAGCGCGAGCAGTGGTCGCGCTGCGAGATTGAGGCATGGCAGTTGGAACGCATCAACCGCGTCTGGCAGCACGCCCTCGAGCACGTCCCGTACTACCAGAAACTCGCGGCGCGACATCGCTTGCCGCCGCGTTTTACGAGTCTGGAACAGTACCGGGAGCGCGTTCCACTGGTAACCAAAGCGCCCATGAAGCAACGCCCGGAGCAGTTTCTGTCGCGCCAAGCCGGTCGCGGCTGCTGGGGCGCAACGTCGGGATCGACCGGAGCGCCGACACGGTTTTTTATCGGGCAGCGTGGGCATCATGAAATGCTTCAGACGCGCTACCGTCATCACGCGATGTACGGGGTCGATATTTTCGACCGCACGATTTTTCTCTGGAACACCGTCGGACAAACAGCGCCGCTGGCGGCCGCGCCGCTCGTGCGTCTCCGCCAACAGTTGCAAGACCGGCTTCGGCAGCGCCGCAGGCTTTCGGGCTACAACCTGAGTCCCGACCGACTGCAAAAGTATCTCGTCGAAATGCAGCGTTACCGGCCGGCGATGCTGTATGGCTACAGTACCGCCGTCTATCTTCTTGCCCGCGAGGCGCAGCAACAGTCCTTCGCCTGCGATTCGCTCAAGCTCATCATCGCCACCTCCGAACCGGTCCACCCTCACATGACGACCACCATCGAGCAGGGGCTTGGCGCTCCGGTAGCGATCGAGTATGGCTCGACCGAATGCGGCGTCGTCGCCAGCCAGTGGCCGGACGGGCTGCTACGCGTACGCGAAGATATTGCCTACGTGGAGACGCTCCCCCGGGACGACGGGCAGTACGATCTGGTCATCAGCATGCTCAACAACACGGCCTTCCCGCTCCTGCGTTACTCGATCGGCGACGTCACGGACAGCCCACTCGAGATGCCTCGTCAAGGCTTTGCCGTACTCAAGAACGTGACGGGCCGAAGCAACGACGTCGTCGTGACGGCAGCAGGAGGAACCGTGCATCCGGCCAAACTGGAAGTTATCTTTGAAAAGGAACTTCAGGGGCAAGTGCGCTACTTCCAGATTTACCAGCATCGGGACGGGGCCGTGTCGGTTCAGGTCGAACTCGACCGCAGAGAAGCTCCGTTCGATCTCAGGCGGCTGCGCGACCACATGGCCCAACTCGTCGAAGGCTATCCGGTTGAAGCGCGGGTGGTCGATCGCATCCCTCGAACCGCAGCCGGCAAGCATCGCTGGATTATCTCCGAACTCGCCGCCGAACGGCACGGATCGCCCTCGACCTTGGCGTCGGTCCAATAATGCCTCGCAGGCAGCCGTCAGCTAACAGCTATCAGCTATCAGCGGTTAGTAATACGCAGGCCCGTTATTCCCGCGCAGGCGGGAATCCGTGCAGCGAGCGCGCATCACGGTCAACGGTAGCGTCTCTTGCGGCAAGCCGGCGTGGACGCCGCGGGCGAAACGGGTGCTGCCTGGCCGCGATACGTGAAGGGCAGTGCGCTCTAGCTGACTGCTGAAAGCTGAAAGCTGACCGCTGATAGCTGGCTGCTCTCTAGATTCCCGCCCGCGCGAAAAAAATGTTTCCGCCAAGCTCAGGGGCAAGCGCCGCTCAGGACACCAGGCTTTCTGTCCCGGTGCGGTCGGTCAGATAGGCGCGCTGCGTGGAGCGGCAGAGTTGCAACAGCTCGGTCGTGAGCTGGACAATCTCCCGCAGATCGGGGTCGTCCGCCGCGGCTTCCTCTAGCTGCGCGGCAGCCTCGGCAATCGGAGCGACGCCTTCACGAACGGCGGTCGCGCGCAACCGGCTGGCAAGATCGGGGAGACCGACGGTCCAGCGTG
>CAYZVT010000100.1:0-12927 GCA_964481585.1 uncultured Pirellulales bacterium
ATGTCGTAAAAGGCACTGATGCCCTCGGCCTTGTGGGTCACCCAATGCCCGACCTCGACCCCTTCGGGCACATAGGAGCCGACGATCACCAGATCGGCCCTGCGCACCGGCTCGGCAAAACGATCGCGCAGCTCGTCGAGCGAGCCGTAGCAGTGCGTGACGCAATACGGCGGCTCGGCCAAATCGCGATTCTCCGCGTACCAGGGAACGTCGCGTTCCAAGAAAACCACCCGATGCCCTCGCTCGGCCAGCGCCCGCACCAGCCCGCGATACGTCGTCGCGTGGCCGTTGCCCCAGGAGGAGGTAATGGACAGACCGAGGATCGTGATGTCGAGCGCTTGGGGCATGGCGAGTCCTGATTCGCAGGAGGTTCGGAGTTTCAAGGACGAGTGCGGCGTGCGCCACGGCGGCAAGCCGGATTTTCGTAGACCGCTACGTTGCCACCGGCGCGACGGCCTGTTCGCCCTGCAAGATGGCTTCGACCTGGGCGGCGCGCTGGGCGTAGGTATGTTGGGCGAGCACGCGGCGGAGCGCGGCTTGGCCGATCGACCTGGCCCGCCTCGGCGTTAGCTTCTGAAGGTGCTCGGCGACCTCGGCGCCCGACTCGGCGACGAGCACTTCTCGCTCCGGTTCCAGGAACAGCTCGATCCCCTGCCAGGCGTCGGTAATCAAACACGCGCCGGCCCCGGCCGCCTCGAAGACGCGGGTCGCGGGCGAGTAGCCACAGCGGGCCATGCTCTCGCGGCTCACGTTGAGCACCGCGCGCGGCGTGCAGTTGAAGGCGTTGTGTTCGTGCGTGTAAACATGCCCGACGTGCTCGACGTTCGGCAGCCGGGTGACGTTCTCCTCCCAACCGCTTCCGCCGAGCAAAAACTTGCGGTCAGGCAGCCGCTCGGCAGCACCGAAGAAGAACTCCCGCACGCGCGCCTCGCGGTCCGGCAGGCGGTTGCCGAGGAAGGCAAGCTCCGCCTCGAACCGCGGCTCGGCGGCGACCGGATGATGAGTCGCCGGATCGAGCGCGTTGTAGATCGGGATGCACTGCTGCGCGCCGAGTACCGTATACGCCCGCACGACTGGCGGTCCACCGCCGTAGGTAAAGACGTAGTCGTAGCGGGGAATGAGCGGGCGGAACGGATCGTCGGCGTCGTTCTCGACACGCTCCAGCGTGGCTGGGGCATCGACATCCCAGAAAATCGCCGTGGCGGTAGGGCGTTTGTGGCCCAGCAGCTCGCGCTCTAGCAGTTCGTCGAACACGCCCACGCCGCTCGCCTTCACCAGCACATCGGCCGATGCGGCTTCACCGAGGCAGCGTTCCAGTTCCGCCGTGCCGTCGGAGGAGTACACGACGACCCGTGCCCAGTCCGGGTCGTCCATGTCCCGATGCTCTTGCCGCCCAAAAGCGTCCGGCTCGTAGAAGGTCATTTTATGCCCCCGCGCCGCGAGCGCCGAAATGATGCCACGGTAATAGGTGGCAGCGCCGTTCCAATAGGCCGACACGAGACTCGAACCGAAAAACGCAATGCGCAGTGGCTGGGGCATCGATCAGACTTTCTTTGCGGAAGGAATCGAGGAGGCAGCCCCATTGGTGGAAACGGGCGCCGCTAGAGGGACTCTGGCACCAAGATTACGGCAAATCTCAAGCAGTGCATCGACACGGTGAGCGCAGGTGTGACGCTCTAAAACTGTCTCACGGCCGCGCCGCGCTAATTCGTCGGCGAGCACCGGATCGCTGAGGATGCTTCGCAGCGCGTCGCGCATCTCGCCGGGCGTTTCCACCACCAGGTAATCCTCGCCCGGCGTAAAGAGTCCCTCAATGTCTTCCCAAGCGAGCGACACCAGCGGAATGCCACAGGCGAGCGCTTCAAAGACGCGAATCGTCGGGATGCCGGGGAGTACCTCGCGGTACGGCCGGCGCGGAATATGAACGGTGACGCGGAACCGGCTAAAGGTTTCGGGCACCCGGTAGTTCGGCAGCCAGCCGGCGTAGTCGGTGCCTGCCCGCTCTAGCGCCTTGCGGCCCGCTTCTGGGTAGCGGACGCCATGCACGCGGGCCGAGAGCTTAAGCTCCGCGACCGGATCAAGGAGATATTCTTGCAGTTCGCGCGTGCGTTCTTCATCGCCCCAATTGCCGATCCAGACCAAATCGCCCTCGTAGCCCATGTGAAGCCGGGGGCGGAATAGCCGCGCATCGGCGGCTTCGTGCCAGGTCCATGCGCGGCGTGCCCAGCCTGCATCGACGTAGCGGTCGCGAATTACTTTGCCGAAGGCGAGCACCCCGTCGTAATGGTCGAGATCGTACTTCGCCATGCTCGCGCGGTCGGTGAAGGCGCGGTGATGGGTGTCGTGAAACAGCAGCCGATAGCCGCCCTTGCGGGCACGATGCCGGCCGATGCGGGCGACCAGATCGTGGTCGTTCCACTCATGCACGAGCACCACATCCGCCCCGTCGAACGCCCGGTCGAGATCGAGCGCGTCGGGCAGATACGGCTGGCTGTCGGGCAGATACGGCTGGCTATCGAGGCCGGGATAGATGGCGCGGAACTCGCTCAGCGGCGCGGTCCCCTGGTCTTGAATCAGGTTCGCAAGGCTCCAGCCGCCTTGCGGCTCGTAAACGTCAACCGAGTGGCCGCGATCGAGTAGCTCGCTCACGACGCCCCGCAGAAAGTGGGCATTGCCGTGGTTCCAGTCGGAAACGAGCGAGTGATAGAACATCACAAAATGCATCAGGCGAACTCCTGGACCTGCGGCGCGACGGGGACTGGCGACGATGAGAGCACATCTTGATAGGCCGCGAAGTAGTTTTTACCCATCCGCTCGGCGGTGAGCTTTTGCGCGCGGCGGCGCGCGCGGCGGACGTACTGCTCGCGGAGCACCCAGTGGCCGACCAGTTGATTAATCGCTTTAACGAGCTTCGCCTCGTCGTCCGGGGGCACGAACCAGGCGGCATCGCCCCAGACTTCGCGGAGCGAAGGAATATCGCCGAGCACCAGCGCGCATCCGGAGAGGGCGGCTTCCAGCGCCGAGAGGCCGAACGGCTCGTAGCGCGCGGGCAAGGCATAAATCGCCGCCTGCGCGTACTCGCCCGCCATCTCCCGCGCCGGGAGCCGCCCCACGTGTTCCACGCCCGGCAGTTCGTTCTCGCCGCCGTCGGGATGCCGAGCCTCGCCGGCCAGCCGCACGGGCCAGTCGAGTTGAGGCGCGACACGGGCCAACGTTGCGAGATTCTTCGCCTCGTCCCACAGCCGGCCGGCTGCCAGGATCGTCGCCTGTTTGCGGCCGGTCTTGAAGAGCGCGCGGTCGCGGCCGTTGAGGATCGCGCGCCTTGGGCCGAGCGGCCCGTAGTGCCGCTGGAGCGCTTCGAGCATCGCCTGAGTTGGCGCGACCACTAAGTTCGCGGCGTGCAATCCCTGGCGGACGCGCTGCCGGTACTCCTCCCACTCTTCGCCGGGAGCGGCGCCATGCACCGCCTCAAACCAGGAGAAGACGCACGAGTGGCCGACCATCAGCACCGGCGCCTGCCAATCGAGGCCGCCGTGGGCGAAGTGGTTCAGATGCACCAGATCCGGCTCGACGCGGCGCGCGAGGCTCAGCAGCCAGTCGCCCGCTTGATCGACCTCCTCCCACGGATCTTGCATCCATTCGAGCCGGTAGTTGCTCTCAAAGACTTCGACGTTCGGCCGGTTTTCGATTTCGCTCCACTGATCGTCCGTGAGCGGTCGGCCCATCGTCGCCAGCGCGATTTGGCAGCCGTGCGGCTCCAGCGCGGCGGCCAAGTCGAGGGCGTAGGTCCAGACGCCGCCGAGCGTGTCGGTGCTCATCAGAATCTTCATGACTCCGTCGCTCCTTCTCCTTAGCAGCGGTGTCGGCTTCGCGGCTGGGATCAATGGTCGTAGATCACCAGCGCCTTCAAAAAGCCGTCGGGCCGCTGTTGGGTCGCCTCCAGGGCGCGATTTAGTTCATTAAGTCGAAAGTGATGCGTGCAGAGCGGGCCGGGCCGCAGTTCGCCCCGGACAACCGCTTCCAGCGCGCGGCGCATTCCGTCGAGGTAGATGGCTTCGTCACGTTCGTGGGCGTTGATGACATCAATGCCGCGCCAGTTCCACTGCTGCATGTTCACTTCGCGCAGCCCATCTTGGTGATAACCGGCAATGACGAGCTTGCCGCGCACGCGGACCAGCTCGCCGGCGAGCGTGAGCGGCTGTTGGCTGCCGGTCGCTTCGATCACGCGGTCGCAGCCCATGCCGTCGGTGCGCTCGAAAATCCGTTCCACCACCTTTTCGCACGGCAGGTCGCGCAGGTTCAGCACTTCGTCCGCGCCGCACTCCTCGGCAACTTGCAAGGCATACCGGCGGCGCGAGAGGGCTACGACCTGCGCGCCGGCGCTCTTGGCAAGCTGCGTGAGCAGCGCGCCGAGGAAGCCGACGCCGAGAATCGCCACCGTCTGCCCCGGCGCAATGTCGCTGCGGGCAAAGACGTTCATCGCGCAGCCGAGCGGTTCGGCCGGAAAGGGAACGCCGTCGAGTTCGGCCGGCAGCTTTATTACAGCGGTCGCCGCAGCCAGGTCGTATTCGGCGTAGGCGTGGTAGGAGAGGGCTGCGACGCGGTCGCCGATTTCCAGCCCCGTGACGCCCGGGCCGAGCGCGTCAATGCGGCCCCAGGCTTCGTGTCCCGGCGAACCGGCTTCGCAAGGGTAGCTGAACCAGGGACGCCCCTCCCAGACAGGAATATTCGAGGAGCAGACGCCACAGCCTTCGAGCCGCAGCCGCGCTTGACCGGGGCCAGGCTCGGGCAAATCGACTTGTTGCAGTTCCACTTGTCGCGGCCCCGCAAGCACCGCAGCCTGCATGCCTGCGCGGCTACGGGGCTTGCGGGACGGGGTCGCTTCCGGCCTGGTTGTCGTTTCCATCGTCGGTCCAGTTCCTCTAGGCCGTGGCGGCCGCGACAAGGGATGCTCCGTGGTGGTTCAGCCAATCGTAGAGTTGCTCGACCCCCTCGGCGACGCTATGCCGAGCTTGCCAGCCGGTCAGCTTCGAGAACGCGCGGGTGTCGGAGACGTAATACCGCTGATCGCCTTGACGCCAGGGGGCGTAGCGAATTTCCGGTTTCTGGTGATGCAGCTTCTCGATGAGCGAAACGACTTCGAGTAAGCTGCTGGCGTTGCGCGGGCCGCCGCCGAGGTTGAAGGCGTGCCCGCTCGTCTCGTCGATCTGTTCGATCGCCAACTGCATCGCGTCGACCAGGTCTTCCACAAACAGCAGATCGCGCACTTGGCGACCATCGCCGTAAAAGGTGATCGGCTCGCCCTGCAAGATGCGGCGAACGAAGTGGGCGACCCAACCTTGGTCTTCGGTGCCGCACTGGTGCGGGCCGTAGATGCAGCTCATGCGGAACACGACCGCCGGCAGATCGTAACAGCGGGCATAGTCGACGACGTACTGGTCCGCCGCGCCCTTCGAGCAGCCGTAGGGACTGTGGAAGTCGAGCGGCTGGGCTTCGCTCACGCCGTGGGCGCGGAGGGCTTTGTCGCACGGCGCGTAGCGCCGCCGCTGGCGCCGCAACTCCACATCATCGAGGTTGCCGTAAACTTTGTTCGTCGAGGTGAACAGCAGCGGAGGCGGCGAAGCGACCGTGCGGCAGGCTTCGAGCAAATTGAGCGTGCCGCGTGCGTTCGTTTCAAAGTCGCCGAATGGATCGGTGAGGCTGGTCGTCACGGCGACCTGCGCCGCGAAGTGAAACACCTGTTCGGCACCGGCGACCGCGCGCCGCAGCAGATGGGGGTCGCGCACATCGGCGACCTCGACGGCAATCTGCCCCGGATATTCAGCGAGCAGCCAGCGAAGATTTTGCTCCACGCCGGGCCGAGTGAGATTGTCATAAACCAGCACGCGATGGCCTTGCGAAGCGAGTCGCGCGGCGACGTTCGTGCCGATAAAGCCCGCCCCGCCGGTAATAAGCGTATGTTGCTTGCTGCGCTGCAGCGTGAGCGGCTGCCGGCGGGGGCGCCGGTTTTTAACCGGGCTGTGCTTTTTGCCGTGGGTCGCGTGCGGCTTAAGCTGAAGCACGTCGGCCGTGGAACCGGCCAGCCCCGCGAAAGCCCGGACTCCGTCGAGTCCGCCTTGGCCCCAGGCGCGGAAGAGGAGCTTCGGCGCGCCGTCGATCCGCTTGAGCCCGAAGTGAAACTGCCGCTCGTCCTGCAACACCCCATCTTCAAAAATCGTGTCGGGGTGCAGATCGGCGAGCGAGTACCAGTAGACCCGCTCGACCGGAGCGTCGATGATTTTGATGAACTCGTTGAGCTGGCGCGGCTCGTCGTTTTGCCAGGTGGAGTAGCCGGTCTCGGTGATCCAGATCGGCCGGCGGCAGCCGATCGATTCGAGCCGCTCGCCCAGCGTTTCAAGCTGCGGCTCCCAATTATCGGCTTCCTGCTCCCACACGCCCGGATAGGCGCGGACGCCCACCACGTCGATCTGTTCGAGCACTTGGCGATCGCAAAGCAGACGGAGCCAACTAAAGTTGGTTGGGCAGACACCGGCCAGCACCGTGCGCTTGCCGCGCTGCCGCGCCCAGTAGGCGGCTTTGCTGATCATCTCGCAGAAGATCTGCCAGTCGGGATCGAGCCGCCAGTCCCAGTTGTCCAAATTGTTCGGATCGTTCCACAGTTCGACCCATTCAAAGTGGGCTCCGAAGCGGGTGATCGCCAGATCGAGAAAGTTCGCGTAGTCCTGCGGATTCTGCGGCGGAGCCGACGATTTGGGCGACATGGCGATCGACGGCGGCGTGTACAGGAAGCACGGCAGCAGTTCGACCTCGTCGGCCAAGCGGGGCAGGAGCCACTCGTACCACTCCTGCCCTCCCGGCCGATGGTAGTCGGCCCAGGAAACGCCGGTCCGCAGTTGCCGCACGCCAAGCTGCCGCAGATCGGCGAGCACCGACTCGACCTGCTGCCGGTCGGCAAAGCGAAACCACTGCACGATACCCAACTGGGTCTCCGGCCGGCGTGAGGCCGGGGCGGCTTCGCGGCGGGGCGACTTTCCATGGTGGCCGGTCTGTTTCTCGCGTTTCATACCACGAGCCCCCGTTCTGCCAGCTCGCTGCTGGCCCGCGCCGAGCGGTCGGTAAAGACTTGCCCCTCCAGCCACTGCGCCAGCTCGCTCATCCCCTCGCGGAAACCGACCTGCGGCCGATAGCCGAGAATCGACTCGGCCTTGCCAATGTCCGCAAAGCAGTGGCGGATGTCGCCGGCGCGATACTTGCCCGAAATCTCCGGCTCGAGGTCCGTGCAGCCGAGCACATCGAGCACTTGCCGGGCAATCTCCCGAATGGTGATCGGCTGGCCGCTGCCGACGTTGAATACCTCGCCCGAAGCGGCCGGCACCTCCAGCGCCAAGCGGCACGCCCGCGCCACGTCATGCACATTGACGAAGTCGCGCTGTTGATGGCCGTCTTCGAAGATCAACGGCGGCTTGCCGCTCATGCAGCGCGAGGCAAAGATTGCCAGCACGCCGGTGTACGGGTTCGACAGCGCCTGGCGGGGGCCATAGACGTTGAAAAACCGCATCGCCACCGTCTCAATGCCGTAGGCGTCGCCGACGATCAGGCAGAGCCGCTCTTGATCGTACTTCGAGAGGGCATAGACGCTGGTCGCCACCGGCGGCTTGGCCTCGCTCGTGGGAATCGGAGTTAGTGGCGCACCGTCTTCGGCGGCAATCTCCCATTCCCCTCGCTGTAACTGCGGGCGCTGGCGCTGCAAGGCCTGATAGGGCCGCCCCTGAACATCGAGATATGCCCCTTCGCCATAGATGCTCATGCTCGAAGCCACCACGAGCCGTTCGACCGGCCGTTTGGCGAGCGCTTCGAGCAGCACGGCGGTGCCAAAATTGTTGACGCTCGTGTAGTGGGCGATCTCGTACATGCTTTGGCCGACCCCCACGGCGGCCGCGAAGTGATACACCGCATCGACGCCTTCCAGTGCCCGCTGCACGGCATCGGCGTCACGGACATCGCCGCGAACCATCTCGATCTCTGGATCGAGGTAGTCGGGCCAGTCCTGCCGGGTGCCGTGTACCTGAGGAATGAGCGGGTCGAGGACGCGAACGTGGTAGCCGGCCGCGAGCAGCTCATCCGCCAGATGGGAACCGATGAATCCCGCTCCTCCCGTGATTAAAAGGCGTTTGTTCATAGCAATCCTCTGCAGCGGTGAATCCTTCAGGGCCGCCCGCCGCGGCTCGTGTCCGTCGCAGCCCTATGCAGACAGCGTGCCATTCCGCCCTACCAAATTTCCCCACCCTGGTTTGCCGCTGCCGAATGGAAGGACGCGAGACGGCCGATAACAGACCGTCCATTGGTGCGGATTGCGGGCCGACGCAAGTGTGGCAGCTCCGCTAGCAACCCCAGCAACAGCAGCAACCTAAGCAGATTGCCGTCTTGTCCGCTTCGTCAGTCGTGCGCGGGCCGTGGCCAAGGAACTGTGCTACCGAAGCGAATAGATTCTTTGTGGACTCTGCTCGCGCTAGCCTGGCGAGCCACAGCCAAACCTCCCCCCTAACAGTAGTGCGGCAGATAAGGCAGTAGCGTCACTTTGACAGCACTGGTAGCCAGCGCGTCCGATGCGAGCCTTGGCGGAAGCGCCTATTCCACGCAGGCGGAAAGGAGAGGGGGCAGCTCATCAGCCGGTCGCATGCGCTGTTGCGGCGCGGCCTCCAGGCCCCCTTCGCCGCGACGCGCAGCCCAACGTCTGTATTCCCGCCTGCGCGGGAAGGACGTGTTTTTGCTGACCGCTGACAGCTAATAGCTGACGGCTGAAAGCTGAAAGCTAACCGCTCGATTCCCGCCCGCGCGGGGAGGACGTGCTGCCTGTCTTTTTGAGCTGCGGTCCTGAGGCTGGCCTGGGAGTCGCTGGCTGCCTGGGGGGCGACCCTCTCTGCAACCTAAGAAATTTCCCTAGACTCGCCGCCGGCAACAACAGATAATCGTCGGGCAGGTGGAATGCCGCGAGCGTGGTGAACGCCGCTTGCGGCGATGCGGGAGAAAACTCCCTGCTCCATCAGGATGTGGGCGTACGCGTTCCGCGCGAAGTAGCGACATGAAGTCGCCGCAAGAAACCAGTCACCGCAACGACGGTTTTTCCGTACCTCCCATGCAACCTTGCACCAGTCCGCGCCAGGGCATCTGCCGGCGCGCGTTGGGCTACTTTCGGCCCGACCTCTCACGCGTCCTCGCCTTGCTCGGCCTGATTGGGGCCGCGACCGTGCTCGGCCTGCTTCAAGTCTGGCCGCTGGCGATCCTCGTCGATTCGGTCCTCAGCCGCACGCCGCAAAGCGGCTGGATGTATCAGCATCTCATCGCGCCGTGGACCCGTTCGCTGCTGGGGCAAGTCGTGCTGCTCGCCGGCGCCACGCTCGCGCTGCGGCTGATCCAAGAGGTGCTGAATCTGCTGCGGGCGATGATCAACCTGCAGATCAACAACAACGGCCTGCTCCGCGTGCGCTGCGACTTGTTTCAAAAGCTGCAAGCGCTGCATGTCAACTTTCACCGCACGCAGCCCCAGGGCGACACGATCTATCGGCTCAGCAACGATGCGCAGGGCGTGCCGCAGATCCTTGGCACGTTCATCGACGTCGGCGTCGCGGCGCTGACGCTGGCCGTGATGCTGGTGATCTTGCTCGGCCAAAGCCTGGAACTAACGCTGATGGCGATGTCGATCGCACCGCTGCTGTTCCTGACGAACGTCTGGTTCGCCAAGCTGCTCAAGAGCAGCAGCCTGGACGCGAAAGAGGTCGAGAGCCGTTTTACCGCAGTTTTGCAGCGTTCGATTACTTCGATCAACTTGGTGCAGGCCTACCGTCGCGAGCCGGTCGAATTTGGCCGCTTCCGCGATTCGGTGGCGGGCACGAATCAGGCGTGGTACCAATTTCATTGGAAGTCGGCGCTGTACCGGCTCTGCGTCGGCGTTCTCTTTGCCGCCGGCGGCGCGATGATTTTTGCTTATGGGGGGTACCTCGTTTACCGCGACCAGGTGCTCCGGCCGTCGCCCGAGGGGATGACGGTAGGCGACTTGATGGTGTTTCTGACTTACCTCGGCATGTTTTACGATCCGCTCTGCCGGCTCAGCGGCGCGGGGGCGAGTGTGCAAACGGCCGTCGCCAGCGCCGAGCGGGTGTTCGACGTGCTCGATCGCGAACTGGCCGTCGCCGACGCGCCCGAGGCGCGGAGTCTGCCGCAGCAGCCGCGTGCTCTTGCGCTGAAGAATGTCAGCTTCGGCTACGGCGAGGGGCCGCCGGTCTTGCAGCGCGTCCAGGTCACGATTCAGCCCGGCCAGATGGTCGCCTTCGTGGGCGCCAGCGGCGTTGGCAAGAGCACGCTGCTGAATCTCTTGCCCCGCTTTTATGATCCGACCGAAGGGGCATTGACGCTCGACGGCCACGATCTGCGCAAGATCAAACTGCACGATTTGCGGCAGCACATCGCCGTGGTGATGCAAGAGAGCACGCTGCTGCCGACGACGATCGCCGAAAACATCGCCTACGGCCGCCTCGACGCCAGCGAAGCCGACATTCGCCACGCCGCGCAGATGGCCGGCGCCGCCGCGTTTATCGAGGCACTGCCCGACGGCTACAACACCGTCGTCGCCGAAGGCGGGCAAAATCTCTCTGGCGGGCAGCGGCAGCGGATTGCGATCGCACGGGCACTGGTGACCGAAGCGCCGATCCTCGTGCTCGACGAGCCGACCAGCGCGCTCGACCCCTACCACGAGCGCCAGATCGCCGACCTGCTCGCCTCGCTCAAAGGCAAACGGACGATTATTCTTGTCAGCCACCGGCTCAGCACGGTTGTCGACTGCGATCAGATTTTTGTGCTCGACCGAGGGCACGTGGTCGAGCGCGGCTCGCACCGCCGATTGCTCAAACGGCGTCGCGTTTATTTCGAGATGGCGAAGCAGCAGTTGCAACTGGAAGATCCCCCCTCCGCCCGACCGAGCCAGGCCGCTTAGTTTACGCCTGGGCCACCGCAAACGCAGCAGAGGCAGCGACAGCTTCGCTAGCTTTCGCGGCCCCAGTCCGCTACCGTAGGCGTAACTTGGTTAATTAGCTGTTAGCCATTAGCTGTTAGCCATTAGCGGTCAGCAGAATACGTCATTCCCAACAATAAAGGGGACGAGGGACGAGGCACGGGAGGGCACCACCACGTCCTTCCCGCGCAGGCGGGAATCTACCTACCCATCTGGATTCCCGCCTGCGCGGGAAGGACGTTCCCCTATCCCCTATCCCCTGTCCCTGAGATTCCCGCCTGCGCGGGAAGGACGTGTTTGCAAACCGCGGTAATCACTCCTAAGGAAGGCTCGTTCATGCGGTCGAAGTTTGCTCTCTGTCAGTGGTTTCACTACGAAGACTATGCTGCGGTCGATCGCACGATCTCGCTCATGCTCGATTTGGGCATCACCCAGTTGCGAACCGGCATCTCGTGGGCCGACTTTCACCGGCCGCAGGGGAAGCAGTGGTACGACTGGCAGATGAAGCAGCTGGAACGCTTCGACGTGCTGCTTTCGATCTGGCACACGCCCCCTTCGATCGCCGAGGGCGAACGCTGCGCCGGACCGCCCAAGCGGCTGGCCGACTATGCCGACTTCGTCGGCTACATGATCCACGAGTACGGCGACTACTTCAGCCATCTGGAACTGTGGAACGAACCGAACAACCGCTACAAGTGGGACTTCCCCGCGTTCGATCCCCAGTGGGCGAAGTTCGGCGAAATGATCCGCCTCGCGGCGCGCGTCGCCAAGCGACGGGGCAAGCCGACTGTGCTGGGCGGCATGATTCCGGTCGACCACTACTGGCTCAACCTGATGAAGTCCCACGGCGCGCTGGAAGACATCGACATCGTCGCCATCCACGGCTTTCCCGAGATGTGGTGGGAGGGCGCGCCGAATTGGGATTGGCACCAGCACTGGCGCGGCTGGGACGAAAAAATCCAGTACATTTCGCAACACGCCGAAGGCCGGCCGATCTGGGTGACGGAAACCGGCTTGGCCACCTGGGACATGAAGCAGAACTGTCCGGGCCGCCACGATCTCCAAACGCTCATGCTGCAGCGCGCCGCGGCGGCCCCCGCCGAGAGGGTGTACTGGTATTCGCTCATTGATCTGGAACCGACGCGCGAAGCGATCGAAGGTTTTCATGTCGATGAGAACGAGTACCACCTGGGACTCGTCACCTGGGATGGCAAAAAAAAGCCCGCCTACGATCGGCTCAAGACGCTGCTCGGGTGAATCTCCCATTTCTCGTAACCAGCATGGCCGGCGAGCGCGCGGCGCGAACCGGATGGCGTTGCCCTCCGGCTGTTGGAACTTGGTTCCATCGAAAGGAAGACTGCGGCTAAGGGGAATCGCTCTGCGCGCAGCGGGGCTTCTCCCGATGCTGCGACAGCCCCCGACCGCTGCCCGGTTGCCGGAGGAGTTGCCCGGCGAATAATCAAGCAAGAGCCGGACGTGCATGGTGCCGGGCCGGCTGCGAGGGGGCACCAATCCGCAGATCGAGGCCAGAGCATGGCTACTCCTTATCAACCTGTCGACCGAGACGAAAAGGTCGAGGCGATTCGCCAACACCTGGCGATGAGTCCCGATGATTCTCCGACGAAAGTCATCACCGCCTTGGCGCGGCTGGGGATCACCGCTTCGCCGTCGCTCGTTCAAGAAGTGCAGGAAGAACTGGCAATCGAGTCGAGCGCGCACGACGACGCGGCCCCAACAACGAGCCGTAGCCATGATGCGCATCCGCAAACGCGACGCGACCACGCGCTGAACGACAAGGTCCAGATGGACGACATGGCCGCCGTGCAGCAATTCGTCCACTCGCTCGGCGGCATCGACCGCGCCCGCCGAGCGCTAGAGGAGTGGGCGCGCCTGCAAAAGTAATATAGCGGTCAGCGGTC
>CAYZVT010000101.1:0-12898 GCA_964481585.1 uncultured Pirellulales bacterium
GAAATCTGCCAGTGGTTCGGCGCGCAGGGCATTGAAAAGGCCGAGCCGATGAACACCGGCGGGGCGATTACGCTCCCGTTCGGCACGGTGAAGATGACGCCCGCCCATCATAGCTCGGTGCTGCCCGATGGCACCTACGGGGGCAACCCGGTCGGCTTCTTGCTGACGCTCGCAGGCCGGCGGGTTTACTTTGCCTGCGACACGGCGCTGTTTCTCGACATGAAGCTCATCGGCGCGGGAGGACTGGAACTGGCAGTGCTGCCGATCGGCGACCGCTTCACGATGGGGCCGGACGATTCGATTGAAGCGACGAAACTGTTGCAGCCGCGGCGCGTGGCCCCCGCCCACTACGGCACTTGGCCGCCGATCGAGCAGGACGCGCGCGACTGGGCCGAACGCATCCGCCGCCACACCGCCGCCGAGCCGGTCGTGCTTGAGCCGGGCGGCAAGGTGACGCTTTGAAGGCGGAAGGCGGAAAGCGGAAAGCGGCCTGGCGGAAAGCGGCCTGGCGGCGATGCGGAGCCGTTGCTGATCGCTGACCGCTGATAGCTAACAGCCCCCTCTCTGGATTCCCGCTTGCGCGGGAATGACGTGTGATACTCGCCTGCAACACGGAAGTCGGAGTGCCATGCGGTACTGGACCATTCTTGCTCGTGCCTGGCGGCTGCGCTGCCCGCGCTGCGGAGGCGGGCGGCTGTTCCGTGGCTGGTTCACGATGAACGAGCGCTGCCCGGTGTGCGGCTACCGCTACGAGCGCGCGCCGGGCTATTTTTTGGGGTCGATCTACTTCAACTACGGGCTGACGGCGCTGCTGCTGATTGTGGCCTACGTGCCGCTTTATCTGTCGGGCTGGCTCCCGCCGCAGGCGCTGCTGTGGATCGGCGTTGGCTTCAGTTTGCTGTTCCCGCTCTGGTTCTTTCGTTACGCGCGCAGCCTGTGGGTGGGCTTCGATCAGTACTGGGACCCGGTCGAGGAAGAAGACGAGCCAACGGAAACGACCAGCGAGTCCGGTGGCGCGAGCTAACGCTGCTCGTGTGCGTCGTCGCCCGACTGCTGCTCTTTGGCCTTCGCCGCTCGCGCGCGGCGGACTTCGAGATACATGTAGCTGCTGAAGCTACCGAGAATCAGGAAGGGCATCGACATCATGAACAGGATGCTATAGAAGTACCCGCGCACCATGTTCTGCTGCTGCGGATCGCTGGAGGCGAGCGCCTCTTTGCAGTTCGGGCAGGCTTGGGCCACCGCCGCCAACAGCAGCACGACGACCAGCGGCCAGGTCCATTTCCAATGTCGGATTGTGGTCGGAAGGCGTCTCATCGCTTCGTCTCTCTACCCTGTTGCCGAAGGAGCGGCCGGTGTCGCTGGTTTCCAGTATAGCTGTTTTCGCCGCGTGGAGGTAGCGAAGAGCGCGGCGGCGGGCATTCGGGGGCTTCCGCTCTCGCGGTGCGCCCCCGCCACCCCTGCGCGGGAAGGACGGGGGGCGGCTTTGCGTGGAACCGCGTTAGTAGAGGTGGTACAGCATGTAATACACGATCACGCCCGTGATCGAGACATAAAGCCAGATCGGGAAGGTGAGCTTCGCCAAGCGGTTGTGCTTGGCGCGGCGGTCGCGCAGCCCCAGGTAAATCGTCACGGCGGCGAGCGGAGGGACGACCATCGCCAGCAGGATGTGCGAAATCAGGATTGCCAGATAGGCCATCCGCAGCGAGCCGGTGCCGGGGAATCTAGTTTCGGCAGCCCCGATTGGCCAGACGTGGTAAGCCAGGTAGCAAACGAGGAACGCGACCGAGACGCCGAAGGCGGCGAGCATCGTTCGCTTGTGGGCAACTTCGCGGCGACGCTTGATCTGGATGTAGCCGAGCACCAGCAACACCGTCGCGGTGGCATTGAGCAAAGCGTTGACGTGTACCAGCGGATGGGCCGGAGTGACCGCCAGCAGACAGAGGCTCGTCACAGGCTGCCCTTTGCTTCCACGGCTGCTTCGACCGCCTCTGTTTTCTCTTGCGGCTCGGGCAGCGTGCCCTCGCGGTTTGCTGTTTCCTCCGGTTCCGCCGGAGCCGGTTCGGCGAGACACTCCTGGAGCTTCTGCTTCATCGCCGCGACTTCGTGCGGCTCTAGCACATTGAAGCGGCCGCGAACTTTGCCTGCCCGGTCGATCACGATGGCATGGTTGGCGTGCATCTGCCGGTCGACGGCGACTTTCATCATGTCGGTGCCGATCCGTTTGATGTAGTCAAACTCGCCGGTGCAGAAGAACCACCGTTGCGGATCGGCCCTAAATAGCTGAGCATACTCGCGCAACACCTCTGGCGTGTCATTGTCGGGATCGCAAGTAATGCTGACGAACTTCACCTCGTCCAGATCGCGCTGCTCTTGCAAGCGCTGCAAGCCCTGATTGAGCATCCGGCAGGCGCTCGGGCACTGGCTGAAAAAGAAGCTCGCCACCCAGACCTCGCCTTGCAGCACGCCGGAGTGGAACTCGTCGCCGCTTCGCTCGGTCAGGGTGAACTCGCTCAGCGGCTTCTCATCGCCGGGAATCGTGAGGGTCGGCGCGATGGTAAGCGCGGCCCCCTGCCCTGGCGGTCCGCTGCCGGGCGTCAACTGGGCACGCCAGTTCCGAGCGAAGCCATAGCCTGCGGCAAGCACGACCACCAGCGTCAGCCAGTACGGCAAGCTGGAGCTTTTCATAGCAAATCTCCTGTCGTGCGACGACCGGCGGTTTTGCAGGCGAGCACAAAGAGAATCAAGGCAAACAGCAGCGTGATGAGCCAGCACCAAGTGAGCTGGGAAGCCACGGTGGGAGGTGCCGGGAGGGCGGGCGCCATCTCTGGAGTCAATTGTAGCAACAGCCGCAATCCGGCAACACCATACGTGAGCGGATTGAGCCACATCAGCCACGCCAGCACCCCCGACTCGGCCGGAAAAAAGGCTCCCGACAGCAGCCACATCGGCAGCAGAAAGATGCTCATAATCGCGTGAAAGCCCTGCGTGCTGTCCATCCGCCAAGCGATCAAAAAGCCGAGCGCCGTCAGGGCGAAGGAGATCAGCAGCATCATCAGCACCGCTTCTGTGAACTGCACCACGCCCAGCCCCAGGTCGAGCGTCAGCAGGCCCAGGACCAGAAATAGCAAGCCCTGGATCACGGCCAGCAGCGTGCCGCCGAGGATTTTGCCGAGCACCATCGCCCAGCGCGGGATCGGGGCGACGAGGACCGACTGCAAGAAGCCCTCGCGGCGGTCTTCGATGATCGAGATGGTGGCGAAGATGGCGGTAAACAGCAGGATCATCACCAGCGTGCCGGGGAAAAAATGCCGGTAGTCCAGCCCGGTCGGCTGCAGCCCTTCGCTAAAGAGCAGCCAAAAAATCACCGGCTGCCCGAGTGCCCCGAACACCCGGTTCCGCTGCCGAAAGAAGCGCACCAGTTCCCGCTGGCAGAGCGTCCAAACGACAACGCCGGATGAAGGACGCAGGGCTTCGGCGGTAGTCGGGGTTGCGGACATGGCGGATGGGGTTTGTCCGGCCGGCGTTGCCGCCCGGCTATTGGGGGCTGGGGGTATGGTTTAGCCGGTCGGCAACGCCGACCGATTCCGCATCGGTCCAGAAGCGATGGCCGGTGCGGGCAATAAAGACGTCTTCGAGCGTCGGCTTGCCGAGTGTGATCGTCTGGATCTGTTCCCCGAAGGCTTCGACGAGCCGCACGATCCACTCGTGCCCCTGGGGCTGCTCAAGACGAATGCTGCCATTGAGCAGCCGCGCGTCGCAATGAAAACGGTCGCGGATCGCCTCGGCCAGTTGGGCCGCGCCGTCGCTCGTGATCGTGATCGAGTCGCCGCCGATTTCGGCGCGCAGCGCTTCGGGCGTGTCGAGGGCGACCAGCTTGCCCTGGTGCAGGATGCCAATGCGGTCGGCGCGGTCGGCTTCTTCGAGCAGATGGGTCGTGAGGACAATCGTGACGCCGCTTTCGGCGCGAATCCGGCCCAGGTATCGCCACAGATCGGCCCGCGCACCCGGATCAAGCCCGGTGCTCGGCTCGTCGAGAATCAGCACGCGCGGGTGATGGAGCAGCCCCTTGGCAAGTTCCACCCGCCGGCGGAGGCCGCCGGAGAGCGTTTCGACCAGATCGCGCTGCCGGTCTTGCAGTCCCAACTGGGCCGACAGGTCTTCGATCCGCGTATGCAAAAGCCGGCCGCCAAGTCCGTAGAGATGGCCTTGGTGGCGCAGGTTTTCTTGGACGGTCAGCTTGCGGTCGAGACTGGCGGCCTGAAAAACAACGCCCAGCGCGGCGCGGGCTTGCCGCTGGGCGCGGCCGAGATCGTGGCCGAGAATCTCGATGCGGCCGTCTTGCAGCGGAATGAGCGTCGAGAGTAAGCGAAAGAGGGTCGTCTTGCCCGACCCGTTCGGCCCCAGCAGCGCGAAAATCTCGCCCGGTGCGATCGTGAGGCAGAGATCGTCCACCGCCACGCGCGCGCCGTAGCGGTGCGAGACGTGGGCGACTTCGACGGCCGAGCTTTCCATTCCCGCGCGGCCTAGTGCTTCTCGGCGGCGTGCGTTGCCGGCAGCTTGAGCGGCCCCGGCTGCTCGTCGAGATGCGCGTCTTCGGCTGCCTCGATCGAAGCAGGGAGCGACGAATCAATCCACCGCTCGCGCGTGTAATGGGCTTGCCGCCAGCCGATGTCGGGGACGAGCATCAGCATCAAAAAGACCGACATGAACAGCGCCGGCACCGTCAGCACGTACTTCCAATTGGCTTCCCAGATCAAGTGCATGAAGAACAAGATCACCAGCAGCGCCTTGGTGCAGGAGACGGCCATCATGAACGCCCAGCCAATTTTGGGCTGGTCGGGGAACGGCCAGTAGCTCGAATAGGTGAAGAACGATGCTCCGGTGAGCAGGCACAGCGCCAGAAAGACCATCAAGTACAGCCCGGTCGAGCCGTGCGCTTCGTGCTCGTCGTGCGAGGCGTTGGCGTGCGCGTGATCTGCCATAGGTCGCGTCTCCGCTTGAGGCGGCCGCATGGGCGGCCCGGCTGCGTTAGAACAAGTACAACAACGGGAATAGGAAGATCCACACTAGATCGACAAAGTGCCAATAGAGGCCGATGTTCTCGATCGTGCCGGCCTTGCTCGCGTCGAGCCGCACCCAGGGCATCACGAGCAGAAAGAAGACGATCAGCCCGACCAACACGTGAATCGCGTGGAAGCCGGTCAGCAGAAAATAGGTGCTGGCCCACATATGTCCGCCCGGCACGACGAACGGCAGTTTGAGCCACGGCTCCTGATCGTTCAGCCCGACCGGATGCGCCGCATGTGCCTCGGCCTCGGCCGCGTGCGGCGCGGCGTGAACGGTCGGGTAAATCTGCTCGGAGAGCGCCATGAGCTTCACGTGCGCTTGCAGCGGATCGTTGCTGGTGGCAACTTGCCGTTCGAGAAGCTCGACCTGCGGCTTTAAGTCTTGCACGATCTTGAGCCGGCGTGCCCGCTCCTCGGCCGTGGCCTCAAGCTGCGGCAGCGTCGTCTCAATGACCGCCAGCCGAGCGGTGTTTTCGGCGAGTTCCTTTTGAGTCTCAACGAGTTCTTCTTGGTCTTCGGCGTCCAGTTCGTCCTTGGCCTGCAGCTCTTGCAGGTCTTCGGCGAGCGACTTTTGCCGCCGGGGAAGCCGTTCGACCTGGGTAGCCATCTCGGCTTGCTCGGCGTCGGCCTCCTGCATGGCGGTTGCCAAGACACCCAGCCGCTGGCGGACGGCGGCGGCGTAGTTGAGATTGGCGACGTTGTAAAGCTGCCGGCCTTCCTCGCGGGGAAAGATGCCATGCGAGAACTTGGCCCGGTACTCAAAACCCTTCACGCCCAAAAAGACCGAGCCGAGCACCAGCGTCAGCAGCAGCCAGCCCTTGGCCATCGCGGCTTGATTGCGGCGCGCCGCTTCGAGCGCCAACACCACGGTGACGCTGGAACAGATCAGCACGAACGTATTGAACGCGCCGACCGGCTCGCTCAGATGGACCTCATGCGGGGAGGGCCAAGCCGGAGCGCCGAAGCGGAGCACGATGTACGTGCCGATCAGCCCGGCGAAGAACATGATTTCTGTCGAGAGGAAAAGCCACATGAACAGCTTGCCGTTGCGCAGCGGCAGGCCGGGATGGTACTCCAGCTTAATGTGACCGTGTTCTTCACTCATGGCTTTTCCTGAGCAGTCGAGAAGCTAGTTTCGACGGGAATTAGAAAGGCGTCGCGAGCACCAACAACAACATCAGCGCGGGCAGATAGACGAGACTTGCCCGCAACAGCCGCCGCGCCGAGGGATCATCCAGATTCATAAAAAAGGAGACGGCACAGGCAAGCTGCGCAAGCCCCAACAGCAGCGCGCCGAGAAAGTACACCAGCACGTTGCCCGATAGCGGCAGCACGGCCGGCACCAGGCTGACCGGCACCAACAGTAGCGCCACGATGACCGCTTGCGCCCCAGCCCGCAGGCCCGAGGGATCGACGACCGTGAGCATCTGCATGCCGGCTTCGCGGTACTGATGCCGGTAGATCCAGGCAATCGCCATGAAGTGTGGAAACTGCCAGAGAAACAGCACCAGAAACAGCGTGACGGCTTTGATTCCCAGCGGCGTGCCCATTGCGGTCCAGCCCATCAAAATCGGCAGCGCGCCGGCGACCGCGCCAACGGCCGTATTCAGCGGCGTCCGCGATTTGAGCGGCGTGTAGACGAACACATAAAGCACATGCGTCAGCAGGCCCAGCAGCGCCGTGAGCAGATTGACCTTGAGTGCCAGATAAACGCCGCCGCTAATCCCAGTGACCAGTCCAAACAGCACGACCTCGTGCAAGGCCAGCCGGCCGGCGGGCAAGGGGCGATCGGCCGTGCGGGGCATGAGCGCGTCGGAGGAGCGTTCCCAGAGTTGATTGAAGGCGCTCGCGCTGGCGGCAACCAAGGCGGTGCCGAGCATCACGTGGATCAGCAGCCAAGGTTGCAGTCCGGCGAGGAGCGCCGCAACCGACAACGTGACTAGCTCCAGCATCAGGATGCGCGGCTTCGATAGCTCCACGTAGTCGCCAATCCGCGAGGCAAGCGTGACGCGCCGCCCGTAGGCCAACGTGGAAGTACTCATGCCAACACCCCCGTCATGCGCGAGCTGGCGACGCTCACCGAGCGCGGCTCGCTACGATAGAGGCGGAACAAACGCAGCGTCATCATCAGCGCAATGCCCAAAATCAACGATCCGGTCGCAACGTGGCCGGTGATGACCATCGCTTGCAGAAAACTTTCTGCCGAGACGGTATAGCCTTCGGTCCAGCGGTACGCGCCAACCCAATCAGGAAAGGAATATTTAACGATCCAAGTGCCCGCGCCGAGCAAGAGTTGAAGCCCGATCAGCCCCAACAAAACCCGCGCGGGGCGAGCCAGCCGCTCCTGGTGGCGATGGTGTCGCAGCAGGCGGACCGACAGTAGCACGACGTGCACGAGCAGCACGCCCGCCATCAGCAAATGAAAGAACACCGCCACGCGGAACTCGCCGGGAGCGGCAAAAACCGAGACGTGCCGCAACTGCGCCCCGAGCACAAGTTGGACGTAGGCCAAGAGCGTGGTGATGACGCCGAGCCGCTGCAACTTCGCCGCATCGGGGCGCTCAGCGCGCGGCTCGCCGCTCCGCCAGAGCTTGGAGGTGAGGACGGCCAGCGCAATGCTAAAGGCGAAAAACGCTGGGCCGACACAGCCGTGGATCTTGGCCAGCGTGCGGGCGTCGAGGAGCACGCGCATCCCGCCGAGTGTCCCTTGAGCAATCACCAGCGCCAACGCCAACACGCCCAGCACGTGCATCCAACGGCGGCGGTCACGCAGAATCAGGCTCACTAACAGCCCGATCGTGAGCAGCCCCACCAGCGCCCCAAGCAAACGGTGGCCGTGCTCGATGAACAGATCCCAGGGGCCGGAGAGCCAGGTCTGCCAGGGGTAGAGAAAGAGATTGTAGCCGTAGGTGCTCGGCCAGTCCGGCACCGCCATGCCCGCCTGCGTCGTCGTCACCAGACCGCCGACCCAAATCAGGGGAAAGGTCGCGCAGACCAGCACCACGGCCATGCGGTGCGGCAGGCGACTTGCTTCGGGCTGGGCGACAGGCGACTTCATCGAACGTGGAAGGCTAGTGGACTGCGACGGGGACCGGCTCGGGGGCTTCTTTTTTGCTCGGCGGCGGCTGCGTTTGCGGATAGTAGTCGGTATCGACTTCAGGCGAGCCGTACTCATACGGTCCCCGGTACACCACCGGCTGGAAATCGAAATTGCCGTGGCCGGGCGGGCTGGGAGCCATCCATTCGAGCGTGTTCGCGTGCCAAGGGTTGCGACCGGCCTTGGGGCCGAAGAACAAGCTGTAAATAAAGTTGGCCGCGAAGATCGTCTGCACGCTCACCATGCCGATCGCACAGTAGGTCATGAACTCATTGAGCGGCTGCAAGTGGTTAAACACCGGGTAGTGGAACGTATCGGCGTAGCGCCGCGGCTGGCCGCCCATGCCGAGAATGTGCATCGGGAAGAACGTGCCGTTGAGGAACAAGAACGTGAAGAAGAAATGCACTTTGCCCCACGAGTCGTTCATCATCCGGCCAAACATTTTGGGGAACCAGAAATAAATCCCGCCAAAGACGGCCATCGCCGTGCCGGCAAAGAGCACGTAATGGAAGTGGGCGACGATGAAGTAGGTATCGTGGATGAAAATATCGACCGGCGTGGCGGCCATGAAGATGCCCGACAGGCCGCCGATGATGAACATCGACACGAAGGCTAGGGAGAACAGCATCGGCGTGGTGAACTGGATTTTGCCTCCCCAGATCGTGCCGAGCCAGTTGAAGGTTTTGATCGCGCTGGGCAGCGCGATCATCATCGTCGAGACCATGAACGTCATGCCCAGCGCCGGGTTCATGCCGGAGACGAACATGTGGTGGCCCCAAACGATGAAGCCTAGCCCCGCGATGCCGGCGATGGAGTAGACCATCGGCTTGTAGCCGAAGATCGGCTTGCGGGCGAAGCAGGAGATCATGTCGGAGACCATGCCCATCGCCGGCAGGATCATGATGTACACGGCCGGATGCGAGTAGAACCAGAACAGGTGCTGCCAGAGGAGCGGCTGCCCGCCGCCGGCCACCGCAGCAGCGTTGTTGACCGAAAGCCCGTCCGGCAGAAAGAAGCCGGTGTCGAGCAGGCGGTCGGTCAGTTGCATGAAGCCGGCGGCCGTGAGGACCGGCAGCGCGGCGGCCTGCAGCACGGCGGTGATGAACATGCTCCAGATCGTCAGCGGCAGGCGGAACATCGTCATGCCGGGGGCGCGCATCTGGATGATGGTCGTCATGTAGTTGATCGAGCCCATCATCGACGAGATGCCGACGAACGTCACGCCGAGCAGCCAGAGCGTCTGTCCGGTCATACTCCCGGGGGCGGCGGATTCGACGACCGAGAGCGGCGGATAGGAAGTCCAGCCGGCCGAGGGGCCGCCCCCTTCCACAAAGAAGCTCAGGCCCATGCAGATAAACGCCGGCCACATGAACCAGTAGCTGAGCATGTTCAGCGTCGGAAACGCCATGTCGTCGGCGCCGATCATCAGTGGTATCAGATAGTTGCCGAACGCGCCCGCGAGAATCGGGATGATCACGAAGAAGATCATCACCGTCGCGTGCATCGTGAAGAGCATGGTGTAAAACTCGGGCGACATTTGGCCGCCCTCGGCCGAAAAGAGCATCTTGCCCAGCACGGGCACTTCGCTCCAGGGCCAAGCGATCTGCCACCGCACGGCCAGCGCCAACAGGCCGCCGACGAGGAACCAAATCAGCGTGGAAAACAGAAACTGAATCCCGATGACCTTGTGGTCCAGCGAGAAGACGTACTTCGAGATGAAGCTCTGCGAATGGCCGTGGCCGCCGTCGTGGCTGGCGTGGTGTGCGTGAGAACCCATCGGTTAGTCCTCGCTCTCTGCTTCAGAAACGTGGGTCGCGGTTTGCTGCTGGTACTTGGCGGCGAGCCAGGCGTCGTAATCGCTGCGTGACTGGAGCGTGATCCGCCCTTTCATTTTGTAGTGGCCCCAGCCGCAAAGCTCGGCGCAGACGATGTCGTACTGGCCCTGCTCTTTGGCCTTGAACCAAACCGCTTGCCGCATGCCCGGCACGACGTCTTGTTTGACGCGCAGATGGGGCAAGAAGAAGCTGTGCAGTACGTCCTCGCTCTTGATGACGAGCAAGATTTCCTCGTTGACCGGCAGGTGCAGATCGCTCACTTCATGAACGTCGTCAAGCGTGTAAAGCTGCCCATCCGGCCCGGGATAACGGAACCGCCACTCGAATTGCCGCCCGGTCACTTCGGCGGTGGGCGGAATGTCGGGCTGCCGCATCTTGGAGGCCGCCCAAGCATCCATCTGGTAGATCGCGATGAACAGCAGCGTCGCCGCCGGCAGGATCGTCCACACGATCTCCAGGCTGTGGCTGCCGTGGGTGTACTTCACCGGCTGCTTGTTGCTCTTGGCGTCGTACTTCCACATGAACCAAAACAGCACGACCTCGGTGGCGACGAACGACACGCCGGTCAGACCGAGGATGAAGTTAAACAAGTGGTCGATCGTGCGGCCGTGCTCGGAAATATCGCGCGGCAGCCAGTGGTTGAAGTACGGCGCCGCGATAAAGGTGGCGCAGCCGAGCACCGGCACCAGCAGAAAGACCAGGCTCCAGAACTTGTTCTGCACGTTTCTTCTCCACGGACGACGCGCTGGCGTGACTCGTAAGGGGGTAGTTCGCTGCGAAGGGGGGAATCTGCTCTACAGCCGTTCGCGCTCCAGCGCCGGCGGCAGTTTGGGCGGCTGGCTGGCCGCTTCAAACGGCAGCGAACGGACGTAATCGACCAGATTCCAGATTTCTTCCGGCTGCAGCGCGCCGGTCGTCCCCAGGCCCGGCATCGGCGCGCCGTTGATTCCGGCGTGAATCCGCCGATACAAGTCGAGCGGCTGCCGACCGCCGCGATAGACGCCCAGCCGCAAATTGCGGGGACGAATATTGCGCACCGGCAGCAGGCCCAGCTCGCTCAGCGCGACCTCCTCATGGCTCTCGGCGAACTCTTTGACGGCTTTGTTCCAATAGTCGTAGTCGTTCGTTTGCCCGTCGCCCAGGCCGCTTGGCCCGTGGCAAGAAAAGCAGTTGGCCCGCTTGCCGTAGAACAGTTCGCGGCCCTTGGCGACCGAAGCCGCGATCTCCTGCGGAGAGCGGTTCTCGGGCGGAGCGGAGTCCGGATCGGGCGCGACGATTTGATCGGGAGCTTCCTCCCAGCGCTCGGCCACCGGGACGAGAATCTCCTCGACGAGAAACTCGGGCGTCGTCTCGAACGGCACGAGCGAGCCGTCGTCTGCTTCGTCCAAGTCAAACACGGCGCGAGCCAATTCGATTTCCGTCTCGCCCCGCATGCTCAGGTAAACAACGTACTCGACCAGCGCGTCGAGCTGATCGGAGGAGAGCAACTTGAAGGACGGCATCGCCGTACCGGGAATCCCCTCGGCCAGGATGCGGTGCAGATCTTTGCGCGTCGGCTTGGCGGCCTGGTCGGTCGATTTGAACTTAAAGATCCCTTGGCGGTAGTCGCGCGGGTAGGGATTGAGGAATGCGGCCGTCGGGCCGGCGCCGTCGCCGGTGACGCCGTGGCAATGGGCACAGTGGCGGCGGAAAAGCCCGGTCTCGTTGCCCACCTCGTCGCTGCCGACGGGGCCGGCGGCCATGCGGAGCTTTTTCAGATCCAGCCCCGACTCCGGCAGCACGAACGGCTCGTCGGGCGTGCCGTACATGGCGGTCAGAATATCGGCGATCTGCTGCTGGTGCGTTTCGGGCACCTCGCTATCGACCATCTGCAGCATATTTAGACGGAACCGCGCCGGCTCCGCCCGATCGCAGCCGACCGCCAAAACAGAGAGCGCCACCAGCGCGGTCGCCAGGGCCGCACGCGAAAGAATAGAGTGCTTCATCGGACTATTGGATCGTTCGCTAGCCTTGGAAGGCTGCCCCAGGCAGGACAATTTCGAGGGTGCGGACCTCGTTTTCGTTCAGGTTCAGCTGAAAGCGGCCGCGCTTGTCGATCTCGACTCCGCTTCCTCCACCCGCCGGCAAAGCCCCGCCGGGTCCGGTGGCGTTCTCGTGCCAGACTTGAAACTCGACTTCCTCGCCGGCCGGCAGATTGGCAATCTCAAAGCTGCCATCCTCGCCCGTCACGGCGAAGTAACCGTTCTCCCGCGGCAGAATCCAGGACAGCATCCAGGGGTGAATGTTGCAGGTCACACGGATCGGCATCGTCTCTTCGACGTTCGGCACGTACTGCGTCGATTCGCCGCCGGGGATGAGCAGATTCGATGGCGAGCCGGCCACGGCCGCGACGTTCATGTTGTGCCCCACCGGGTCGCTGTTCTTCACCAGCACCGTCTGGCCGACGACGACCGGAAAGACGTGGGTCAAAAAGACGCAGTCCTTCTGGTCGAAAACCGGCGTGCCGCCGCCCGGCTGCGCCGACTCGTGCGTGCGGCTGGCATCGCGGACGTAAATGGCGACATTCTTGATGCCGCGCGTCTCGGGGTCGATCAAAAACACTTCATCGCGGATCGGCCCGGTTGCTCCGCAGACTTCCGTGTCTTTGTTGATCGTGAGCACCTGCGGCACGCGGGGCGTGGCTCCCTCGGCCAGCACGAAGCGTCCTCGGATCGTGCCCCAGCCGGTTCCGGCGACTTCTTCCGCTGCGGCTTCGTCCTCGCTGGCTTCGACGCCGCCGGTCAGTTGCAGGCGAATCTCATGGGCCTGAGACAGATCAGCCGGCGGATCGACCGCCAACGGCCGCTCACAGCCCGTCGCGAGCAACAGACTTCCGGCAGCAACGCAAACCAAAACGA
>CAYZVT010000102.1:0-12863 GCA_964481585.1 uncultured Pirellulales bacterium
CAATATCAATGCCCCGCGTCGGCTCGTCGAGCAGCAGGATGTCCGCCCCTTGATGCAGCACGCGGGCAATCGCCACCTTTTGCTGATTGCCGCCGGAGAGAACCGCCACGCGCTGGTCCTGCGAGCGGGCTTTGATCCGCAGCGTGCCCATCCACCCCTCGACGGCGCGGCGGCGGCGGTTCAAGTTGAGCCAGCCGGCGGTGCTGTAGAGACCGAGCCGGCTGAGGGTCGTGTTGTCGGCAATCGAGCGGATTTGGGCGAGGCCCTCCCCCTTGCGGTCTTCGGAAACCAATCCCAGCCCGGCGGCAATCCGCGCGGCTGGCGATGGACGCACCGGCGCGCCCTGCACGCGCACCTCCCCGGCCGCGACGGGATCAAGGCCAAAGAGCAGCCGCAGTAGCTCGGTGCGGCCGGCTCCGACCAGTCCGGCCAGCCCCAAGATCTCTCCCCGCCGTAGCTCCAAGCTGACTTGCTGCGGAATCCGCTTGCCGCTCAGCCCACGCACTTCGAGCACCGTCTCGCCCGGCTCGTGCGGCACCTTGGGAAAGAGTTCCTCGACGCTTCGGCCAACCATTAGCGCCACCAGTTCCGCTTCGCTCGTCTCGGCGAGGCGGCCGCTACCGACGCTTTCGCCGTCGCGGAGCACGGTATAATGGTCGCAGACGGTGCGGATTTCTTCCAAAAAGTGGCTGATGTAGATGACCGCACAGCCGGTCGCCTTGAGCTTTTCGATCACCTGGAACAGATGCGCGGCGTCCTGCTGGGTGAGCGAACTGGTCGGCTCGTCGAAGACGATTACCTTGGCATTGAAGACCAGTGCCCGCGCGATCTCAACGAGTTGCTGCATGCCGATCGACAGCCGTGCGACGGGCGTGCTCGGCGAGAGACGGCCGTGGCCGAGCAATTCCAGCACTTCGCCGATGCGTTGCCGCTGAGCACGGCGCTGCACGATGCCCAGACGGTGCGTCTCTTGGCCGAGCATAATGTTGTCTTCGATGCTCAGGTGCGGCGCCAGGTTCAGTTCCTGGTAGATCATTGCCACGCCGCGCCGCCGGGCTTCGTGCGGCCCGCGTGGCGCGTAGGGAGCACCGGCCAAGCGCATCTGGCCCGCGTCGGGCGCGTGCGCGCCGCTGAGCACTTTCATCAGCGTGCTCTTGCCGGCCCCGTTCTCGCCGATCAGCGCGAGGACCTGCCCGGCGTGTGCCTCGAACGACACGCCGCGCAGCGCTTGGGTGGCCCCGAAGCGTTTGCGAATGCCGGACATCTGCAAGAGCGGCTCAGCCACGTTCTCTCTCCCACAGGCTCCAGCGAAACAGCGGGGCGATTAGGCCGGGTGCCACTGCTGGCTTGTCCAGCAGTGCTGTCCGTCATGTTCCTCGGGGGCTTCCGCGGTCGCGCTGCGCCCCCGCCACCCGGCGCGACTCGGAAATGGCTACGCTTCTGGCTTAGCGGCCGGCGACGATGTTTCCGCCGGCTTTTGCTGGCTCGCGCCGTCCTGCGGCTTGGCGGGCGACTCGCCGAGTGCTTCGGCCAGCGTGTGTGCCGCCAGCGCGCCGCCGGCGTAGTTGTCGGTGGCGACGTAGCTCACCTTGGCATCGCTGTTGAGATCGCTATCAAACACGACCGTCGGGATGCCGTGCTCCTTCGCTTCGACGACAACCTCCACGAGTGCCTGAGCATCGAGCGGCGCGAGCACCAAGCCGTCGACCTTTTGGGTAATGAAGTTTTGCACCACGTCGATCTGCCCTCCGCGGTCGTTCTCTTGCAGCGGTCCCTTCCAGATGATCCGCGTGTCTCCCAATTCGCGGGCGGCGCGGTCGGCACCGTGATGGACCGATTTCCAAAATTCGTGGGTCGTCCCTTTCGGAATCACGGCAATTGTGTACTTCACGGTCTCGGGCTGAAACGCTTCGCCCTCGAAAACCGGCGGGGCGACGAGCCGCTGAATCTGCTCGGTGTGGATGTTTTCGGGCGTGGCGACGTGCTGGCCGGTGGAGATGCGCTGCTCGACCGGCTGGCCTTGGAGATGGGCGTGCATCGTTTTGACGGCCAAATAGCCCATCGCCACCGGGTCTTGCAGCACAATGCCGCTCATCTGGCCGTCTTCGATCGCTTGGACCATGCGGGGCGTCGGATCGAAGCCGACGAACTTGACCTGGCCGAGCAGGTCGGCCTCTTCCAGCGCGCCGAACATGCCCGCCGCGTTCGGCTCGCAGACGCAAAAGACGCCGGTGATCGCGCCGCGATACTTCGTCAGCAGTTGCTGCGACTTGTCGAGCGCCGACTCGGGCGTGGTGCCGGCATATTGGTCGGAGGAGAGAAGGTTGATTTGCGGATACTGCTGCCGCAGCGTGTCGAGAAATCCTTCTTCGCGCTGCTCGGTGCTTTCGCTGCCGGGATTGTAGCGCAAGAGCACCACGCCCGGCTCGATCGAAGCGGGCGTCGAGCCGCTGCAACCGGCCAACGCCGCCACGAGTGTCAGGAGTACCAACGACTTTTTCACGCTTCACCTCCCGAGTTGGTTTTGCCAGATCTCTTGAAGCGACGCCCCTAGCCGGCGTTGCCGTCGCTGGAGTTACGATTGCCTCCGCGTCCTCGGCCACGGCCACCCCGTCGGCCGCGTCCGCGTGGCGCGCTTTGCTTCGGAGCGCGGGCACGGCTTTCTTGGTTCGTCGCCACGATCACGCCGATGGCTTCTTCCCAGGTGGGAATGTTTTTGTGCGTCGAGCGGCTCCCGCGCGGCTCGTCTCCTTGCTCGTCGTCCTCGTCGTCCGCTTCCTCGCCCGGTAGCGGCAGTTCTTTTTCTTCGCCTTCCGCAGTTTCGGATTCAGGCTTCGACTTGCGGCGACGGCGGCGACGCTTGCGGCGGCGTCCGTCTTCCCGCTCACGGACTTCCGTCGCTTCGCCTTCCTCTTGCTCGGCGTCTAGTTCCGCATCGAGTTCGGCGGAAGCGGATTCTTCCGCCGTCTCCTCGCCCGCTTCGGCGGTCGATTCGCTTTCCGAACGCTTGCGTCCACGACGGCGGCGGCGACGGCGGCGCGGCCGCTCCGCTTGTTCTTCCTTCGGCTCGTCGACTTCGACGACGCCGGTTTCGCTCGATTCAATCGTGACCGTTTCGGCCGCTCCGACTTCTTCGTCCTCGATCGACGGTGCGACAATCACCGGCTCGCTCACGGGCACTTGCAGTTTAGCCGGCTCAGCTTCAGCCCGCACCGGCTCCGCCTCGATCTTCGCGGGCGGCTCGGCCTCGCGCGAAACGGGAGCTTCTTGCGCGGGGGGAGCCGCTTTGCTCTCGGCCGGAGTCGGAGCAAGTCCCAACTCCGCCGCGAGCGAAGCCCAATCGGCGGCCGGTCGCGGCTGCGGCGGCGCGGCGGGTCGCTTCGGCCGCTGGGGAACAACCGGCTCGGGCGCTGGCGGCGCCGCCGGCGGATCGGCCGGAACTTCGGCCCCGAGTTGCTCTGCCAACGACTGCCAATGCTGGGATTTTTCCGGTTCGCTCATGCTGACACAACTACGCCGCGCGGGTGAAAAGAGTGGGGTTCGAGAGCGCCACGCGCCGGCCGCTTGGCCTAGCGGGCAGTGCTCCAGGCTCGGGAGCCTCCTGCAAGCCACCTAGTATAAGGGCTTGGCAGGGGGTTGTGAAGTCGTGAGACGGACGCACCTTACGGCGCGCCGCCGAGTCCCAAACCGCCAGCCTACGCAACCGGCACAGCCGCCCGGCATTGGTCCGCCACCGCCCCGCCTTCTAGAATAGAGGCGGCCCGCGCGCGCATTTCCGCTCGATCGAGCGCAGATCGAGCGAGTCTAGCCCCAGCGGCGCTTCGGCCGTACCGGGATTTCTTGCCGCGTCGACGAAGGAGCGAGCCGCACATGATTCACCATCCACAGCCGACCGCCAGCGGCCAGTTCGTTGAAGAAGTCGAGGTCAGCGGCCACATCATCGACAGCCTGATCCTGCCCAAGATTCTCGACCTGATCCAGTCGCTCGGCGGCCAGTTTCACCTGAAGCAAGTCTCGATCGGCCAAGGGCGCCACGACCCGAGCTACGCGCGGGTCGAGGTCCAGGCCGAGACGCCCGAGGTGCTCGAAGAAATCCTGGCCCAGATCGGCGATCACGGCGCGGTGCCCACCGCCGCCCACGACTGCCGGCTCGAAGCGGTCGATATCGAAGGGGCGTTTCCCGAAGGGTTTTACAGCACCACGAACCAGCGAACCGAGGTGCGAATCGACCGCAAGTGGATTCCGGTTGCCGACCAAGAGATGGATTGCGGCATCGTCGTCGATCGCGATGCTCCTTCGGCCCGCTGCATGCCGATGAGCGACGTAACCGCGGGTATGCAGGTCGTGGTCGGGCACGCCGGCGTGCGCGTCTTTCCCGAGGAGCGGTCGCTGCCGCGCCAGGCGGCTGCCTTCGAGTTCATGAACAGCAGCGTCTCCACCGAAAAACCAAAAGGCGCGCTCGTGCGGCAGATTGCCCGCCAGCTTTACGACGCCGCCAAAGGCCGGGGCAAGACCCTCATTGTCGGCGGTCCGGCGATTGTGCATACCGGCAGCGCCGAACACCTCAGCCACTTGATCCGCAAAGGCTATGTCCAAAAACTCTTTGCCGGCAACGCGCTGGCAACCCACGACATCGAGCAAGCGCTATTCGGCACCAGCCTGGGCGTCTACCTCGACCGCGGCCATCTGGCCGAAGCGGGGCACGAACACCACCTGCGGGCAATCAACCGCATCCGCCGCGCCGGCGGCATCCGCCCGGCGGTCGAGCAAGGCGTGCTGACGCGCGGCATCATGTATGAATGTGTGAAAAACAACGTCGATTATCTGCTCGCCGGCAGCATCCGCGACGACGGCCCGCTGCCCGACGTGATTACCGACGCCCTTGAGGCGCAGCGGCTGATGCGGGAAAAGGTGCGCGATGTGACGTTTTGCCTGATGATCGCCACGACGCTCCACTCGGTCGCCGTCGGCAATTTACTTCCCGCTTGGGTCAAGGTCGTTTGCGTCGACATCAACCCGTCGGCTGTCATCAAACTCAGCGATCGCGGCTCTTTCCAAACCATCGGCCTCGTGACCGACGTGGAACCCTTCCTCCGCGTCCTAGCCCAAGAAGTCGAACGCTGCGAAACCCAGTCCTAACAAATCGTAGCCCGCAGCTTGCAGCCCGTTGCTTACAGCCCACAGCTTCCCATGCCTCAGATCTTGATGTGCCCGCCGGACCACTACGGCATCGAGTACGAAATCAATGCCTGGATGAGCCGCGAGCGGCAGGCCGATCATGCGCTGGCGGTGAAGCAGTGGAACGCGCTCGACGCGCTGCTGCGCGAGGTTGGGGCGGAGATTTCGCTTCTTCGGCCGGTGCAGGGCTTGCCGGACTTGGTGTTTACCGCCAACGCGGCGATGGTCTACCGCGACCGCGCGATCCCGGCCCGCTTTCGCCACGTGCAGCGGCAAGGCGAGGAGTCGCACTACGAATCGTGGCTGCGCGAGCATGGCTTTCGGATCGAGCCGCCGCCGGAGGACGAGGATTTCGAGGGAGCGGGCGACGCGCTCTTTTGCGGCGATACGCTCTTTGCCGGCTACCGCATGCGCAGCGACGCGCGGGGGCATCAAGAGATCGGCAAAATGCTCGGCGTGCGCGTGATCCCGGTCGAGTTGGTCGATCCGTACTACTACCACATCGACACCTGCTTCTGCCCCCTCGCCCCCGGCGTGGCGATTTATTATCCGGGTGCGTTCGACGACTACGGCCGCTACGCGCTGGAGCACGCGGTCGAGGAATTGATCGAGGTCCGCCACGAGGAGGCCGAGCGCTTCGCCTGCAATGCCGTCGTCGTCGGCCGCACGGTCGTCACCAACAGCGGCTGCCCGGCACTGCACGCGGAACTAAAGCGCCGCGGCTTCGAGCCGCGCGAGACGCCGCTAAGCGAGTTCGTCAAAGCCGGCGGCAGCGCCAAATGCCTCACCCTGCGCCTCGACGGCGAAGAAGCCGCGGCCTGGAAGTACGCCGAGTCCGCTCCCTAGCGGGCAAGCTGTTGAACGGTGTCGTCGGGGCGGCGTCCCGGCCCAGCGGCTGCGGGCGAAAAGAACCTGCTTCGTCGCTACGCCATTTCCGCCGCTGGCATTTGCCCTTGCTTCGCCCCCAAACTCGGCTAGAATAGTCCACTTTCCGGCTTTGGCTTCGCAGCGCGAGCGTGCCACGCCCGCGAGCCTTGAAGGCTCCCGCCAGGCCGGTTACAACAAAAAGCCAGGCACCCCTAGCTCAACTGGATAGAGCATCGGTCTACGGAACCGAAGGTTAGAGGTTCGAATCCTCTGGGGTGTACTTTTTCTAAAATGGGGCTGACAACGCTCGTTGGCCCACGCCGCGTTGTGCTCGCGGTACTGTTTCCGGCGGCTGCGATCAGTCGGAGTTGCAGGATGGGCCAGCTCAACCCATACGCTTCGCCGCAGACACACGAACAGCTCGATGCTTCGGCCGCTCCGTCGGAGGCGGGGCAAAAGCCAATCCTACCTTGGCTGATTCTTTCAGCTTTTGCTGGTGCAGTGAGTGGGTCGATACTTCTCAGCCCGTCGGTGCGCGGGGTGGGCGATCCAACAGGCCAGTCGATTGGCGCAGGGCTGGGCGGCTTTGCTGGACTGGGCGTGACTCTGCTGCTCTTTTTCGCCCGTTCCGTCGCACGCCGCTTTTTTCAGAAACCAAGCACACCGGAAGCCTAACGCGGCTCCCGGCTCTCGGGGCGTCCCACCTCTGAAGGCCGTTGATTCTTAAGGCACCCGAAATGCGGGGGATGTCTGCCGGCGTGGCTGCGGCTGATTAACTCCCAAGCTCCGGGCCAAGCCCCAAATCTCGCCATTTTTCCGCAGAATCCGAGCGACACGGCGGCTCGGGCTGCCCGCTCCGCTCGCCGGGCAATTGCGGAAAAAGCAATTTTTCTTGTCCCGAATCCCCGGCGAAGTGGGTAAAGACATCGGACGGTCTGCGCGGGGCGGCGTTCGAAACGGAAACGGCGGCTCCGCCCTCGCGATGCGCGTAAAATGGCAATTGGCGGCGAACGGGCCGCGATGACCGGGTGGTGCGTCTATGGAATCCTCACCGCAGTCCCAGGATCTGACCGAGCAGTTTGTCCAACTTCTCGGTGCCCATGAGCAGCAGTTGCTGGCCTACATTCTGGCGCTGGTGCCGGATTGGCACGCGGCTCAAGACATCGCGCAGACCACCCGGCTCAAGCTATGGCGACAATTCGGCCAGTATGACCCCACCAAAAGCTTCGGCGCTTGGGCGCGCACGATCGCAAAATTCGAGGTCTTGCACTACCGCACGCGCACGATGCGCGACAAGGTGCAGTTCAACGACCAACTCCTGGCCGTTCTTGAGCAGGAAGCCGATCGCATGGCCGACCGGACCGAAGCCCGCCATAGTGCCTTGATGCACTGCGTCGAGAAGCTGACCGACGTGCAGCGGCGGCTCGTGATGCGGTGTTACCTGGGCGGCCGGACGGCTCGCGAGGTCGCCGAGCAAGATGGGCGCTCGCATGAAGCGGTCCGCAAAAGCCTGTTGCGGACCCGTCAGGTGCTCCACCGATGCATTGAGCGCACGCTGCGGTTGGAGGCGTCATGATGGAAAGCCGCGCTCCCGATCTGCCGCCGGAATTGCAGGAAGAACTATTCCTGCTCACGGCCGCCATGCTCGAAAAGGAACTCGTTCCCGCCGAGCACGCCCGGCTTGAGCACTTGCTCGAAACGAGCCAGGCGGCGCGGCGGCTGTATGTCGCGTTTGTCCACGACTCGACGGGGCTGCAACTTTGGGCGCGGCGGCATCAGGCCGAGAGCGTCGCGCAACTCGGCGCGAGCGAGCTAGGGGACCGGCCGACCAAGCCTGCTTCACCGGCGCTGCTCGACTGGCGGTCGCACCCGGGGCGGTTTCTAGCAGCGGCGGCGGCCCTTACGTGTGTCTTTTGGTTGGCGCTCACGGCCCTGCTCTTTTCCTGGAACGATTCCGCGCGGCCGTCCTCGTCCCCGCGCCACGTTCCGGTTGCGGTCGCTCAGCTTCTCGCTGTCTCGGAGGCGCGGTGGAGCGACCGCCAACGCCCGCTGGCGGTGCCGACTCGGCTGATGCAAGGCCAGACGCTGGAACTGGAGTCGGGGCTGGCCGAGATCGCCTTTGATGGCGGCGCGCGGGTCATTTTGCAAGGCCCCACGAAGTTCATCCTCGACCACGCCTCACGCGGACATCTCATCACGGGTCGCCTGGCGGCACGGCTGCCCGATCGCGCCAGGGGGTTTGTGGTCGAGACGGCGCTAGCCGACATCATTGATCTGGGAACGGAGTTCGGCGTCGAGGTCGTGGACGGGGCGGAGCAGAAGACGGCCAGCGTCGTCGTCTTCGAAGGGGCCGTCGAGGTCGCACTGCCGGCAAACGCCGAAATGGCCCCCTTGGAGCCGAAAAAACTTCACTCTGGGCAATCGCTGCACATCCGCGGCACGCGAAATGGATCGGTCGAGGGCGCGCCGCAATTGTTCCAAGGGCCGCCGCCGCACGCCCTGCAATTTGTCCGCGCGATGCCGCAGCGGGAAATCAAGCGCGTGTTGCACTGGTCCTTTGACGAAGGCCAGGGTACCCAGGCGATTTCCACCCCCCAGGCCGACGGCGCGCAGTTCCGCGCGCGGCTCTTGCCGGTGCAGGACGGGCCGCGCTGGATCACGGGCATGTTTGGTGCCGGCGTGGAGTTCGATGGGCGGGACGATTGCATCGAGTGCTCCTATTCGGGCGTTCACGGCGCGCAGCCGCGAACGGTGGCCTTCTGGGCGAAAATCCCCCGCCGCCCCAAACGACGAACCGCCCATGCGATCGTCAGTTGGGGCGTGCCGCAGGCGGGCGAAAAGTGGCTCATCGGCTGGAATCCCCTCCGCGATGAGCCGCTCGGCGCGATGCGCGTGGAGTGGGGAGGAAGCTGGCTCGTCGGCAAAAAAGACCTGCGCGACAACAGGTGGCACCATCTGGCCGTCACCTTTGAGGGAAATCCTAGCGGCGACAATGCCGGCCTTGCTCAGTCAGTCCGCTTATACGTGGACGGCAAACTCGAAGCGACCTCGGGCGCCCTGGGGATTCCGATCCGAACAAGCGACCAAGGACAGTTGGATCTCGGCTACTGGCGGCAACGCGACCGGCACTTCTCCGGCGCGCTCGATGAGCTGTACATCTTTCCCTGGGCACTCCAGCCCCAAGAAATCGTCGAGCTGATGCACAGCAATCGGTGGGAAGACAACGATCGAGGCGCGTCGTCTTCCCAATAAACTCGGTTCAGAGAGTGGCGAACGTAACCGGCGAGCGGAATTATGCGTGCAGGCAAAACCTTGACGCCGAAGCGACAACCGCTTGAGCCGAGCGGCTTTAGCTCTGTAGGGGCCTGTCACGCGAAACGCCCTCGCAGGGTGTCACTGCTGGCTTGCCCAGCAGTGTCTGCGAGTGACGTCGTTTGCATTCGCCGCTTCGAGGAGCCGCCAAGGACGTGCGGCCGCGCGCGACAACGCCTCCTGAAAGTCGCGGTGCCGCGACGAAATCGGAAGGGGGCTTGCGCCAGGGGACGAGCACTGCTGGACAAGCCAGCAGTGGCATCCGGCGGCTTTACCCTCGTGGAGTTATTGGTGGTGATCGCCATCATTGGCATCCTGATCTCCTTGTTGCTGCCGGCGGTTCAAGCGGCCCGCGAGGCGGCGCGGCGCACGCAGTGCGCCAATAACCTCAAGCAGTTGGGGCTGGCGCTGCACAACTACCATAGCGCGCACCAGATGTTTCCCTTCGGCGCGCTCGGGTTTAATAAAGAAACCGCGCAGCCGATCCCCGGCCTGCCGGATACGCCGATGGTCGTGCATCTACTCCCGTTCATCGAGCAGTCGAGCGTATACGGCCAGTACGACTTCAGTAAGAACTCGGCCCATCAGGACCAGGAATTGGGTGTCTACCAGCCCGTCTTCCATTGCCCCAGCGACACGTCACGGCGGATGATGCAAGCCGGAGGCGATTCGTTTCAGGAGTACAAGGGCAACTACGGCGTCAACTGGGGCCAAAAAGAGGCCGCCGATCAAGGGCAGCGGGCGACGTTCTTCTTTGACTACGGCGCCCGCATCGCGGATATTCGCGACGGGACGAGCAATACGCTGGCGATGCTGGAGATGCTGCAAGCCCCCTCCGAGCTTGGCTCGCCAGCAGACCGCCGCGGCCGCATCTGGTTGGCCTTCCCCGGCTCGTACACGATCATGACTCACGATGGCCCGAATAGTCCCGCAAACGATTGGAGCAGTTGCGTACACCGGCCGGAGATGAATCTCCCCTGCCGAGAGAACCCACCGGCTCCGAGACGATTCCGGCTCGCGTCGCGCAGCCGGCACGCCGGCGGCGTCAGCGCGCTGTTGTGTGATGGATCGGTCCATTTTTTCAGTGACGCGATCGACCTCGACACCTGGCAGGCGCTCAGTAGCATCGCGGGAGGAGAATTGGTCGTTCTGCCGTAGGCGTCGCTCAACGACAAACGCAACAGCAACGAAACATCGACATCTTAATCCGTCACGGCGAACCGGCTGATGCCGGCTTTGCTTTTCCTACCAGCGGCGGTCGCTTGCGGCCGTGAACACTTGTCCTCCCGATTTTTTGCCCGCTCGTAGCTACTGCTTCGTATGGCGAAAGGAACCCGAACATGAAACTCAGGCCACGGTTCGCCCTACTCTTGCTCGCTTGTTTGTCCCAGTGCCTGATATCACCGGCTCAGGCGGGTTTGATGGTGTATTGGGACAACAGCGGAAACGATTCGGTGCTCGACGCACAGGTGCATAACTCATCGGCAATTAGCGCGGCCAGCAACTCCACCTTTGGCACGGGGGCATCTGCGCCGGACGTAACATTGGTCGGCTTCGACAACGGCAACGCGATTACCCGCGATGGCGTGACGATGGGCGGAACGATCGCCGTCTTCACCTCCTCGCCCGCAAGCAATCCCACCATTCCCACCGCCATCTCGGGTGGGCATTATGTCAACTTCAGTTTCACCGTCGGCAACTTGCAGCCCAGGGAAATAATTCGGCTGACCGAGATCGGCTACGGCGTTCGCGTGAACCACTTCAGACAGCGGCACGGCGCGCTCCGCAGCCAAGTCGGCCTGCGAGTCGGCGACACGAATGTCACGCAGAGCGACTTGATCGGCTCGGTGCTGGTCGCCTCCAAGGGGACGGAGACTCCCACCGCCATCACTACCGGCCTACCTGTGCTCACCAACGGCGACCAGGTCACGCTGCGCGTCTTCCTGGCCAACAACAGCACTTCGGGGAGAAGCGGATCGGAGTTTCACTCCTCAACGCGGCTGGGCAGCGTCTACGTGATGGGCGATCTGGTCGCCGTGCCCGAACCCGCTTCCGCCCTCTTATGCGGGACAGGTGCTCTGCTACTGGCGGGCGTCTGGCACTTCAAACGCCGGCGGTGAAAGGCCACCGGCACCACTCCATCCACAACACGAAACTAACCCTTCCATCAAGGAACCGCATCATGCGCTGGACGACGGCTGCCCTACTACTTGGAATTGCTCTGACCTGTTCTTCTGCCATTGCCGCCGAGGGCAAGCCGAACATCGTCTTCATTATGGTCGACGATCTGGGGCCGACGGACCTGGGCTGTTACGGCAGCAAGACCATCGCGACGCCGCATCTCGATCAGATGGCTAGCGAAGGGATGCGGTTCACCAATGCCTACACCCCTTCGGCTGTCTGCGCGCCAACGCGCGGCTCGCTGCTGACGTCGATGCACCAAGGCCGCGCGCGGGTGCGGACCAACATCGGCACCGAGACTCTGAAGGATGAGGATGTCACCTTCGCCGAAGTGCTCCAGCCGGCCGGTTACACGATCGGCGGGTTCGGCAAGTGGGGCGCGGGCGATGTCGGCATGCCCGGCGTGCCGGAGAAGCAGGGCTTTGACACCTTCTTCGGCTATTACCATCAGGTTCACGCTCATAATCACTTCACGGACCACCTGTTTCGCAACAGCAAGCGCGTCGAGTTGCCGGAGAACAAAGGGATTCGCACGAAGAAGGTGCAAGCGGTGCAGACCAGCGATCCGAAGCGGACCTTCGCCCACTACCGCATTGTCGAGGAGATGTTTGATTGGATTCGCGCGAATAAAGACCAGCCCTTCCTCTGCTACGCGCCCTGGACGCCGCCGCACGGCCAGTACACGGTGCCCGCGGAAGATCCGGCTTGGGCGCTGTACAAAGACAAGGACTGGCCGCTCCAAGACCGCATCCACGCCGCGTACGTGACGATCGTGGACCGACAAGTGGGCGAGTTGCTGGCGCTGCTGAAGGAACTGGAACTCGACGAGAAGACAATCGTGCTCTTCTGCTCCGACAACGGCGCGAGCGCATCGTTCGACTCGTCGCACCAAAGCGCTGGGCCGTATCGCGGCCAGAAGACGCAGGTCTACGAAGGCGGCATCCGCACGCCGCTCATCGCCCGCTGGCCGGGCAAAATCGACGCCGGCACCGAGAGCGATCACATCACCTATCTGGTCGACCTCATGCCGACGTTTGCCGAATTGGCCGGCTCGACGGCCAGCCTGCCGACGGACATCGACGGCCTGTCAATCGTGCCGACGCTGCTCGGCCAGCCGGGCCAAAAGCAGCACGAGTATCTGTACTTCGAGTGGGTCGGCTACAACTGGAAGAACGCACCGCTCAACCCGAAGAAGCTGGCGCAGGCGATCCGCATGGGCGATTGGAAACTCGTGCGGCACGGCAGCCATAAAGCGTGGGAGCTATACAACCTCGCCGATGACCCCGGCGAACGGCACGATCTGGCCGCCAGCCATCCCGACCGGG
>CAYZVT010000103.1:0-12844 GCA_964481585.1 uncultured Pirellulales bacterium
AGGCGGCAGTCCAAACCAGAGCGGCCTCGGGGGCTTCCGCTCTCGCGGTGCGCCGCGCGCCACCCTGTCGCACCCCGTTGTGCGAGCAGGTTAAGCGAACCGGTGGCCCAATGCTTTGGCATACGAAGTGCGGCCGCCGTTGGTTCGCCCGTCGCCGCTATTGCTTATTCCGCCGGGCTTTCCGCCATTTTGGGAGAAACGCATGCGGTTCTACGCCCTCACCAAAAAGAACGAAGAGGACTTCACTCCGCCGGTCTTTTTTGCCGGCCAAAACGACGAGGAGGAGGCGATCGGCCTGTTTACCACCGGCGAGCTAGCACGCCAGTACCTCGATGCCGCCCAGTGGCAGGAAACCGACGAGGTGGCCGAACTTGAGCCGATCGACCTGCTGGCCTGGATGATCGAGGCCTACTCGCTGGGGACTCAGTACGTCGCGATCAATCCCCGCCACGAGGCCAACGACGAGCAGAGCGTGCTCGTGCTCGAAGACGAACTTCAGCAACTTGCCGACACGCTGGCCAGCGCCATCCGCACCGCCTCGTGATTCATGGAGACTTGGGCACGTTGCCCTTATCCCGGCCCCCACGGGGCGAGGAGCATACCAAGCAGCATTACAATGTGCTCTACCGACGAATCACCTCGCCGCCGGCGAGGGCGTGGTGGCCGATCACGGCCGCCGCCGCGCTCCAGCCGAGCCGCGCGGTGCCGCCGGGCGTGTGGTCGAGGCCATGCAAAAATTCGGGGAAGCCCCAGTCGTGGTTTTCGTAGCGCAGCGCGTTGGCGCGGTGGATGCCTGCGAGATAGCGCTGCGCCCGCTCCCGCTCGCCGCGTCGCGCGAGAGCGGCCACATAAAAACCGGTGACCATCGGCCAGAGGCCGCCGTTGTGGTACTCGTAGGGACTGTTCTTGAAGGTGTAGGAGAACGAGACTTGCAACTCGTCCCAATCTTCATGCTTGGGAGTAATCACCGGATGAAAGGCCGGCAGTAGCCACACTTCCGGTTCGCCCGCTTCGAACTCGCTGGCGATGTAGCCATCGACCGCCTGAAACTGCTCGTCGTCGGCTACTCGCAGCAGCGACACGAGCGCATTGGCCAGGGCGTCGAAGCGATAGCCGTAGCCGGAGGGAGAAAAGAAAGGCATCCAGTACTGGCCCTTGCGGCGCGGCGAGCTACTGCGGCCTTTGGTGTAGAGCACCTCGTGGTAGACGTTCTTCGGCGTCTCGGCTCCCTCGACGAACCAATAGTTATCGTGAATTAACTGTTCCAGCCGTGTGACGCGCTCGTCCAGTTGGTCATCGGCCGAGCCGTGCAGATGCTGGTGGACGGCCGCCATCTCGCGCTGCGCTTGGAGATACAGCAGCTCGTCATAGAGCACGTAGCCGTGCTGCACGAATTCGTCGGCCCAATCGCCGGTGAGCGGCACATAGAGCAGCCCCCGCGCGTTGAACTCCCACGCGCCGAGCAAAAACCGCACCCGCTCCATCGGCTCCAGCATTTGCTGCAGAAAGCGATCGTCCCCGGTGCGCCGCCAGTACTGGCCGCAGCAAATGGCAAACCAGAGGTTGCCGTCGACGCGACCGGCCGTGCCTCCGTAGCTGACGCGATCGGTGTCGGGATCGACGTTGCTGGGAATCTCGCCGTGGGGGCCTTGGTAGTTGGCGAGTGTTTCCAGCGTGCGGCGGCAGGTTTCAATCAGCTCCTGGTGCTCGGTCATCAGCGCCGCGAGGCCGATGATGCAGCCGTCGCGCGCCCAGACGCGGCGGTAATTGGCCTTGGGGGTGGTGCTGGCCAAAAAGCCGTGTTCGGTGGCGCAGCCTTCGAGCAGTTCAATCGCGCGCTGGTAGCCCAGTTCGAGCAGTTGGTCGCTCGGCAGCTGGGCGGCAGGCGTCTCGGACATGGCGGCAAGTGCGTGGCGCTAGGAGGTTGGCTGGAAGCTGGCCCAGTGCTCGATTCCTTCCAGCACGCCGGCCGCGTAGCCCGCCTTGGCTAGGTAGACGCGTGGGCCTTCGAGCGCGCGCAGCTCGTCGTGGCTATTGCCGACGATGATGCCCAAAAAGCCCTGCATGAACAGATCCGCATCGTTGGCGGAATTGCCGCTGACGAGGACGTTATCGGCCTGGAGATCCCAGTAGTCGGCCAGATACGCGGCCGCCGTGCCTTTGTTCACCCGTGGCGGCAAGAAGTCGAGATCGCGTTGCGAGCTATAGACCAGGCCCGCCTCAACGCCCGCGTCGGCGAGTTTTTGCAGCAATTGCTCCAGCCGCTCCGGCGGCGCGTCGTAGAGAAAGTAGCTCTGCTTGTACGACGACTGGAACTTTCCGGGCTGGCGTTCGAGATCCTTTTCCTCGGCGAGCACCTGCTCGACGGTATGCGGATGCCAACTGGCGGCCATCCGCTCTTGCCAGTCGCCGATCGGCTCATCGCTGGGGTAGCGACAGATTTCGGTGCCGACGCCGCCGATGATGGCATCCGGGGCCGGCAGGCCGGAGGTTTCGACCGATTCGCGAATCGACTTGACGAACCGCCCCGAAGCGTAGACCAGCCGCATCGCGCCACCGGCCTGTTCGTACCACTGCACGAATTTTTTCAGTGCCGCGTCGTCGCCCAACAGAGTGTCATCGACATCGCTGACCAGAAGATGCTGTTTGGACATGCTGTTTCTCTTGAGGCTGCTAGGCGGCGCAACGGTCGTTGGTTAGCGATCAGCAGTCAGCGATCAGCGGCTAACGGCTTCTGATGGCTGATGGCTGACCGCTTGCGTCTGGTCTTCCGTCCCGCGCGGGAAGAACGTGCCTGCGCGGGGACCTCTGCACCGCTGCAAAGCGTGTACCTCCGGCAGAGCGCAAAGCCCGGTTGTCGTGGTCATGCGGGCTGGTGATAGGCGGCGATCGCCCGATTCATCGTCTCCACATCTTCGGCCGAAAGCTCCGCCCGGCCGGCGGCGGCGTTTTCTTCGGCTTGTTTCCGGTCGCGGGCGCCACAGAGCGCATGCGTTACGCCGGGCTGAGCGACGGTCCAGGCAATTGCCAGCTGGGCGAGCGAAAGCTGATGCTTCTCCGCCACCGGGCGAAACTGGTCGAGCAGCGCTTGAACGCGCTGGCGATTTTCGACGCGGAACATCGGGTCGCGGGCACGCAGGTCGGTGGCGGCAAATTGGCGCTCCGGGCCGACCTTGCCCGTCAGCAGCCCCTGCCCCAGCGGCGAGTAAGCGAGCAGCGCGACGTTGTGCTGTCGGCAGAAGGGAAGCTGGTCCTGCTCGATGCGGCGATCGAGCATCGAATACTTTTCCTGATCGCTGTCGAGCGGGCCGACCTGGCAGTACTGCTCCATTTGCTGCGACGTGACGTTCGAGACGCCGATGGCGCGGATTTTTCCTTCGCCTTTCAGCTCCAGCAGCGCGTCCATCGTCTCGCAAATCGGCGTGGAGGCGTCGGGGCGATGGGTTTGGTAGAGGTCGAGATAATCGGTCTGAAGCCGCCGGAGGCTCGACTCGATCTCGCGGCGGATTGACGCCCGCGTGAGGTTGGCATGCACGTAGATGTGCCCATTCTCGCTCGGGCCGGCGGCGGTGGAGCGAAACATCAGCGTGCCGCCGCTGGGGTCGGGCACGAGCGAACATTTCGTAGCGAGCACCACCCGGTCGCGGCGGTCGCGAATCGCCTTGCCGACCACTTCTTCCGAAAGGCCGAAGCCGTAGATCGGCGCGGTGTCGATGAGCGTCACGCCCGCATCGAGCGAAGCGTGGATGGCGTCGATCGAATCGCCCTCGTCGGTGCCCCCCCACATCCAGCCGCCAATCGCCCAGGCCCCTAGTCCGACGACCGACGCAGAGACTTGCGATTGTCCAAGTGGCCGTTTGTGCATCAATGCGGCTCCTTCGCGGGGGATGACGGGATGGAACGCTGTCACCATAGCCGCTCAGGCAGCGCCAGATCAACACCCCAGGCTTCGGCCGCGCTTCGGGAATCACCCGCTGCGGCGCGGCCGCGCTCCCTGGCGCTGCCGGGCCAGGTCTGCGGCTGTCACGCGATGGCGGTACTCGAACAGCCGCCGTAACTGGTCCTGCACCAACGACTGGCCCAGCAGCGTCCCCAGCGGCCCGCCCGGCAGGGCGTACTGCACCTCGTCTTCCAAATAGCAAGCATCCGCGCCGTCGGGCAGCATGCGGTGCGTGTGCTTCCACGCGGCAAACGGCCCCTCGATCTGCCGATCCGCAAATTGCCGGCCCTCGATGTAGTCGCAGTGCTCAAGCACCCACTTGCGCCGCAGCGGCCCGAGCTTGACCCGCAGCGTACGGCGGGCACCGTTTTCGATGCCCCCGACATGCTCTAGCTCCTCGACCGAAGCCCACGGCGGCGTCAGCCGCTCAAACGCCCCCGGCTGCGCGTGCCAGCGAAAGACCTCCGCCGCCGGAGCTTCAATACGAGTGCGGTGCAGGAAGGTTTGCAGGGTCATGCTAACTCGTCGCTACTGTGCCTGATTATGCGCGCGACAAACGCCGCAAGAGATGATGGCGGTAGCCCTGCAAACCGTATTCCGCACGCAGTTTACGATGCCCAGTCGCCATTTCGGCGAAAGTGAAAAAAGCCTTGATCCCTCGGCGATGCCTGCGGCCGGCGCGGCATTTGCAGCCTCGGAAATGCGATTCCCACGCAGACGAAAGTCCGGTGACGGAGCTAGGCGTCTGGATTCCCCCCTGCGCGGGAAGGACGGGTGAGACGCGTGGCGCTACCAGCAGAAGCGGAAGCGGAAGCAGAAGCAGAAGCAGAAAGGATGATTGACCATGGCGCAGGAGCAAGAGCGACAGGCGGCGATTCAGAAGCTGCAAGAACTGATCCGCGACATTCGCGTGGCGATGCTCACGACCGTCCTGCCCGACGGCAGCCTTCGCAGCCGGCCGATGGAAACCGCTCGCGCGCATTTCGACGGCGATTTGTGGTTCTTCACCGAAGCCGACGCCCCGAAGGTCGCCGAGCTAGCGCAAAACCCGCACGTCAACCTCAGCTACGCGCAGCCGGACGACGATCGCTATGTGTCGATCTCGGGCACCGGGCAGATTGTGCGCGACCGCAAGCGCATCGAGGTGCTCTGGAACCCACTGCTGAAACAGTGGTTTCCGCAAGGGCTGGACGATCCGCAGCTTGCTCTGCTCCAGGTCAATGTCGAGCAGGCCGAGTTCTGGGACGCCCCGAGCAATGCGATGGTGCAACTCGGTGGGCTGGTCAAGTCGGTGCTGGCCGGCCGGCCGCAACACAGCCCGCATGAAAAGATTGATTGGCAGCAAGAAAGCCAGTAGAAGCGGTGGAAAGCGGAAAGCTATCAGCGGTCAGCGGTGAGCAAACCTCGTCGTTCCCGCGCAGGCGGGAAACCAGTGAGCAGACTTCGTTTCCTCGTAGCGCCCGAAGCGGCGAACCGGCCTGGAGGCCGCGGGCGAAAAAGGCCAAAAGAGGTGCAGCCTGTGCGAGAGGGGAAAAGACGGCGCGCACTCAACCTGAAAGCTAAAAGCTAATAGCTGACCGCTGATAGCTGTCTTTGTCCGCAGTCGGGAAAACCCCTACGAACTTTGCCCTGTTTTGCCGGATTGCCGCATCGCGTACCTGATTGAACAATCACAAGCTCGTCTGCAAAAGGTTCATTTTCGAGGAAGGATGGATTGATGGCTGCTCCCACCGAGCAGGCGCGCCCCGTGCGACGGGAGATCGTGGCTCAAATGGCCCAGCACCGGCTGGCCCAAAGCCCGTACCGCAGCATCCAACGGCTCTCGTGCCGCTTTGACGGGCGGACGCTGACGCTCCACGGGCACTTGCCGAGCTTCTACCAGAACCAACTGGCCCAAGAAGCGGTCTCCGGGCTGGAAGGGGTCGCCGAGGTGGTCAATCTGGTGCAGGTCGCCTACCAGCCCGACGGCCGGCTCCGCGCAGCGGACGCGCTCGTTTAGTCGGCCCGGGCGCTGCCTCGATTTTGAACAGGCGCGGATCGGAAGAGGCGGCATGAAAATCGCGATGATGACGAACACCTACCTGCCGCACGTCGGCGGGGTCGCGCGGAGCGTCGCCTGGTTCGCCGAGGCATTCCGCCAGCGTGGGCATGAGGTGCTGGTTATCGCGCCGACGTTTGACGAAGCGGCGGAAGACCCCCCTTTCGTCGTGCGAGTGCCGGCGATTCAGCGATTCAACGGCAGCGACTTTTCCGTGCGGCTGCCGATCCCGGGACTGCTCACCGCGCGGCTCGATTCGTTTCATCCCGACGTGATCCACGCGCACCATCCGTTTCTTTTGGGCGATACGGCGCTGCGCGTCGCGGCGGCGCTCGATCGACCGCTCGTCTTCACGCATCACACCATGTACGAGCGCTACACGCACTACGTGCCGGGCGACTCGTCGGCGCTGCAGCGGTTCGTGATGACGCTCGCCACGCAGTACGCGAACCTTGCGGACCACGTCGTCGCCCCAAGCGCGAGCATCGCCACGATTCTCGCCGCGCGCGGCGTCCGCGTCCCCGTGACCGCCATTCCGACCGGCATCCATACCGAGCAGTTCGAGCACGGCGATGGCCTCTCCGCCCGCGCCCGCTCGGCCATTCCATCCGGCGCGTTTGTCGTCGGGCATGTGGGTCGGCTGGCGGAGGAAAAGAATCTCCTGCTACTGGCCGAGGCGGTCGCCACGATGATCGCCGACGAGCCACGTGCTCACTTTCTCGTCGTCGGCAGCGGCCCAGCGGAAGCCGAGATTCGCCGCATCTTTGCCAAGCGCCGGCTTTCCTCGCGGCTGCAGATGACCGGCTCTCTGCAAGGGCAGCAGCTGGCCGACGCCTATCACGCGATGGATGGGTTTGCCTTTGCTTCCCAGAGTGAGACGCAGGGCATGGTGCTGGCCGAAGCGATGACCGCCGGCGTGCCGGTGGTGGCGATCGACGCGCCCGGCGTGCGGGAAGTGGTCCGCGATGGAGTGAACGGCTATCTGCTCCCCGACGAGAACCTGGCGGCCTTTGCCGCGGCGCTGGCTCGCCTTGCGCAGGCCGAGCCGTCGGAGCGGGCCGCGCTGGCGGCGGGTGCCCGCCAAACGGCGCGGCAATTCGCCATGCCGCACTGCGCCGCCCAGATGCTCCAGCTTTACGAAAACTGCCTCCGCAACGAGCGGCGGACCGCCCATGACTCCGGCCCGTGGGCGGCCACGCTGCGGCGAATTGAAGAAGAATGGCACCTCTGGGCTCGCGTTGGCCAAGCCGTCGGCAGTGCCCTGCTCGGCCCGAAAACCGACGAGGTGCCCAGCTAAAGCCGTTTTCGTTTCGCTCCAGTGTCCTTCCGCTCCAAAGACTTGAACAAGCTGGGCTTCTCACGGCCCCGTTGGGGCGAGAAGGAGGCCCAGCAGCGCGGCATTTCTACGTGAGGGCCGGTCAAGGGGTGCTTGAGGGAGTCTCGGCCGGTCCGTTTCTTCCGTTGCTGACCAAGGTCGTCTTCCCAAAAGCGAAAAGCGGCGAGATACTTTTGTAGAGTGGATGCGCGCGATGCGTTTCCCTGTCGCGCAGAAGCGGCGAAGGGGGCCTGCCGGCTGCGGGCGAAAAGAGGTGCAGCCCGCCCGAGAAGGAACAGGAGACGCACTCTGAATTGCGATCCCATATGGTATAATTCGTCAGCAGCCGCCGGCAGCAGCAGCGCCGGCCGGTTGCTCCTCAAGCCAAGCTGCTGCGGGACGGGACGAGCAAGGAAGCGCCGGGAGATGAGAATGCAGCGCTCGATCAAAAACCGCCTGACCGGCTTTGTCCTCGGCTTTCTGGCCGGCTGTGTGACGATGGTGCTCTACGGCGCCTACAATCTCTGGCCCTTTCAGAACGATATCGTCCTGCATTGGGTGCGCTGGATGAGCAAAGAGGCGATCAAGTGGAGCTTCATCGCCGTGGTCTTTGCCATCGCGGCCTTCATCTGTATGCAGCTATTGAATCTCTACCTGCTCGCCCGCGAGGAGCGGCAGAAGAAGAACACCAAGTCCGGCCGTCCCGCTTAAGCCGAGACGCGGCTGTCTTCTCCCCGCCGCTTGGGTATAATGGATCGGGGAATGGCTGAGCTGCCCGGTCCCCTTCGGCCCCGCCTGATGTTTCTTCTCCTTTGAGAGTCCTTCCGCAGAAGCTCCTCTTGCTTCCCCGGAGGATCGGCCACGATGAGCACCACGACCTCTCCCGCTTTTGAACTGAAACCGTACAAGTCGCTCGACAACGCCACACTCGCCGAGCGCATCAACGCCGTCCGCGCCGAGCTTGGCCCACGGCTGTTGATCTTGGGGCATCACTATCAGCAGGACGAGGTGATCGCGCTGAGCGATCTGCGAGGCGATAGTTACCAGCTCAGCAAGATGGCCGCCGAGAGCAGCGATTGCCGGTCCATCGTCTTTTGCGGCGTTCACTTCATGGCCGAGACGGCCGACATGCTCGCCAACCGGCCGGAAAAACTCGCCGAGCGCGGCGGAGAGCGGGTGACGGTGGTGCTGCCCGACATGGCCGCCGGCTGCTCGATGGCCGACATGGCCGCCATCGACCAGGTTGAAGCGGCGTGGGAAGAACTCGGCGAGGTGATCGACACCCGTGACATCACGCCCGTCACCTACATCAACTCCGCCGCCAGTCTCAAAGCCTTCTGTGGCCGCCACGGCGGGATCGTCTGCACCTCAAGCAACGCCGCCGCCGTGCTCGACTGGGCCTTCCAGCGCACCGGCCGGGTGCTGTTCTTCCCCGACCAACACCTGGGGCGCAATACGGCGCTGAAGATGGGCATCACGAATGAGCAGATGCCGGTCTGGAATCCCCACGCGGAGGAACTCGGTGGCAACACCGAGGCGGCGCTCCAGCAGAGCAAAGTCATCCTCTGGAAAGGGCATTGCAGCGTCCACCAGATGTTCACCGCCGCGCATGTGAACCTCTTCCGCGAACGGCATCCGGGCATCAAAATTCTCGTCCATCCTGAATGCCCGCAAGAGGTCAACGACCTGGCCGACGTCTCCGGTTCGACCGGCAAAATCATTCAGACGGTCGAGCAGTCGCCGCCGGGGACGAAGTGGGCGATCGGCACCGAACTGCACTTGGTCAACCGCCTCAAGCAAGAGCATCCCGAGCAAGAGATTCACTTTCTCTCGCCGGTCGTCTGCATGTGCGCGACGATGTACCGCATCAACCTCGCCCACCTCTGCTGGAGCCTCGAAAATCTCGCCGCCGGCACGCCGGTCAACGTGATCGAAGTCGACGAAGACGTGGCCAAGTGGTCGCTCGTCGCGCTCCAGCGGATGCTGCAAGTGAGCTAGGGAAGCGGGGGCTAGGGCCGGGGGGTGTAGGCTGCAAGCTAAAGGCTGGGAGCCACTGCTTTGACGCGAGCGTCGTGCGGGGCATCTTTTCCCGCCTGCGCGGCAGGGACGCTTCCACGTAGGGCCTACAGCCGGCGGCCTGTAGCTCGTAGCCCGCAGCAAGCGCTAAAAAATCTCCGCCACTTCACAGCGGAAGGCGGGCAGCAGCGCCCCGCCGGTGAGCGATTGGCCGATCGTCAGAAGTTCGGCGTCTTCGAGCGAGCGATAGACGGTCACGGTGCGCAGTTGCGGGTCAACGATCCACACCTGCGCGCTGCCGGCTGCGAGCCAAGCGGCAATTTTTTCGTCCACCTCGCCGGTCTTGTCGCCGGGAGAGAGCACCTCCACCGCCAAGTCGGGTGCCCCCGGCCAAAAGGCTTCGCTCGGCTCGACCTCCGGCAGATGCGCCTGGAGAATAAGGGCCACATCGGGGGCCCGCACCGTGTCCGGGTCGCGCGCGAGAAGAAAGCCCGTCTCGGCACCGAAGACGAGGCCCAGCTTGTGCTCAATCACGTGTCGGCCGATGAACGTATGCAGCTTTCCTACCACTTGACCGTGTCTCCAGCCGGCTAGCGGTAGGACACGCAGCTCTCCTGCCACCAATTCATATCGCTTGCCGTCGCGCGGCAGTTCCAAAAGCTGTTCGGCCGTAACCGGCGTTGTGGTGCTCATCATCGCGACTGTCAGTGCGGGGGCAGGCTCGGAGTCAAACGCCGTAGCGGGACTCGCCAGAGAGTTGCGAACTCCTATTCGAGTGCATCCCGTATAAGTATAGCAACGGACAAGGCGCTTTTCGCCCTCGATCCGACCCGCCCTGTCCTTCCCGCCTCTGCAAGAACTGACGCCTTCGCCGACAGCTCGTAGCCCGCAGCTTCCAGCCCGCAGCCCTACCTCAGCGGCTGCGCCGTTTCGGCCGACTCGAAATAGCCGTGCTGGAGAAATTGGAGCGTCATCCGCTGGACTTGTTCGTGGTCCATGATGAACGAGTGCAGCACGGGCACGATGCGGAAATCGCGCGCCCCCGGCAGTTTAGTCGTCGCGACTTCGACGACCATGTCGTCGTCGCCTTCCAGCAGCGGGTTATAGCCCTCGCCGTCGCTCTTGCCGCCGCTGAGGATACCGAACTCGATCTTCGGCGTGGCGAGTTGCTCGGCGAGCGTTTCCCAATCGTCGGCAAGCTGATGCGCGGCATCGCCGGTCAGCGTTTTGGTGAAGTCGAGCGGAATCAGCCTCTCGCCCAACTCGGAACCTTGGTTGGGCGGCGCGAGCATCACGATCCGCCCCAGGCGCGGGTCGCCCTGCCCTCCGGTGTTGGGGTCGATGGTTTGAGCTAAGTAACGGCGAATCACCAGATTCCCCAGGCTGTGGCCGACCAGATGGATTCGCTCGATCCCCTCCAGCCGGCGAACCACGCTGCCCAGCGCCGCGGCGTGAGCGTCGAGATCATCGCGCGTGCTGGCATAGGCCACCGGCACAACCAGATAATCGCCCTGCTTGGAGAGGAACCTTTCCAGACTGCGCATCGAGTCCGAGGTACGAAACAGCCCGTGCAGCAAAATCACGGCCGTGCCCTGCATCGCGGGAAGCTGCTGCTCACGGCGGATTTTTGTGAGCGCGGCTTGGCAGTGTTCGAGCGTTCCCCAAGCGTGCCGACGATCCGCACCGTCGAGCAAGCGATAGTGGCCGGTCAGCGCGTTGCGCTGAATGTGCCAACGATGGAAGAACTCCACGTCCGTCCAAAACTGCTTGCCGCCGAGCGTGGGAAGCCGCAAGTTGAACGGCCCGCTTGCCCGGGGCGGTTCCTGCGCGGCGCACCAATTGCCGAGCAGGCTCACCACGAGCAGCGCCGGCGCTAGAAGACGGAGTAGGCTCACGGTCGGACGACCTTACTGCGCGTCGCGCTGGCGGCACCATGCGATCATGTCGGCGACGGACATTTTGGATTTGTCGATCGTGCCGGTGGAAGGCTGTTCGGCGGCCGGCGCGGCGAGCGTTTCTTCCTGCTCGGCAGCGGGAGCTTCTTCCTCCACTTCCACGGCTGCGGCCGTGCTGCTGACCGCTTTGGCCGCCGGTTGCTTTTCCGCCCGCGCGGCGGCAAGCATTTCCGCCACGCTGAGCTTTTTGCCCGACGCAGGCTCCTTGGGCTTCTCGGCTGGGGATGCGGCGGGAGCATCGCCGTTGGTGCCGGCTTTCTTCTTGGCCGGACCTTGCATGCGGGCTAGTTCCAGCGGCGAGAGTTTTTTGCCCTCTCCGGCTGCGGCCGGCGCAGGCTTCTTCGCCGCCGGGGCCGCTTTGCGAGCCGGCTTCGCCGTTTCTTGCTTCGGCTCCGGCTTATCCACCACGCGGAGATAGTCGAGGTCGATGTCGTACCAGCCGAGGTTGTCGTGATAGTCGAGGAACTCGACGAGCGCTCGGCCACTCATGTTCACCGTGCGAATCTGCCCGACCACGTTCTGAAAACGGGCCAGTTCCGGCCGATCACTATCGACCCGCACGTACTTATCGGTGTACTCGCTTTTCAGCTTCTCGATCTGCTCAAAGACCATCGCGCGCCGTTGCTCCGCAGAAAAGAGATCGCCCGCCAAGGCAGCCCCGCGTGAAGGGGCGAAAGGGAAAAGAGCGCCGTCTTCTGTTATTCTGCCCGATGCCCACGGCCAGATCAAGCTGAGCATCGGCTCAGAATCCGCCCTCTGCGGCGCGCTTTTCGAGCGAAAAGCGATAGCTCCACAGCACCGTCGCCGGCAGCTGGCTGGCGACCGCTGCCCGCAGGGCCACTTGATCCCCTTGCGGCTCAAGCAGGGCGTCGCTGCTCAGCGTGCAGCCGCCCGCCGGTGTTTGCCACCGCTCGCCGGCGCGGACCACGTCCGGCCCCAGACGATAGCTACTGCCCAAAAACGCGGGCGGCTCGCGGAGCCGACAGGCCGGCTCGAAGGTGATTTGCCCCAGGGCGGGATCGAATGTGCAACTGAGCGACCAGTGGTTCTTGCCGGCCATGCCGACCAACAGCGCGACTTGCACGCTGCCGGGGCGCTGCTCGACGTGTAGCTCTTGCAGCGGTGGGCTGGGCGGAAAGCGCTCGGCGTCGGTCCCTTCGACCGACTGAAACAACACCGCCGCCCCCTGCTCGCCGACAACTTCGAGGCGGTGCGCGAAGCGGTCCTGCTGCCGAAAAAAGACGACCCGCAGACCGCCGGCATCTAAGACGACTTCCGCGCTCACGACTGGGCGACCTCTTGCCCCACGCGCCACCGCAGAAAGCCGTCGAGAAAGACCTGGATGTTGCCGTCCATGACGCTCTCGAAATTGCCGACGTAAACGCCGGTCCGCGCGTCCTTCACCCGCTGGTCGGGATGCAAGAAGTAATTGCGAATCTGCGAGCCAAAGCCGGTCTTGGCCTGCACGCGGTACTTGTCGGCCTGCTCGGCTTCGCGCTTTTCTTCCTCGACGCGAGCCAGACGGGCACGAAGCATCTTCCAGGCCGTCGCCTTGTTCTTGTGCTGACTCCGCTCGTTCT
>CAYZVT010000104.1:0-12748 GCA_964481585.1 uncultured Pirellulales bacterium
GCGCCGCGGACGTGGCCGAACAGTTCGCTTTCGAGGATGTTTTCGCTCAGCGCCGCGCAGTTGAGGGCCACGAAGGGCCGCTTTTTGCGGGGGCTGTTTTGGTGAATCGCCTGCGCGACCAATTCTTTGCCGGTGCCGGTCTCGCCTTGGATCAGCACCGTGGCATCGGTCGGGGCAATGCGCTGCAGACGATGGATGATCGCGTGCATCTGAGGACTATTGCCGATGACTCCCTCAAAGCCGAACTTCTCGTCGAGCCGGCGGTTCAATTCCACATTCGCCCGGCGCAGCTTGAGGCTTTCGGCCGCGCGCTCGGCGACAGCGCGCAGTTGCTTGAGATCAAGCGGCTTGAGCAGATAATTGAAGGCCCCCTGCTGCATCGCCGCGACGGCCGAAGGGACGGTGCCGTGGCCGGTGACGAGGATCACTTCGGCATCGGGGAGCGATTCCTTGGCCCGCGCCAGAATCTCCAGCCCGTCCACGTCGTTCATCTTCAGATCGGTGATGACCAGATCAAACGCCTGTTCGGTGATGAGCCGCGCCCCTTCGGTGCCGCTCGTGGCGACGGTGCAGACGTAGCCGACGCGCTGCAGACTGTCGGCGACCGTCTCGGCGTGCGTTTCGTCGTTGTCGACGATCAGCACGGCCACCGGCGGCCCGGAAGTCGAAGTGTCGGCGCTAGAGGTCGCAGTTGCCATGCACTTGATGATAGCAGTCCGAGGAAAAAAGGTGAATGACCCGCTGGATCAGGCGCTGCATTGTACCCCCTGCCCTGCTCACCCGGCCAGCAGGGCAAGTTCGCAGGCAGGCCCGACGCTCGGCAGAGTAGCTCACTCTGGGATGGCGCACGGCTGCACCGCGCTAGCGGAAGCCCCCGGCCCTGTTGGTCTAGATTCCCGCCTGCGCGGGCATGACGAGTGGCAGTGGCGCACGGCGCATGCGCAGCGAAGGCGACCGAAGGACTGGCTGTCAGTGGTCAGCAGTGAGCAGAGCGCATGTCCTCCCCGCGCAGGCGGGAATCCAGATCAAAGCTCCCCTCCGCCCTCCGCCTTCCGCCCTCCGCCTTCCTCTGCTCTCTGGGGGCTTCCGCTCTCGCGGTGCGCCCCCGCCACCTCTGTCGCTCTGGTCCGCGCCAGCGAGGCGGCTACTTTGGCCCCGGTGCCGGAATGGGAGTCGGCTCGGGAGCTTTCGCGATGCGGGGCGGTACGGGCAGTTCGATCGTGAATTGCGTGCCGAGCCCGACTTCCGACTGCACGGAGATGCGGCCGTCGTGGGCTTCGATGATTTTGACGGTGGTCGGCAGCCCCAGTCCCGAGCCACCGGGCTTGGTGGAGAAGAAGGCGTCGAAAATTTGTGCCCCCGTCTTTTCATCGAACCCGCAGCCGGTGTCGATCAGTTGCAGCGCCACGCTGCTGCCGCGCGAGAACGTGCGCACGCAAAGCTGCCCTCCCTGCGGCATCGCCTGTTGGGCGTTGATAATTAGGTTCAGCAGCGCCGCCTTGAACGTCTCGGCGTCGAGCATCACGCTCGGCAGTTCGGAATCGAGATAGCGGATGATCTCGATGTTCGCCTCGGCCGCTTGCGGAGCGTAAAAGTCGAGCGTCCGCTCGATGACTCCATTCAGATCGATCGGCTCCAGCTTGAGCCGGCGGACCTTGGCGAAGCTGAGGAAGTCATCGAGCAGGTCTTGCAGCCGCTGACACTCGCGCTGCATCACGTCGATTTTCTTAAGTGCTCGCCGCTCCTTGGGAGTTTGCGGATCTACAAAATCCTCGGCCAGTAGCTCCATGTTGAGCCGAATCGTCGAGAGTGGGTTTTTGATCTCATGCGCCAGCGCGCCGGCGAGCTGCGCGATCTCGGTGTATTGCCGGACGAGTTTTTGATTCAACTCTTCGGCGGTCTGGCGGTTGGAGATGTTCATGGCTACCACAAAAAAGACGCCCGACGACCAAGAGTCGTCTTAGTCGTCGGGCGCGTCCGTTTTTGGAACGAATGGTGAAAGTTACTGCTGCTCGGCGGGAGCGGCCTCTTGCATTGCCGCCCGACGGCTCAGTTTGACGCGGTCTTGCTCATCGACCGCGATCACCTTCACGTCCATTTCGTCGCCGACCTTGCAGATGTCAGAAACGCTGGACACGTACTCGTTGGACAATTCGCTGATGTGGCACAGCCCATCCTTGCCGGGCAGAATCTCCACGAACGCGCCGAAGTCTTTGATGCTCGTCACGCGGCCGTGGTAGATCTTGCCGACTTGGACCGAAGCGGTCATTGCCTCAATCGCATCGAGCGCTTGCTGCGCACCCGCGGCGTCGAAGCTGGCGATTGTCACCGTGCCATCGTCCTCGACTTCGATCACCGAGCCGGTCCGTTCTTGCAGCGAGCGGATATTCTTGCCGCCCGGGCCGATGAGCAACCCGATCTTGTCGGGATTGATCTTCGTGCGGAACAGACGCGGCGCGTACTGCGAAATCTCGGTCGTGGGACGCGGAATCGCGGTGAGCATCTTTCGCAGGATCTCGATCCGTGCTTCGCGCGACTGGGCGAGCGTGGCGCGGATGATTTCCATGTCGATGCCGTGCAGCTTGAGGTCAAGCTGGATGCCGGTGATGCCGTTTTGCGTGCCGGCGATCTTAAAATCCATGTCGCCGAAGTGGTCCTCGTCACCGAGAATATCAGTGAGCAGCGTCCATTGGTCGCCTTCCTTGACCAAGCCGATCGAGATGCCGGCCACGGGATTGGAGATCGGCACGCCGGCGGCCATTAGCCCCAGCGTCGCACCGCAGACGCTCGCCATCGAACTGGAGCCGTTCGACTCCAGGATATCGCTGATGACGCGGACCGTGTAGGGAAACTCATCCGGCGCCGGCATCACCGGGCCGACGCTGCGCTCGGCGAGCGCGCCGTGGCCGATTTCGCGGCGACCGGGGCCTCGGATCGGGCGGACTTCGCCGACCGAGAACGACGGGAAGTTGTAGTCGAGCATGAACTTCTTCGAGTACTCGTCGAACAGCCCATCGACCCGCTGCTCATCGCGGCCCGTGCCAAGCGTGACGGTAATCAGCGCTTGCGTCTCGCCGCGTTGGAACACGGCCGAGCCGTGCACGCGCGGCAGCAGATTGACTTTGCACTCGATCGGCCGCAGCGTCTTTGAGTCACGGCCGTCCGGGCGAGTGCCGGCCAGAATCAGGTCGCGGACGACCCGTTCTTCGAGCTTGTGCCAAGCGCCTCCGAAGGCGGCCGAAGTGATCGCGCCATCGGCGTCGGCATCGGGAATCAGCTCTCCCCGCGCCTTTTCCTTCACAGCCGAGACGGCTTCGGCGCGGGCTTGCTTGCCCTGCGTTTGCTTCGCCGTCTTGAGCTGATCGTAGTAGCCTTCCCGCAGCCGGTCGTAGACGCCGTCGGACGGGGGCGGCGTGAAGGCGCGCTTCTGCACGCCCGCCTTCTGAACCAGCTCAATTTGCAGATCGCACAAGCCCTTGATGTACTCGTGGGCGGCGGCGATCGCTTCGAGCATGCGCTCTTCGGGCATTTCGCGGGCGAAGCCCTCGATCATCAGCACGGCTTCTTGGTTGCCCGAGACGATCAGGTCCAGATCACTCTCTTCCAGGTCGTCTTGGGTCGGGAACGGCACAAACTGCCCATCAACCTGACCAATGCGGACCGCAGCCAGCGGGCCAAGGAAGGGCAAGCCGGCCAGCAAACACACGGCGCTGGCGCCATTCATCGCCAGCACGTCGCCGTCATGTTGACGATCGCTGGCGACGACGAAGTTTTGAATCTGCACTTCGTCGTTGAAGCCTTCTTCGAACATCGGCCGAATCGGTCGGTCGATCAAGCGAGAGGCGAGCGTCTCTTTGGTCGTGGGGCGGCCTTCGCGCTTGAGGAAGCCGCCGGGGAATTTGCCCGCGGCGGCCGTCCGCTCGCGGTAATCGCACATCAACGGGAAGAAGTCGATCCCCGGTCGGGGAGGCCCGGTGGCGACGGCGCTGAGCACGACCGTTTCGCCGAATTGCACCAGACAGGCACCCGCCGACTGCTTCGCCAGCTCGCCCGTCTCAAGAGAAAAGGTATACGCTCCGATTTGCTTCTCTACACGTACTTTCAATGCTTCGTTCCTACAAGGTTGCAGTCCCACCCGCACCGCCCAATGGTGGTGTGATGCCTAGAGTGCGTCGAGCCGAACAGGCGCGCCGGCCCTCGTCGACGGCGCCGAGCCGCGACGGTTGGGGGCGTACCTGGCACGCCGATCAGCGACAAGAAGAGATCAGCAGCACGAAGCGAAGGGGGCCGGAGTTGATCCCGGTACTCGGCGCGAGACGCCGGAAGGGGACCGGCCCCAGACCACGATTCTCCGAGCCAACTCCCCGCGCGCCCTTCGCAGAGGCGCGCGGCGGCGATGGTCCGAAGCCGCGGACAGTCGAGACTACTTGCGGATTTCGAGGCGCTGGATTACGTCAAGGTAGCGTTGCGGATCAACGCCCTTGAGGTAATCGAGCAGCCGACGCCGCCGACTGACCATGCGCAGCAGCCCACGGCGGCTGGCGTAATCTTTGGAGTGCACCTGCAGGTGCTCGGTCAGCTCGCCGATCCTGGTGGTCAGGAGGGCGATTTGGACTTCCGCCGAGCCGGTATCGTTGTCGCCCCGGCGATAGTCCTTGATCAACTGCTGTTTACGCTCTGTAGTCAGTGACATCTGGTTCCCGAACTGTCTCCACTTGCTCCTGGCGTGCTGACACTTCTTCTGTGATCGAAGTATCGGCTCTCCGTTCCAGGTTGCTAGGACTTTTTCCTACCTAAAAGCCAACACAATCCAGTCTTAAAACAGTAGACTAAGATCGTAAGTGTATCGCCTCGGCCGAAGTTTGCAACCGCAAATCTGCCGCAGAGCGCGACCGGTGGCGGGGGCGCACCGCGAGAGCGGAAGCCTCCGGCGAGCCACAGGCAGGCCCTGTCGGCGGCACGACCGCCGCGAACGAGCCGAGTTTATCGCAAACTAGCGCTCCGAAACAGCTTACGAATGGTTGGTGTCGGCGAATTTTTCCGCTCAGGGGCCTGTCTGTAAAGTGGGCAGCGTGGCCGAGAGTGCGGGAGTTGGCAGTGCTGTTGCCCGCTTACCAGCAAGAACCTCCTCCCACGCAGGCGGGACTGATGCTTCCGCCAAGTGGCGCGCCGGGGGCTTCCGCCTCGCGGTGCGCCTCCGCCGTCGGTCGCTAGTACGCTTCACGTTTAACTTCAGGGGCCGCGCATGGAACCGCGAATCAGCTTTATCACTCTGGGCGTGCAGGATTTAGAGCGGGCAACGCGGTTCTACGCCGAGGTGCTCAAGCTGCCGCAGCGGAAGACGCCTCCGTCGGTCAGTTTTTTCGAGATGGGCCAGACTTGGCTCGCTCTCTGGCCGCGCGAGTCGCTCGCGGCCGACGCCGGAATTGCCGACGACGGAGGCCGCTTTGCCGGGATTGCGCTGGCCCATAATGTGCGCAGCCCCGAGGAGGTTGACCAGCTCTTGGCCGAGGCGGCCCAAGGCGGCGGAACGCTCGTCAAACCCGGCGAGCCGGCCGACTGGGGCGGTTACCGGGGCTATTTTGCCGACCCCGACGGCTATCTCTGGGAAGTCGCCTGGAACCCCGATTTCCCGCACGTTTGAGAAGCGTGCGGCGCGGCCCACCGCTACTCGATCGGCACCAAAAAGCTCAGGTGCAGTTCCGCGTGCCGGCAATGAAGCTGGTCCCACTCCTCCTTCGTCAGCGGACCCAGCAGCGGGCTGGGCTGACGGGCGTCGGTTGCTTGCAGCCGGCCGATCGCCTCGCGCAGCCCCTTAAGCCCGGCTTCGGTCGTCGTTGCGGGAGGCATCAACCGCCGGGCGAACTTGGCCGGCAGCCGTAAGCCCGTCGGCATTGCCTTGGTGAGGAGCCGCTGCTTGAAAAAAAGCCGCATCATGATGCGAATCGGCCAGGGCACCGTTTCCGGCACCCCGTCGATCGACATGTCGATGTTCCGCGCCAGGTGCATGAAGATTTGCCCTGCCGACAGATTCCCCAGCGCCTGGTACTCGCCCTGCACGACCTGCTCGGCGTCGGCCAAAATCTCGCGCGGGTGGCGGAAGTGCACTGCGCGCCGCCCGGCGACCTTCCGCGAGTCGACCCGCAGCCGGGCAGGCTCGTCTTGCAGCGGCAGTTGAGCTTTGGAAGCCATATTCGAGCACCGAGAACGGAGAGGGACCGCTTCCATTTTAAACGACCCTCCCGCGAAGGATAGCGGTGCAGCGGGGCTTCCGTTTCGCGGCGGCTGTAGGCGAGAGGCTACAAGCTGCCGGCTGCAAGCCTATAGCTCATAGCGTACGGCTTCCGCCACGAGGCTCTTCCCTTGCCGGGCCTTTCGGACGACAATGGACGCTTTCGCCCGTGCTTGCTCCCCCTGCTCTGCTAGCGCCGATGTCTGTTCCCGTCCTGAACCTTCGCCGGATCAACGCGTTGGAGGCCGACGCCCAGCAGGCGCTGGCCGAGCTGCGCGAGCGGCTTAGCCCACGCGGCGAGGTGGTGAGCGAAGCGGGACGGCAGCGGACGGTCGAAGTCTTCGGCGAGCCGCTTTCGCCGACGCAGGTGGTCGAGCGGATTTGCCGCGAGGTGCAGACGCAAGGCGTCGAGGCGGTGCTGCGCTATTCACAAAAGCTCGATCGGGCCGAACTGGCGCCTGACACGCTGCGCGTGCCGGAAGCGGAATTGGCTGCCGCGCATGAGCGCGCCGACGCGGCGTTTCTCGCCACGGTGCGGCAAATTCGCGAAAACATTCTGCGCTTCCAGACGGCGATTCTGCACCGCGACGTGCAGATCGATGCGCCCGGTGGTGGCTATCTGCGACAGCGCTACGTGCCGCTTCGGCGCGTCGGGCTGTGCGTGCCCGGCGGCGCGGCGGCGTATCCCTCGACGGTGCTGATGACCGCCGTGCCGGCCCAAGCGGCGGGCGTTCGTGAACTGGCCGTCGTCGCGCCACCCACGAAGTTTGGGGCTTACAACCCCGACCTGCTGGCGACCTGCCACGAGCTGGGTATCCGCGAAGTGTACCGGATGGGCGGAGCGCAAGCCGTCGCGGCGCTCGCCTACGGCATCGAAGGCGTACCGCGCGTCGACAAGATCGTCGGGCCGGGCAATTTGTTCGTGGCACTCGCCAAAAAGCACGTCTTTGGCGAAGTCGATATCGACTCCATCGCCGGACCGAGCGAAGTCGTCGTCGTCGCCGACGAAACCGCCCCAGCCGAATACGTTGCCGCCGAACTGATTGCCCAAGCCGAGCACTCCCCCGGTTCGAGCGTGCTGATTACCTGGCACGAGCCGCTTTGGCAGGCGGTGTACGACGAGCTTTTGCCGCAACTAGCAACGCTCGAACGGGGCGACTTGGCGCGGCAAAGCCTGGAGAATTTTGGCGCGTTGATTCTCGTCGAAAGCCGCGACGAGGCCGCCGCGCTGGCAAACGAGTTTGCCTCCGAACATTTGCAACTCGCCGTCGCCGACCCGGAAGCGTTGCTGGCACAGATTCCCAATGCCGGGGCCGCGTTTCTGGGGCATCACAGCCCGGTGGCGCTGGGCGACTACGTCGCCGGCCCTTCGCATGTGCTGCCGACCGGCGGCACGGCCCGCTTTGCCAGTGGGCTGTCGGCCAACGACTTCCTCCGCTCCGGCAGCGTGATCCACTACACCGCCGCAGGCCTCGCCCAAGTCGCCGGCGACCTTCAGCGCCTCGCGCGCAAGGAAGGACTGACCGCGCACTGGCAGAGCGTGGCCGTGCGGCTGGAAGGCGGAGGGCGGAAGGCGGAAGGCGGAGGGGCGAAAGCGGAAAGCGGAACGCGGAAAGCGGAACCTTGAGCTGCGTCTGACGTTGGTGTGAATCTTTCAGTCCCTCATCCTCGCCTCCGATCCTCGTCCCCTCCCCCTATGTCCTACGCACGTCCGAACATTGTCGCGATGCAGGGCTATGTGCCTGGCGAACAGCCGCAGGCGGGCAAGTTCATTAAGCTCAATACCAATGAGAACCCGTATCCTTGTTCGCCGCTGGTGCAGCGCGCCGTGGGACGGGTGATTCAGGAACAGGGGCTGGTGAAGTATCCCGATCCGCGCGCCACGGCCTTCCGGCTCCGCGCGGGAGAGGTGCTGGGCGTTGATCCCGATTGGATTCTCTGCGGCAATGGCAGCGATGACATCCTGACGATCATCACCCGCACGCTCGTCGGCGAAGGCGATGTGATGCGTTTTGCTTACCCGAGCTACATCCTCTACCGCACGCTTGCGCAGATTCAGGGGGCCGCGCACGAGGAGATTCGCTTCACGCCCGACTGGACGCTGGGCGAGGACTTCGCCGCGCCGCGCGACCGATTGCGGCTGGCGATTTTAGCGAATCCGAACAGCCCTTCGGGCACGGTGCTACCGCCGGAGCGGGTGCTCGAAATTGCAAAGCGGCTCCCCTGCCCACTGCTGGTCGATGAAGCCTATGCCGATTTCGCGGAGCAGAACTGCCTCTCGCTCGTCGCCGAGTGCGACAAGATCATGGTGTCGCGGACGCTGAGCAAGTCATACGCGCTGGCCGGGCTGCGATTCGGCTTTCTCGTGGCGCAGCCGCAGTTGATCGAGCAATTCGTGAAGGTGAAGGACTCGTACAACTGCGACGCGCTCGCGATCGCCGGAGCCACGGCGGCGATTGACGATCAGGCTTGGCTGGCTCAGAACCGGGCCAAGGTGCTCGCCACGCGGGCGCGGCTGACCGCCGGGATGCGCGAGCTGGGCTTTCAGGCGGTCGAGTCACAGGCAAATTTTGTCTGGAACCCGCATCCGGAACTGCCGGTCAAGACGCTCTACGAACAACTCAAGGCCAGCCGCATTCTCGTGCGATACATGGATTATCCCACCTGGGGCGAAGGCTTGCGGATTTCCGTCGGCAGCGACGACCAAATTGATGCCTGCCTGGCGACTTTGAGGGGTATAGTTTAGGGCTGGGAGATGTAGGCTGTAGGCACTGGAAGCTATCAGCTACGCGCTTCCAGGTACAGCCGCTCGCTTACCCACAACCCCACCTTCCCCGGCTAAAGCCTACCGCTTCTCACCTATAGCTTACCGCCTACAGCCCTTCTCATGCGCACCGCCACGATCGACCGCCAGACGAACGAAACAAACATCCAGCTTGAACTGAACCTCGACGGTTCGGGGAAAGCCTCGGTCGCCACCGGCGTCGGCTTCTTCGACCACATGCTCGAACTGTTTGCCAAGCATGGGGCGTTCGATTTGAAGGTGCAGGCCGAAGGGGATCTGCACGTCGATCAGCACCACACGGTCGAAGACACCGGCATCTGCCTGGGGCAAGCGATCCGCCAGGCGCTCGGCGACAAGGCGGGCATCCGCCGCTATGGGCACTTTACCTTGCCGATGGAGGAGACGCTGGTGACGACGGCGCTCGACTTGAGCGGCCGGTACTTCTTCGTCTTTGGCGCGGAGTTTCCGACCGCCAAGATCGGCGAGTTCGATAGCGAACTGGTCTACGACTTTTGGCAAGCGGCGGCGGCCAACGCGCTGTGCAACTTGCACGTCGTCCTGCACCACGGCCGCAACAGCCACCACATCAGCGAAGCGATTTTTAAGAGCGCTGCCCGCGCGCTGCGGATGGCCGTCGAGCACGATCCCCGCTCGCCGGGCATTCCGAGCACCAAGGGCACGCTGTAGCTCGTAACGCTCGCGCGGCTCGTGCCGGAGGCAAGGACGCGCAGCCACCGTGGGAGGCTTTTGGGCTTGTTTTACTCGGCTGGCCCAAGATCGGAGCGCTGCCGGCGAAAGGCTGGATGAAGCTCTGTGGCGCGGGAGACAAATAGGAGGACGGCGGTGCGGCCGAAACCAAGATTCAACTCCGCAGCGGCAACGCCGGTCGAGCGGTTTCTGCTGGTGGTCTTTGGCCTGGTGTTCGGCGGCGCGGGGCTGACGATCCTAGGCTCTCTGTGGCTATCGAGCGATGGACCGCGTCCTCCGCTGTTCTTTCGGATCATGGGGAGCCTGATCGCCATTGCCTTCGTGGCATTCGCCGGGGGAATGATCTTCGGCGGAGTCGGCAGGCCTTCGGCGGCGTCTCCCCCCGACTCCCGTCGTGCCGACGGAACAGGATCCTACACCTGTCCCCATTGCGGCGGAGGGCTGGAAAAAGGGGCCGACGTCTCGCCCCACGGCGACGCCAAATGCAGCTATTGCGACCGCTGGTTCAACATTCACAGCGACAGGCTCTAGGCTGCAGGCCACAAGCCACCGCTTTGAAGTGGGACGTGGAAGATAAAGGGCCAGCACGGCGAAATGGGCCTGGAGGCCGCGGGCGAAAAGAGTCTTCCTTAGCGGCAGCCTATAGCCTAGAGCTTGCAGCCCGCAGCCTTTCAGTCGTTCACATACGTTTCCAAAAATCGCGTCAGGCGGTGGAAGTCGCTACTGGGCTTGACGTAGCGGACGACGGTGACGAGCGTTTCGGGATCGACCAGTTCCTCGAACGGCACGTAGTTCAGGTCCAACTGTCCGGAGACAGAGACCATCACGCCGTTGAGGCGTTCTTCGACGAGGGCGCGATACGCGCCGACGCCAAGCTGGCTGCCGAGCATCACGTCGAAGGCGTGCGGCCGCGCGCAGCGGGCTTCGTAGCCGAGTTGCAGCCCCGTAATCTTGCGGCTGCGGCCCGTCTGTTTCGCGTACTCCTGCGAGACGAGCTTGGCGAACAGACGGCCCAGGTTGATTTGGCTAATGTTGATATGCCCGTGGTCGTCGCGGGGGACGCCAGCCAAGTAGCTGTTGGGGAGAAATTCAGCCAGGCCCTCGGCCATGACGATGATGCCGTAGCGTTTGCCTTCGGACTCTTCGCGGACGCGCATCGTGGCGACGATCCGCTTGACGACCTCCTCGACGCGCATCACGGGGCGGCGACGGGTTTCGCCGGTTTCGGAGTCGGCGACTTCCTCGTGTTCCAGATATTTGCCGGTGATGTCCTCGACGCTGATCGTCAGGCTCGCTTCGCCAGCGATGCCGGCTCCGTAGGCGAGCCAGCCGGCGCTGCGGCCCATCGTTTCAGCGAGAAAATACGAGCCGGTCGATTCGGCGTCGGCCAGCAGGTTGCGGATTTCGCCGGCGAGCGTATCGACCGCCGTGAAGTAGCCGAACGTGAAGTCGATGCCCATGTAGTCGTTGTCGATCGTCTTGGGCAGATGCACGACCGGGATGCGCTTGCTATCGGCGGGCAGACGGTCTTGGAACATTTTGAGCTTGTTCGCCGTCTTCAGCGTGTCATCGCCGCCGATCGAAATCAGCAGATCGACCTCCAGCGAGCAAAGGGCTTCATACACCGTGCGCAGCGGCGCCGAACGCTCCGGGTCGTCCAGGTGCGCGGGGCTGGAAACGTGCTTGCCGGGGTTGGTCCGCGCGGTGCCGATCATGATGCCCTGCGTGTTGCGGGTGCGGCCGAGCATCTTGTGGTCGATGATGGAGTAGTCCTGGTCCTTGACCATCGGGCGGTCCGGACCGAACTGCACGAGATTCGAGTAGCCGTAGCGGATGCCGAGCACCTGAATATCGTTCCGCAGGAACGACACGGCCGCGGCGGAAATCACGGCGTTGGCCGCCGGAGCCGGACCGCCGGCAAACAGAATCGCCGCGCGACGGAAGCTATGCTCGGCCTTCGGCGGACGGGACAACGTCTTGACGTGTTCTTTCTCGGTCATCGCTTTAGCTTTCAGTTTTTAGCTTTCAGTGGTCAGCTTTCAGCTTGTTTGGGACTGGGGATCAATGCAATTCCTTTTTTGCCCCGCGCGCCAGCGAGGAAATCCGCTTTTAGCTTTTCGCCAGATTCCACGTCCGCTCGACCCAAGTGGTATCAATGCGGGCTTCGACGAAGGCGGAATGGCTGAGCACTTCTTGATGGATGGATTGGGTGGTTTTGATGCCGTCGACGCGCAGCTCGGCCAGCGCTCGCTGCATGCAGGCAATGGCTTGTTCGCGAGTCGGCTGGTGGACGATCAGCTTGCCGATCATCGAATCATAGTAAGGCGGCACCACATAGCCGCTATGAGCATGGGAATCGAACCGCACTCCAAACCCACCGGGCACGATCAGCCGTTCAATCTTGCCGGGGCTGGGCTGAAAGTTGCGCTGCGGATCTTCGGCATTGATGCGGCACTCGATCGCGCAGCCATGGTGGAGAATATCCTCTTGCTGAAACGGCAGCGGCTCGCCCGCCGCCACGCGAATCTGCGTCTTAATCAGATCGACCCCCGTGACCATTTCGGAAACCGGGTGCTCGACCTGGATACGGGCGTTGACCTCGATGAAGTAAAAGTTGCCGTCGCGATCGACGATGAACTCGACCGTCGCCGCGTTGTGGTAATCGGCTTCGCGGATCATCCGCACCGCCGCTTCGCACATCGCGGTGCGGGTTTTTTCGGGGAGGTTGGGGGCCGGGCTTTCCTCGATCAGCTTCTGGTGACGCCGCTGGACCGAGCAATCCCGCTCCCACAGGTGTACCACATTGCCGTGATGGTCGGCAATCACCTGCACTTCGACGTGGCGGGGGTGTTCGATGTACTTTTCGAGATAAACCGCCCCATTGCCGAAGGCCGCTTCGGCTTCGGTGCGTGCGGCCTGCAGGGCCGACTTCAGCGCCAGATCGTTGCCGGCCACGCGCATGCCCCGCCCGCCGCCGCCGGCGACTGCTTTGATGAGCACGGGAAACCCGACTTCGTGGGCGA
>CAYZVT010000105.1:0-12739 GCA_964481585.1 uncultured Pirellulales bacterium
GCGCCGCCTAGTAAAAGCCGGCCGATTAACTACGGCTGGGGATATATCCCGCAGCGGTTGATTGCGATGAGTCCACCTAAAAAGCTCTACATCGAAACCGTCGGCTGTCAGATGAACCTGCTCGACAGCGAACTGGTCGTGGCCTCGCTCCGCAAGGAGGGCTACGAGCTGACGGCGAGCAAGTCCGAAGCCGACACGATCCTATTCAACACGTGCAGCGTCCGCCAACACGCCGAGGACAAAATCTATAGCGCGCTGGGACGCTTGAAGCACGCCAAAACGCACAACCCGCAAAAGATCATCGGCGTCCTCGGCTGCATGGCCCAAAAGGACCGCGAGCTGATTTTTAAGCGCGCTCCCTACGTCGATCTGATCGTCGGCCCTGGGCAACTGCATCAGGTGCCGCAGTTGATCCGCGAGATTCAAGACGGGTCGGGGCCACGGATGGAAGTCAGCCTCGGCCGCCGCGACGGCTCGCGGGAGCAGATTGCCCGTAGCCATGAAAGCTACGATCCGCTGCGCGATCCGGCGATGCGGCCGACGCCGTATCAGGCCTATGTGCGGATCATGATCGGCTGCGACAAGTTTTGCACCTACTGCATCGTGCCGAGCGTGCGCGGACCGGAGCAAAGCCGGCCCCCCGAACACATCCTGGCCGAAGCGCGGCAACTGGCGAGCGAGGGCTGCAAGGAAATTACGCTCCTGGGGCAAACCGTCAACAGCTACCGCTACCGCGAAGGCGAGCGCACGACGCGGCTGGCCGATCTGCTCGCGCAGCTGCATGAGATCGAAGGGCTCCAGCGGCTCAAGTTCGTCACCAACTACCCGAAGGACATGACCGACGATCTACTCCAGGTCGTCCGCGATCTGCCGAAAGTGTCGAAGTATCTGCACGTGCCGGTGCAGAGTGGCTCGGACGCGATGCTCAAGCGGATGAAGCGCGGCTATACGGCGGCCGAGTACCGCGAGATGCTGGCCCGCGTCTATGCGAGCATTCCCGGCGTGGCGGTGACGAGCGATTTTATCGTGGGCTTTTGCGGCGAGACGGAGGAAGACTTTCAGCTTACCTGCGATCTGGTGCGCGAGTCGCGGTTCAAAAACAGCTTCATCTTCAAGTACAGCGAACGCCCTGGCACCAAGGGGGCCGAGCTTTACCCGGACGACGTGCCGGAAGAGGTCAAGAAGCGCCGCAACAACGAACTGCTAGAGATTCAGAACGCGATCAGCGAGCAGGACAACCACAAGTTCCTTGGCCGCCAGGTGGAAGTGCTGGTCGAAGGGCCGAGCAAGACGAGCCAGAAAGAGGGCCAGCCAGGGCCGCTGGTGCAATTGACCGGCCGCACGCACTGCGATCGGATCGTGGTTTTTGAAGGAAACCGCCGGCAGGTCGGACAGATGTTGCCGATCACCATTTATGACACCTCCCCCTTTACGCTCTTTGGCTCGGTCGTCACCGAAGAAGTCGGGCCGGAAGTATATACTTTGGGGTAACGAGCGCCAGGGGTGGCGGGGGCGCACCGCGAGGAGCGGAAGCCCCCGACGCGAAGGGCGGAAGGCGGAAGCCTTGCGGCCGTCCTTATTCCCGCCCGCGCAGGAATGACGGCTCTTGCCGCTGACGGCTGACAGCTATCCGGCGTGGACGCCGCGGGCGAAGAAGCGCTGGAACCATGAGTTTGATGGACACTTCGCGGCTGCATGACTATCTCGATGACTACGAGCAGGCGACCGCTTGGCTCGAAAGTCTCGCTCTGCGCAATCCTCGGCGAGGGCACGCCAATCTGGTCCGCATCGCCACGCGGGGCGTGCCGCTCGATCTGCTAGGGGTGATCTGCGGCCAGCTTGCGGCGGAACTGCCCCGGCTGAGCGACCCGGACATGGCGCTGAACAACTTGGAGCGGTTCATCGACGCCTCGCGCAATCCGCTCGTGCTCGCCACGCTCTTTGAGCGCGACCCGGAAGCGCTGCCGACGCTGCTGCAAATTTTTTCCACGAGCCAGTACCTCAGCGATCTGCTCGTCCGCGATAACGAAGCGTACGACTTGCTTCGTATGACTGAAGGCGTGCCGGTCGCCCGCGATGAATTGGTGAAGGAATTGGCCAGCGAGGTCGCGGTGCTGCGCGACGAGGTCGATGTGATGCGGGCTATCCGCCGCTACAAGCATCGTGAGACGCTCCGCATCGCCTATGGCGACATCGTTCGCAAGCTGTCGCTGGAAGTCGTGACGCGGCAGATTTCTTACTTGGCCGACGCGATTGTCGAGGCCGCGCTCCGCACCGCTTGGCGGAAGCATGTCGCGCTGCGCGGTGCTCCCCGCACGATCGAAGGGCAGCCGGCGCGGTTCGTGGTGCTGGCGCTCGGCAAGCTCGGCGGTGAGGAACTGAACTATTCCAGCGATATTGATCTCGTCTTCCTCTACGACGAGGAAGGCAAGACCGACGGCCCCCGTAGCCAGTCCAATAGCGAGTTCTTTGAACGGCTCGGCCGCGACCTCGTGCGGCTGCTGAGCGAGAGCACCGCGTTGGGCAGCCCGTACCGGGTCGATATGCGGCTGCGGCCGGAAGGCTCGCAGGGGCCGCTCACCTGTACCGTTTCTTCGGCGCTGCACTACTACGACGTTTACGGCCGCACCTGGGAACGGCAAGCCTACATCAAAGCCCGCCCGATTGCCGGCGCGCTCGACTTGGGCCGCGAATTCCTCGCACAGCTTCAGCCCTGGATCTATCGCCGCTATCTCAGTTTGGCCGACATCACGGGCATCAAAGCGCTGAAGCGGCGGATCGAGAAGCAGCACCGCGCGCAGGGCAATGACCGCGACCTGAAAGCCGGCCGGGGCGGTATCCGCGACGTGGAGTTTGTGATTCAGTTCTTGCAATTGGTTAACGGCGGCACGCTTCCCGAGGTTCGTACCGGCAACACGCTGGAGGCCATCGCCAAGCTCGAACAAAACGGCTGCCTGACGTTTCAGGAGCGGACGATCCTTGAAGAAAACTACCGCCTGCTCCGCAAGATCGAGCATCGGCTGCAGATCATGTTCGATCTGCAAACGCATATCCTGCCCAGCCATCGCGACGAAATGCGCAAGATGGCGATTCGCCTGGGCTACCAGACCAATTCGCAGCGCTCGGCTCTGGAAGCCTTTGAGAGCGAGTTGAACAGCAAGAGCGAGCTGAACCGCAAAATTCTCGACCATCTGTTGCACGACGCCTTCGGCGATGAGGCCCACACCGAGCCGGAAGTCGATCTGGTGAACGATCCCAGTCCTTCGCCGCAGCGGATCAACGAGGTGCTCGGCAAGTACGGCTTCCGCGATGTGGAGGCGGCGTATCAGAACTTGATGACGCTGGCGACCGAGCGCATCCGCTTCCTCTCGACGCGGCGTTGCCGGCACTTCTTGGCCGCGATTGCGCCGCGGCTGCTGCCGGCGATTGCCACTACGCCCGATCCTGACTCGACGCTGGTGAGCCTCAGCCGCGTCAGCGATTCGCTCGGCGGCAAGGGCGTGCTGTGGGAGCTATTCAGCTTCAATCCCCCGTCGCTGAGTTTGTACGTCCGGCTCTGTTCGGCAAGCCCGTACCTGTCGAACATCCTGACAAGCAATCCGGGCATGATCGACGAGCTGATGGACAGCATGCTGCTCCAGCGGCTGCCGACGCTTGACATGCTGCAAGCAACCCTCGCCGAACTGTGCCGGGGCGCGGAAGACATGATGCCGATTCTGCACAGCTTCAAAAACGCGCAGCATCTGCGCGTCGGCGTACGCGACATTTTGGGCAAGGATGACATCCGGCAGACGCATCGGGCGCTGTCCGACATTGCCGAGGCGTGCTTGAAGCAAATCACGCGCAGCGAGTACGCCAAGCTCGTCGAGAAATTCGGACCGCCGACGATCGGCGCGGGGCTGCGCGCGGGGCAGCCATCGGAACTGGTGATCCTCGCGCTGGGCAAACTCGGCGGCCAGGAGCCGAATTACCATAGCGATCTCGATCTCGTCTTTCTCTACGAAGCCGACGGCATGACCGCCCCCAGCCGCCGCGCCCTACGGCAGAATCCGACCACGAACCAGCACTTTTTCAGCGAGCTAGGGCAGCGGATCATCAAGGTGGCCAACCACCTGGGGCCTTACGGCAAGCTCTTTGAGATCGACCCCCGCTTGCGGCCGACCGGGAGGAGCGGCTCGCTCGCCGTGCCGATCGACGAGTTCCGCCGCTACTTCGCCGAAGGTTCGGGGCAACTCTGGGAGCGGCAAGCGCTCTGCAAAGCCCGCGTGATCCATGGTGCTCCCGTCGCCGCAAAGCAGGTGATGGAAGCGGTGCATGAGGCGGCTTACGGACTGCCGTGGAAGCCCGAGTACAGCACGCAGATTCGCCAAATGCGGCTGCGGCTAGAAGAAACCGCCCAGCGGCGCAACCTGAAACGCGGACCGGGCGGCACGGTGGACGTGGAATTTGTGGTGCAGATGCTCCAGCTCAAGTACGGCGGCCGCGATCCATCGGTCCGCGTCCCCGGCACGCTCGAAGCGCTCGACGCCCTGCACGCCGGCGGGTATGTCTCGGATGAAGACTACCGGCACTACAGCCAGAGCTACGCCCAGCTGCGCGCGGTCGAGTCGCGCATCCGGCTCTTGGATGCCGCCGGGCGCCACGAAATGCCCGAAGACGAGCGCGAGCTGCGCCGCCTGGCGTATCTGCTGGGCGAGGCCAACCCGGCCAACTTGCTCCAGCGCACCGGCGAAGCGACCCGCGAAAACCGCCGCCGCTTTGAACGGCTCTTTGCCGAAGAAGCGCCGGCCGGGCAGGTGGCTTCGTAGCTACGTCGCCCGCGCGGCGGTGGCTAGATCAATTGCTTCTTCGCCGGTCACGGCTGGCAGCACAAAAATCTTGCCGTCGCCCATGCGGCCGGTGCGGGCGACCTCGACGATCTTGCGCACGATTTCCTCCACGCGCACGTCATCGACCCAGAGCGAGATTTCCACTTTCGGCAGAAAGGCGAGCGAGTACTCGCTGTCGCCGTACTGGTCGAGATAGCTTTTTTGCCGGCCGTAGCCTTTCACTTCGCGCACGCTGCACGCTTCGAGCGGAGCGCGGCGCAGACTCTCCAAAATCTTTTCCACGAGAAAGGGTTTGACGACGGCGACGATGAGCTTCATGGAGAGATCGTTCAGACGGGCCGAAAGCCGGCGAGCGTTAGCTAAAAAAGTTCTCGCCGAAAAGATTCAGCGGCGGTTGCGTCTGGACCTCGATGTCGCCGCTGACCTGGCACTGGCAGGCCAGCCGCATCGTGTCCTCGTTGCCCAGGTAGGCGAGCGGGGCGATGTCCGGCACCCACTTGAAGCGAATCTTCTCCCAGGTGCCCATCGGGCTGACGTTTTCCGCCCCCTTGGTGATGAGCACGCGACAACTGCCGCACGTGCCCAGGCCGCGACAGTTGGCGATTTTGTGAATGTGGGGATAGAGATCCACGCCGGCTTTCCTCGCCTCGGTGCGGAGGTTACTCCCCTGGGGAACCTCGATTTCTTTCTTCTCGCGGATGAACTTCACGATCGGCATGGCGGCTCTCGCACAGAAAAGATCGGAACCCACAGCACAGGCCGACAGGGCAGCGCGGCCCGCGAAGTACAATGAATTATAACGGCCGCCGCGGCCGGTTGCCACACTGCGCTGGCGCGACTCCGCCGCCGGGTGGCGGGGGCGCACCGCGAGGAGCGGAAGCCCCCGTCGAGCAACCGCGCTGATGGCTGACCGCTGACCACTGGATTCCCGCCTGCGCGGGAACGCCGGGTGCCACCCCCATCCACCATTCAAAATCCACCATCCACCATCACCATCGGGGGCTTCCGCTAGCGCGGTGCGCCCCTGCCACCCTCCCGGCCGCGCAGCAAAAGCGGCAACTCCTCGGCTCCGAGCAGCCCAGCAACCGCGAAGTAGGCCAGCACGCTCGTCACGAGCGGCGCGACGACCGCCGCGAGCCGGCCGACTAGCCCTTCGGTCTCCGGCAGCAAGAGCAGCGTTCCCACGCAGACGGCACTCATGACGAGCGTCGCCAGCGTGGCCCTGAGCAGTGTGCGGCCGATCGCGCTCCAGCCGATGGGGCTGCTCTGACGCGAGAAAAAAAGCGCCAGCAGCACGACCTGGATCGCCGCCGAGAGCGAAGTCGTCAGCGCCAGCCCAAACTCCCCCAGCGGCCAGATGAGCAGCAAACTGCTCACCAGATTGAAGCCGACCATCGCCGCGCCGAGCTTGACAGGCAGCCGCTGCTCGCCCACCGCGTAATACCCCCGCACGAGCACCGGCAGCGCGCAGTACGCCCACACGCCCGCCCCGTAGCCGGCGATCATGTCGGCCGTCCGCGCGGCATCTTCGGCCGTGAACTCGCCGTGCTGAAAGAGCAGCGCCGCCAGCGGCCGGGCAAGCAGGATCAGCCCCAGGCTCGCCGGCAGAGCGACGAAGGCGACGAGCCGTAGTCCCAGCGTCAAATCCGCCCCAAGCCGCGCAAAATCGCCCCGCGCGGCGTGGCGGCTGAGGAGCGGGAAAATCACCGTGGCGACCGCGATGCCCAGCATCCCGAGCGGAAACTGGTACAGTCGCTCGCCGTAATAGACGGCGGCCGCAGCTCCCTGGGCAAGCGGATAGGGCACGCCGCCGAGCCAGTCGATCGTGCTCCCCGACGTGGGCGAGGCGGAAAAGCCCCAGGCGATCAGCACATCGACGAGCGTGTTCAGTTGCACAACCGCCAGACCAAACATCATCGGCAACAGTGCCCGCACGATCCGCCCCAGCGCCGCACGGCTCCCCGCGAAGTCATAGTGAAAGCGAAAGCCGGCTCGTCGTAGCGGCGGCAGTTGTAGGCCCAGTTGCAAGAGGCCCGAGACGAGCACGCTGACGGCGACGACATACGCCTGCGCGGCTTTCGATTCAAACCACGGCGCGACGAGCCAGATGCCCAACAGCCAGCAGACGTTCAGCATGATCGGCGCGACGGCCGGCATCGTGAAATGCGATAGCGCGTGCAGCGTGGCGGCCAGTTGGGCGGTCAGGCAGATCAGCACCATGTAGGGCATCATCGTCGCCGCCAGCCCGGCGAGCAGCCGCGTCTGCGGCGCGTCGCTTGCCAGATAGATCGCCGCAAAGATCCCCTCGGCTAACAGCAGAAGCGCCACGAGCACGACGGTGAGCCAGGTGAGCGTGACGCTCGCCAGCCGCCAGGCGGCGCGGCGGTCGCGTTCTAGTTCTGCCGCGACGACCGGCAGGTAACTCGCCGCCAGTGCCCCTTCGCCAAACAGCCGTCGAAAAAGATTGGGAATGCGAAAGGCCACCACAAAGGCGTCCATCACCCCACCCCCTGCCAAGCCAAACAGCGCGGCGGTGGCCACGTCCCGCACCATGCCCAGCAGCCGACTGGCGAGCGTGCCGAGGCTCGTGATGCGCAGGCCGGCGAAGGAGGAGCGGGAAGGCATGGGAAGGCGGAGGGCGGAGGGCGGAGCCAGAAAAGCGGAAAGCGGAAAGCGGGCCTGGCGGCGATGCGAGATTCTTTCTGACTGTTGATTGCTCCCTGATCCCTAGTCCCCGATCCCCAGCCCCTTCCTCTCTGACCGCTGACCGCTGACGGCTGACCGCTAAAATACCTCATGCTGGCCCCGCTGGGCAGGGCGGGCTTCGGCGCGGCCGGCTTTTGCTCTGGCTTGCCGCTTCCCGATTCGTCACAATGGCCTCCTGCGCGAGGATGGGTTTTCGTTCAGCAAAGGATGGAGCGATGGCGAAGCAGTACTCTCGCTACCAGCAAAACATTATCAAAAATTACTACGACAACCGCGAGGCCATCTCGCTCCAGCGGTTGAGCGAACTGGTCACGGAACTCTACCTGGCCGAAGGGAAGAAGCGGGCGGCGGTCTGGAAGCAACTGACCGCCGCGCTGGAAAAGCTCAAAATCCCCGCCTCGCGCATCCAGCACCTTCAAAAGCAAGACGACCCGAAGCTGCTGGCCAAGCTCGTCGAAGAGCTGATGGCAAAAAAGTAAAGTCGCCAGCGCGCCACGGACCCGCCCCATGCAGCAGTATCTCGACCTCATGCGGCACGTGCTCGAACGCGGCACGCGCAAAGCCGACCGCACCGGGACCGGCACGCGGAGCATCTTCGGCTATCAGATGCGCTTCGACCTGGCCGCGGGCTTCCCGCTGGTGACGACCAAAAAACTCCATCTACGCTCGATCGTGCATGAGCTGCTCTGGTTCCTGCAAGGCAGCACGAACACCGCGTACCTCAAAGCGAATAAAGTTTCGATCTGGGACGAGTGGGCAGACGCGCAGGGCGAACTGGGGCCGGTCTATGGCTACCAGTGGCGAAGCTGGCCGACCTACGACGGCGGGCACGTCGATCAGATTCAGCAGCTCATCGACCAGATCAAGACGAATCCCGACTCGCGGCGGCTGATCGTCAGCGCGTGGAACGTCGCCCAAGTGCCGCAGATGGCGCTGCCGCCGTGTCATCTGTTGTTTCAGTTCTACGCCGCCGAAGGCCGGCTGTCGTGCCAGATGTACCAGCGCAGCGCCGACGTGTTTCTCGGCGTGCCGTTTAATATCGCGTCCTACGCACTGCTGACGCTGATGGTCGCCCAGGTGACGGACCTGCTGCCGGGCGAATTTATTCACACCTTCGGCGACGCGCACCTTTACGAGAACCACCTGGAGCAAGCTCGGCTGCAACTGTCGCGCACGCCGCGGCCGCTGCCGACGATGCGCTTGCGGCCGGAGGTGCGGTCGATTTTTGATTTCCGCTTCGAGGACTTCACGCTCGAAGGTTACGATCCGCATCCGCACATCGCCGCGCCGGTCGCCGTATGAAGCTCTCGATCCTCGTCGCCATCTCCGACAACCGCGTGATCGGCCGCGAAGGCGGCATGCCCTGGCATTTGTCGGCCGACCTGAAGCGCTTCAAGCGGCTGACGATGGGGCATCCTCTGCTCATGGGACGGAAGACCTACGACTCGATTGGCCGCCCGCTGCCGGGCCGCACTTCGGTCGTCATCACGCGCCAAGAATCGCTCGATTTGCCCAAGGGGGTGCTCGTCGCGCACCATCTGGACGAAGCGCTGCGGCTGGTCGCCGAGCAAGACGAAGTGTTCGTCATCGGCGGCGGCGAAATCTACGAGCAGACCTTGCCGCTGGCGACGCGGCTGTACATGACCCGCGTGCATGCCCGCGTGGATGGCGATACGTATTTTCCCACGTTTGATTCCAAGCCGTGGCAAGTTGTCGACGAAGAACGCCACGAGCCGGACGAGAAAAACGACTATGCCTACAGCTTCGTCACGCTAGAGCGAAAAGAGGCTTGACCGACTTCCCTTGCTGCAGCGAAGCGTTTCGCCCTTTTGGCCTGCGGCCTCCAGGCCGGAGAGCCGTGAGTTCGCGAGGATTCCCCTTCTACCTCTCCATTCAACCCTGATCGTGAAAGACGTTTTTATGGCCGATGAGCGTGCCGAGTTGATTCAACTGACCCAGCGCCTGCTGCGGAGCATTGCCGCCGCCGATTGGGCGACCTACGAGCAACTTTGTGATCCAGCCATCACCTGCTTCGAGCCAGAAGCACGGGGGCATCTGGTCGAGGGGATGGATTTTCATCGCTACTACTTCGATCTCGGAGCGGCCGATGGCCCCCGCAACACGACCCTCGCCAGCCCACACGTGCGGCTGATGGGCGAGGTGGCGCTGGTGGCCTACACGCGACTCGTGCAACACGCCGACGCGACGGGTCGCGTCGTCACCAGCAGCTACGAAGAAACCCGCCTCTGGCAAAAACAAGACGGCCGCTGGAAGCACGTCCACTTCCACCGCTCGCTGCCGACGGTCGCGTAGCGAGCCGCACGGCCCGCTTTCCGCTTTTTGGCTCCGCCCTCCGCCTTCCCACTACGCTCGCTCGATCGGAAACGCCACCACCTCGTCGATCGATTTCGCGCCAACGGCGAGCATCGCCACGCGGTCAAAGCCGAGCGCGACGCCGCAGCAGCTTGGCAGCCCGTGCTGCATGGCTGCCAAGAGCCGTGCGGGGCCGGGCAGGGGCGCTTTGCCCTCGCGCAGGCGGCCGGCGTTTTCTTCGGCCATGCGGCGGCGGAGCACGTCGGCGTCGAGCAGCTCGTGAAAGCCGTTGGCTAGCTCGATGCCCTGGTAGTAGAGTTCAAAGCGCTCGGCGACCGCCGGCGGTCCGGGCCGCACTTGCGCCAGCGCGGCTTGCGAGGGCGGATAGTCGCAGAGCAGCGTCGGCCGCGTTTGCCCCAGGTGCGGTTCGACCCGCTCCACGAGCAACAGTTGCAGCCAGGAGTCCCGGTCTGCTTCTTCAAAGCCCGGCGGGGCACTGACTCCCTGTTCCGTTGCGGCGCTTTGCAGCTGCGAAAGCGTCGCCGCGTGCGGGTCGAGGTTCAAGTACCGCTGGAAGGCGTCCCGGTAGGTGAGCCGTTCGGCCGCAGAGGTGCCGAGCAGGGCTTGGAGGAGCGTGTCGAGCCGTTCCATGCCTGCCTGCATCGAGTCGCCCCGGCGATACCACTCGACGAGCGTAAACTCGGGGTTGTGCCGCCGGCCGCGCTCGGCGTTGCGAAAGGAGCGCGTCACCTGAAAGATTGCCTCGCCGCCGGCCGCCATCAACCGCTTCATCGCCGCTTCGGGCGAGGTTTGCAGATAGAGCGTCTCGCCTTGCTCGCGCGCCGCCACCCCGCCGGGGAAATAGGTGCTCTCAAATGGGTCAAGATGCCGATCCACCACGCTTTCGCGCGACAGCAGCGGCGTCTCCACCTCTAAAAAACCGCGCGCAACAAAAAACTCGCGGAGTCGCTGCAGCAGCGCGCTGCGGCGGCGCAGATTCTCCCAGGAGGCGGTGGGACGCCAGTCGTCGGGCGCAGGAGCATTCATCGTGCCGCCAGTGTAGGCAACACGCCGGCGCGGCGAAAGAGCCGGGGCCTTGCTCGCTATTCCTCCGTCGCCTGCACCAACGCGGCCACGATGTCGAGCGAGCTAATCATCCCGAGCACATGCTGCCGCTCGTCGAGCACCGGCAGACGGTGTACGTGCAGGTCGCACATCTTGCGCGCCGCGTTGAGCAGCGTCATGTCCTTGTCCACCGACTCGACATGATCGGACATATGATGACGTACAAATTCGTGGTCCACCGTATCCATGTGGATCGGCTCTTCCTCGCTGTCGCTGCGGATCTCGAGATCCTTACCCGGCAGCGGACGATCTTGGGAGGACTCGGCCAGGCGTCCCTCCTGGACCAGAAAGTCGGTCGCCGTCAAAATCCCCACGCAGTGGCCGAGTTCGTCCACGACCGGCGCGCCGGAGAGGCTGTGTTTGCTCAGCAGTGTAGCGGCTTCGGCGAGCGTCTGGTGGGGCGAGACCTCGATCACGCGCTTGGTCATCACTTGGGAGACACGCAGGCTCAACAGGCGTTCAAGGGCGCTATTCATGGTGGCCTTCCTACTGGACGTTGGGGGGCCGGCATTGCCGACCAGGCACCATGCCGGCTTAGCGGTCGCTCGGTGGCGACTGGGCTTCGGGCTGTCGGAGCGTGAAGACCGGGCACGGTGCGCGGCGGACGACTTCTTCCGCCACGCTGCCCATCAACAACCGCGAAAGCCCGGTCCGGCCGTGGGTGCCCATCACGATCAGGTCGACCTTCTCCCGTTCGGCCAGTCCAACCAGTTCCTGAGCCGGACCGCCGAGGAGCAGATGATGCTCGCAGTCTACTTCCGGCAGCGTTGGCCGCACGCGCTGGAGCGTCTGCTCCAGCCCGGGACGCACCACATCGACCGGCTCGTAATAAAGCTCCCCCGCCCCGTAGGCCAGCGGAGCCTCCTCCACATGGACGATAAGCAGCTTCGCCCCCGCGTCGCGAGCGAGCGAGGAAGCGTAACCCAGCGCGGCCGCGCTGGCCGGTGAAAAATCGGTGGGAAAAAGAATCTTTTTGGCGTGCATCATCCGACTCCATTTCGCTCGGGACATGGCTCCGGCAGCCGCGCCGGCTGGTCTGAATGCACAATATACGTCAGTGCAATTCGAATACCAAACCTGGAAAAGTGCACCTTTTCCGTGAGGGTTTGGGCGGCGTGGTGGCGTGCGCCAGCGGGGCCTGTCCCCGCCACTCGTCCGGCATAGTAGTTGCATTCCCCGTGTTGGGGCGTGAAGGGTACGCCTTCGCCGGCGTAGCCTGCCGCCAGAAACTGCCTGTGCAGGTGGAGCAAGGTGTGGAGAACGGAAAGCACGTTCAACTGCTGGTCGTCGGAGCCGACGAGGAGCTGCCCGGCTCGCTCGCCACCGAGCTTCTGCGCCGAGGCCATCAGGTGGTGCAGGCCCGCACGCTCGACGAGGCGGTGGCAATCCAGCGGCAACGGCACTTCGACGTGGTGTTGCTCGACTGGAAGACCGCCGCTGCCGCTTTGCACGAGCCGTTGCAGACGCTCGGAGACGCAGGCTGTGAACTGGTTCTTGTAACGGAACCGGCAACAGCAGCACCGCCCCTCGAAACGCTGCCGGTTCGCGTCTTCGGGCTGCTCGGCAAGCCCATCTCGCTCGCTTCGCTGGAGACGCTGCTGCGCTCGGCGGCCGAACATGCCGAGCTGAAGCGGGAGAATCGGAGACTGCAGCAAGAGCTTCGCGGCAGCCAATCAGAAAGCGGCGCGAGCGGCCGACCGCCTCCGCTGGCCTCGGTCGACGATCTGGGGGAAGTCCAAAAGGCGCATATCCTCGATGTGCTCCGC
>CAYZVT010000106.1:0-12719 GCA_964481585.1 uncultured Pirellulales bacterium
CCCAGCCACGGCACTGCTGGACAAGCCAGCAGTGGCACCCGTAGGCTGCTCTTGCCCGCGCTTCCTTCGCGGCCGGTATAACCTGACCTTGACCGTGCCGGCCGCTTCTGGTCGGATCGGCGGCGGCGGGAAAAAATTCGCATGCCGCTAAGCCTTGCTGTGCTCGGGGCTTAGCGGCTTTCTCTCGCTCCCCCGCGAATTTTTTGGTGACCGCCCACGCGGCTTGAGGGTACTCAACGTGTGCTCGGATGCAAGGAAGAGTCCGGCTCGGGAGGGGTTGCGGCATTGGAGGGGACACTCAAGAACAACTCGCTCAGCGACGAGCAGCTGGCCGCGCTGGCCGCACGCGAAGGCTCCGACGGTCCGGCGTTTGTCGAACTGCTGGAGCGCTACCGGCAGCGGGTGTGGCGGATCTGCTACCGGCTGCTGGGCAGCGAGCACGACGCGCACGATGCGGCTCAGGAAGTGTTTGTGCGGCTGTTCACCGGCCGAACCCAATTCGCCGCGCGCAGCAAGTACTCGACCTGGGTGCATGGCATCGCCGTGCGCACGAGCTTGAACCTTCGCCGCAACCGGGGCCGGCGTGAAAAGCATGTGCTCCCGGTCGCCGACGAAACGCTCCACCACGAGTCGAATGAGCAGGCCGATGCGTCGCCCGAACCGGCGGTGGCGATCGACTTGATGCAGATTCTCGAAGTGCTCGACGAGGAGGATCGCGCGATGCTGATTCTCAAATACGGCGAGGACTACAGCTACGAGGAACTCGCGGAAATTTTCGGACTCACCCCGAGCGCCTGCAAAATGCGGCTCAGCCGCGCGAAAGAAAAACTCAAACAGCGCTGGCCCGAAGCGGCGCTCGACTGAGCCGCCGCAAGAAAAATCGCAAGCGGAAAGAGCGGATGTCCAAGAACCTACTCGATCAACTGGCAGCGCGGGAGATTCCGCCGCTGCCCGAGGAGTTTGATCGCCAGATCCACGAGCGGCTGAACGCCAACTTGCTCGTGACTCATCTGGCGGACCTACTGTTGCGAGCGCTGCCGTGGGCGTGCGTCCACTTCGGCTGCACGGTCATCGGCGCGATCGGCTTTACGTTGACTGGCAAGTATCCCTCTCCGCGCCCGCGCGGAGAACAAGACAAGTACGAGTAACAGGAGAACAGCAATGGCAACGGTAATTGCACCCGCTACGCCCGAAGCGCACCAGCCGAACGTGGCGATGGACACAGTTGATACGGTGACGCAGCAGTTCAGCAACAGCTTTCAAGAGGCCTTCGCGCCCATGATTGAACTCGCGCCGCGAGCGATTGCGGCTCTGCTGCTGTTGGTGGTCGGCTATCTCGTCGCCAAGCTGCTTGCCCGCGCGGCCACCGCGCTGTGCGAAACGATCGGCCTGCAAATCGCCGCCGAGCGGAGCGGCTTGGCCGCTTCGATGAAACAGGTCGGCATCGCGCGGAACGTGCCGGCGATTCTGGGATTGATCGTGTTCTGGCTGCTGATGAGCGTCTTCATCATGGCCGCCTTCGGTACGCTGGGCTTGCAGGTCATCTCCGACGCGATGCGAGAGGTGGTGAACTACATCCCCCATCTGCTCGTGGCGACCGTCGTGGTCGTGGTCGGCTTGCTGCTGGCGAACTTTGTCCGCGGCATCGTCGCCACCAGTGCCGACCGCGTGGGGCTGAGCTATGCCGAGCAACTGGCGACCGGCTGCTACTACGTCCTCGCGCTGATGACGTTCATCGCCGCCTTCGGCCAGCTTCACATCGAGTTCGCGCTGCTAGAAGACCTGCTGCTGATCGTCTTCGCCGGCATCGCCCTGGGCTTTGGACTGGCGTTCGGCCTCGGCGGCCGCGACGTGATGGGCGGCATTCTGTCGGGCTACTACATTCGCCAGCGTTTTCAAGCCGGCGATGAAGTCCGGCTCGGCAGCCTCAGCGGCACCGTCCGCGAAGTCGGCCCCGTCGCCACGATCATCGAAAGCGAAGAAGCCGGTCTGCTGCATCGCCACAGCATCCCGAATCATGTGATGTTGAAAGAAGCGATTCGGTGAGAGGCGGTAGGCTGTGAGCTGTAGGCTATGAGCCGTGAGCTATAAGCTGTAAGCGTGGAAACGGCTTTTCGCCCGCGGCCTCTAGGCCCCCTTAGCCGCTTCGGGCGCTACTGTGAATCGTGATGCTTCCTAGAAGCGCTCACGGAGCAGTCGCGCGCCGGCGGTTTGCGTGGCCTGGAGGCCAACGGCTAAAAGCCCTCAGCTTAGAGCCTACAGCCACAAGCCTACAGGTAAAAGCCTATAGCTGAATGGCCTCCAGCTTCTGGCCTCCAGCCTCTAGCTCGCTTGCTCGGCCGGTCGCACGGGGGTGCGGCCGATGCTGTAGTAGGTGAAGCCGCATTCGAGCATCTGCTGCGGCTCATAGAGGTTGCGGCCGTCGAAGACGACCGGCTTCCGCATAAGCGTGCGCATCTGCTCGAAGTCAGGCCGGCGGAACTCCGTCCACTCGGTCATGATCGCCAGCGCGTCGGCGTTTTGCAAACACTCCAGCGGCAGATCGCAGTAATTGAGCTTGTCGCCGTAGATCGCCCGCACGTTGTCCATCGCTTCCGGGTCATGGACGTTCAATTTCGCGCCGAGCTGGAGCATGCGGTCGATCAAAGTCAGCGCCGGGGCTTCGCGGATGTCGTCGGTGCGCGGTTTGAAGGCCAGCCCCCAGACGGCGAGCGTCTTGCCTTTCAGGTCGCCGAAATGTTCTTCGACTTTGGTCTGCATGACCAGCTTTTGCTTCTGGTTCACCTCGTCCACGGCGTCGAGAATTCGCGGCGCGACGCCCAGCCGCTGCGCGATCGAGGAGAGTGCCCGCACGTCTTTGGGGAAACAGCTTCCGCCGTAGCCGACGCCGGGGAAGAGGAAGGCAAAGCCGATCCGGGCGTCGTGGCCGATGCCGCGGCGCACGTCGTTAATGTCGCCGCCGACCTTCTCGCAGAGGTTTGCCATTTCGTTGATGAAGCTGATCTTGGTCGAGAGCAGCGCGTTGGCGACGTACTTCGTTAGCTCGGCGCTTTCGGGCGACATGACGAGGAAAGGCTTTTCGGTCCGCAGGAACGGCTCGTAAAGCTTGCGCAGCACTTCGCCCGATTGGGGTTCGCGGACGCCGACCACCACGCGGTCGGGCTTCATGAAGTCATCGATCGCCGCCCCTTCCTTGAGAAACTCGGGATTGCTGGCGACAAAGCACTCGCGGCCGGTCAGTTCTTTCAGCCGCGCGTAGATGTGGGCATTGGTGCCGACCGGCACGGTGCTCTTGGTGACCACGATTGCGTCACTGCGCAGATGCGGCGCGGCGGCAGCCACCACGGCGTTGAGCGCCGTCAGATCGGCCGAACCATCGGCGGCCGGCGGCGTGCCGACGGCCAGGTAGACGAGCTTGGCCGGCTTGACGGCCGCGGCCAGATCGGTCGTGAAGTGCAGCCGCCGCGTGGCCGTGTTGTGCAGCACGAGTTCTTTCAAACCCGGTTCGTAGATCGGGATCTCTCCCCGCTTCAGCCCCTCGATCTTCTGCTCGTCAATATCGACGCAGGTCACGTCTTGTCCGGTATCGGCGAAACAGGTTCCGGTGACGAGACCGACATAGCCGGTTCCTACAACAGCGATCTTCATAGAGGGGGTTCTCCCTCGGCAGCGCGCCTTGGGGCACGGCCGAGACACGACAAACAGGGGGTGAAGGAAAACGGAGGGCAGGGCCGCCGACCGCCACGAGCAGGGAGATGCGCGGCAGCGCCCCCGCCCGCCACGCATCTCCACGACTGCCCTTCTCGCCTAATGCCGGGAACGGGAGCGTCCTGCCCCAGCAGCGCGAAGGAGAGTATCCCTCTTAAAGTAGTTCGATCGCGCCGCTTCCGCAAGCATCCGGCGCGATCGCCAAAAAGAGCTGCGTCCCTGTTTTCGTGCCAGAATTTCCAGGGCCATTTGCCAAGTCCCGCCCCGGTCGGGAGATCGGGGGGCTTTCGGCGCTTACTCTTCTTCCGAGCCGTCAACCGGCTCGACCGGAGCGGCGGCCGCCGGCGCGGGGCAGGGGGCGCTTTGCTCGATCGCTTGGGCTTGCTCCTCGACCGTCTCGTCACGCGGCACGCGGACAATGGCCGCCAGCGCGTCCCCCTCGTCGAGTCCCATGATCCGCACGCCTTGCGTATTGCGGCCGATGACATTCACGTCGCTCGCCGCAATTCGCTGCAGCTTGCCGCGGGCGGTCATCATGATTAGCTCGTCGCCATCATCGACGCGGGCGATGCCGATCACCGCGCCGTTGCGGTCGGTCGTTTTAATGTCGCGCAAGCCCTTGCCGCCCCGCCGCTGCGTGCGGTAGCGCTGGCCGGAGGAGGTTTCCTCATCGCCGTCCACTTCTTCGCCGCCGTTGAGGTCATTCGGGCCGAAGTAGGTCCGCTTGCCGTAGCCGTTGGCCGTGGCCGTCAGCAGCGTGGCCTCGGGATCGGCGACGACCATGCCGACCAGGCTATCGCCGGAGAGGAGATTAATGCCTTTGACGCCGCTGGTGTTGCGGCCCATCGGGCGGGCGTCCTCTTGCTTGAAGCGGATCGCCATGCCGCCGGCGGTGGCAAGCACCAGTTCATCGCCCGGCTTGGTGATGCACACATCGACCAGTTCATCGTCCTCGCGGAGCTTGATGGCGATGATGCCGCTCTTGAGCGGGCGGCTGTACTTGTCGAGCGGCGTCTTCTTCACCAGCCCGCTGCGGGTGGCCATCATCAAAAAGTGTCCCGGCTGGTCGAAGTCGCGTACCGCGCGGCAGTCGGCGATGCGCTCGTCCGGCGCGAGATTGAGCAGGTTGACGATGTTCCGCCCCTTGCTGTCGCGTCCCAACTGCGGCAGGTCGTAGACCTTCTGCCAGTAGACCTTGCCTTTGTTCGTGAAGAACAGCAGATAGGCGTGCGTGCTGGCGACGAACAGATGTTGGATCGGATCTTCTTCGTCCGCCCGCGCCCCGAGCATCCCTTTGCCGCCGCGGCGCTGCGCGCGGTAGGTGCTGGCCGGCGTGCGTTTGATGTAGCCGTTGTGCGAGATCGTGACCACCATCGTCTCTTCGGTGATGAGATCTTCGAGATTCACATCGCCGATCTCCTCTTGGCTGATTTCAGTCCGCCGTTTGTCGGCGTACTTGCGAATCAGCTCCTCCATATCTTCGCGGATAATGGCATAAATCCGCCGCTCATCGGCGAGGATGCTCGTGTACTCGGCGATTTCGTCGAGCAGCTTTTGGAACTCGTCGGCGAGCTTTTCTTGCTCCAGGTTCACCAGTTGGCCGAGCGTCATTTTCAAAATCGCATCGGCCTGCACGCCGGTGAGCGTGTAGTTCTCGCTCACGCCGCGCTCGTCCTGGAACCGCGCGTAGCCGGCTTCGCCCAGCGCGCGCTGGAGCATCGCGCCGGGCACTTCGATCGCCATCAAGCGCGTCTTGGCTTCGGCCTGTGTCTTCGACTGGCGGATCACGCGGATCACCTCGTCGATGTTCGCGTGCGCCAGCAGCAAGCCCTCGACCGTATGCTTGCGATTGCGGGCCTTCGCCAGCAGGAACTGCGTGCGGCGGCGAATCACCAGGACGCGATGCCGCAAAAATTCTTCGAGCATCCCTTTGAGCGTCAGCGTGCGCGGCTTGCCGTCGACGAGCGCGAGGAAGATGATCGAGAAGGTATCTTGCAGAGGCGAGTACTGGTAGAGCTGGTTGAGCACCACGTCGGGATCGGCGTCGCGCTTTAGTTCCAGAATCAGCCGCACCGGCTCTTTCAGGTCGCTTTCGTTGCGGATGCCCGAGATGCCAGGGATCTTGCCGTCGCGCACCAGATCGGCGATGCGTTCCTCGATGCGGTCGCGGGCTTGCTGATAGGGGATTTCGGTGACGACGATCCGATTGCGCTTACCTTCGGTTTCGATGAACGCGCGGGCGCGGACGACGATCGTGCTGCGCCCGGTATGATAGCCGCGCAGCACGCCGCTGCGGCCGCAGATGATGCCGCCGGTCGGGAAGTCGGGGCCAGGGATGATCTCGATCAGCTCGTTGATCGTGATCTCCGGGTTGTCGATCAGCGCGATCACGCCTTCGCAAACTTCCTTCAAGTTGTGCGGTGGGATCGACGTCGCCATGCCGACGGCGATGCCGCCGGCGCCGTTAATCATCAGATTCGGGAACTTCGACGGCAGCACCGTCGGCTCGGTGCGGCGCTCGTCGTAGGTCGGCACGAAGTCGACCGTGTCGAGCTTGAGGTCTTCGAGCATCAGCGCCGCAAAGGGGGACATGCGGGCTTCGGTGTACCGCATCGCGGCGGGGGGCAAACCGGCGATCGAGCCGAAGTTGCCCTGCTTGTCGATCAGCACGTGCCGCATGTTCCACTCCTGGGCCATGCGGACGAGGGTCGGGTAGATGACGCTTTCGCCGTGCGGATGGTAGTTCCCGCTGGTGTCGCCGGAGATTTTGGCGCATTTGACCCGCGCCGCCCCCGGCGTCAGGCTCAGGTCGTTCATCGCCACCAGAATCCGCCGCTGCGAAGGTTTTAGCCCGTCGCGCACATCGGGCAGCGCGCGGCTGACGATCACGCTCATGGCGTACGTCAGATAGCTTTCCTTCAGCTCGTTTTCGATCGGCAGTTCGAGCAGGCGCGCGGCCACCGGGGCACCATTGCCACCCGCCCCATCCGGCGGCAGAGGAGAATTCGAATCAGTCGACAAGGGAGGTCCTTTCGCAGCAGAATCACGCCGCCCAGCGGGAGGCTCCGCGTCCTGCTCTTTTACCTAGAAAAATCGGCAATCAGAGAACTCAGAATTATATCCCTTAGGACCCCGTTTCACAACGCCGGCGGGGCGGTTTTTCTGCGTCACAAGTCTTTTTGCAGCAGGAGGTTGTGGCGGCGGTTTGGCGCTCCCCTGGCTGGCCCATGAACAGGCGGAGAAAACCGCGTTTTCCCGCGCCCTTCAAGCCTCTGGCGACGCCCCTTTTCGCCCGAGGCCGCAGGGGGAGGGCAGCCGCTTTAATCTACCGTGACGCAAACCCGGCACTCTAGATTCCCGCCTGCGCGGAAAAGACGCTGACGGCTAATAGCTGATAGCTCTTTCCCCTTTCAGCCGCTCTGGAGGTACGTTGCCCGATCGAGTAGCATTTACGTGCCGCGTGCGGACGACCCGCGCGCGGCGCGGGCGTGTTCGAGGGCAGCGAATGCCGATGGCTGAGCAGTGGTTAGAGGAACTTCAGGCGACGCTCCAGCGGGAAATCCCGATCTGTCACCTGATGGGCATTCGCGTTCACGGCCTCTCCGACGAGGGGCTGCGGATGTCCGCCCCGCTCCAGCGGAATCTCAACCACCAGCAGACCGCCTTCGCCGGCACGCTCAGCACGCTCTGCACGATCACCGGCTGGGGAGCCGTCTTTCTGCTCACCCGCCAGCAGGGCCGGCCGGGCAACATCGTGATTCGCCGCAGCGCGATCAAGTACCTCAAGCCCGTCACCGCCGGCCAAATCGTCGCCTGCTCCCGCAAGTTCGATGAGGCCCAGCAAGCCCACTTCACCGAGATGCTCGCCGAAAAAGGGCAAGCGAAGCTCGACGTCCACGTCGAAATCCGCAACGGGGGCGAAACCGCCGTCTCCTTCCAAGGCTCCTACGTCGTCCTGAAAGAAGGCGCGCTGAGCTGTGAACTGTGAGTGAAGCGGATAGCTGTTAGCTGTTAGCTGTTAGCTCTCAGCTTTCAGTTGTCAGTTGTCAGCACGCCGGCCGTCATTCCCGCGCAGGCGGGAATCTATATAGGGTTTCACGAAGTTGGGAGACTTCGTTGTCCGTTTAGCCGCCTCCCGAAGCGTGGCGGCGGATTTCAATCCTCCCAAGATCACGCAACTCTATCTAGAGAAGTCGCCCTGCGCCACCAGCGCGCCGCAGCGGCTAACCAGCCTAGCGGCCTCGGGCGAAAAGAAGATCGCCAGTCGCTGCATGCTGAATGCTGACCGCTGATAGCTGAAAGCTCATAGCTACAACCCTACCGCAAGTGCCCTAGCTCCTGCATCCGCGCCACGAGTCGACCGGCGACGGGGCCGGCGGCTTCGCCGCCGCCGCCGGCATGCTCCAGCGCGACGGCGAAGGCGATGCGCGGGGCGCGGGCCGGTGCGTAGCCGGCAACCCAGGCGTGGTCGGGGCGGCCGCCGCCGGTTTGGGCGGTGCCGGTTTTGGCGGCGACGGCGACCGACTGGAGAAAGAGCGCCGCGTGGGCGGTCCCGGCGGCGTCAAAGACCGCCTGCTCAAGTCCTTTTTGGACGGCGGCCAGCGTGGCGGGTGAAAGGCCGGTGATGGGTCGTGCCGGCGGCGCGAGCTGCTCGACGACATGCGGCGTCACGAGCCGTCCGCCGTTGGCGACCGCTGCCATCAGGCGGGCGATTTGCAGCGGCGTGGTTGTTAGCTCGCTTTGCCCGATGGCGAGCAACTGCGTTTCGCTTGTCCGCCACGGCCGGCCGAGCGAGCCGGGCGTGGGCAGATTGCCCGCCGCCTCGTAGGGCAGGTCCACGCCCGTCACGGCTCCCAGCCCAAGGCGGCGTGCCCAGCCGACGAGCCGTTCGGGGCCGAGCCGTGCGGCGTGATGGAAGAAGTAGACGTTGCAGCTTTCGGCCAGTGCCCGCGTCAGGTCGAGTTCGTCATGCCCCACGCCGAGTTGGCGAAAGACGGCGCACCGCATCCGGTCGGGCTGATGCAGATAGCCCTGGCAGAAAAACGTCTCCTGCGGATCGACGGCGCGCTCTTCCACGAGCGCGAGCGCCGTGAGCGTCTTCATCACCGAACCCGGCGGTAGCGCCATTCGCGTCGCGCGGTCGAACAGCGGTTTACGGTCATCGGTCAGCAAAGCCGTAATCGCCGCCGACGAGCCGCGCAGCATCGTGTTCGGGTCGAAGCGCGGCGCCGAGGCACACGCCAGCAGCGCGCCGCTCTGGCAGTCGAGCACCACCACCGCGCCGCCTGCCGGCAAGGACTCGGCTTCGCCGCTCGCTCGCCGTGCCAGCGCGCTGTCGAGCAATTGCTCGGCCGAGCGCTGCAAGGCGGGATCAATCGTGAGCGTCACGTCGGCCCCGGGCGTCGGCGCTTCAAGAATCCGGCTGGCGAGCGTTTCGCCGCGACGGTCAAGTTGCCGTTCCACTTGCCCGCGCTTACCGCGCAGGATCGCTTCGTGCTGCAATTCGCTCCCTAGTCGGCCGACGAGCGGATGAGGCTCGTCATCCGCTTGCGCTGGGCGAGCTTCCCCCGGCGCGGGCGCGCCGAGATGGCCGACCAGATGAGCCGCGAGCGCTCCCTGTGGATAGGCGCGGCCGCGATGCGTCTCGATTTGCACGCCGGGGAAATGCTGCGGGTGGCGCTCGATTTTGAGAGCCGCATCGGCCGGCAAGGCTTCGGCGACCGTATGGTAGTCGAGTTCTTCGGCGATGGTGATTCGCCGCGGCGCGTCCGACTCGGGAGCGCGAAGCTGATGGACGATCCAGCCCCAGATTCCTTGCGGCTCCGACTGCGGCTGGGCTGCGGCGCGCTCGGCATGGCGCGCGTTGACATCGTCGGCGATGCGCTCGACGCGCTGCTGGATGCGGCGGCGGCGGGCGTTGTACTCGGCGAGCGGCAGGCTGGCGAGCGCGGCTAGCCGGCGGTGCATTTCGGCCCGTTCGACGCGCAGCTGCGCGATCGCCGCCTGCATCTGCTGCGGATCGCGGCGAGCGGCGCGCGACAGCCGCCGGCGGGCTTGGTAGGCGAGCCATTCAGGCCGGGGCGGCTCTTCCAGATGCCGGTAGTGCAGCTTGAGTGCCCGCAACTCGCGGTCTTCGGCGAGCACGGTGCCGTCGCGGGCTAAAATCCGCCCCCGCGGCGCGGGCAGACTCTCCACGCGCAGCAGCGGCTCGCTCGCTTGGCGGCGCACCAGCTCGCCGCGCGTGGCTTCCAGGCTCCACAGCCGCGCGAGAATCACGAACACGACGAGCAAAAAACCGGCGAACATCCACCGCAGCCGCCGCCGCGAATCGGTCACGATCGGCTGAGAGTACGCCTCGGACGAGAGCAGTTGGTGCCAGTCGAGGTTCATCGGGAGCAGGCCGGCCGCGCGGCTTCGGGAGTGGCTTAGGCGTCGTCGCTCGAATCAAACACGCCGCGCCAGTCGGCAAAATGTTCGAGGCAAATCTGCGCTCCCTGCGCGACCGCCGAGAGGGCATCGGGAGAAACGCGCACCGGCAGCCCGGTGTGGTCGGCCAAGTAGCGGTCGATCCCTCGCAGCAGCGAACCGCCGCCCGCCAGGACCAAACCATGGTCGACCAGATCGGCCGCCAAGTCGGGGCTACAGTCGTCGATGGTCCGCTTTACCGCTTCGACAATCGCCTCCAGCGGCGCGGCGAGCGCGTCGCGGATCTCGGGGCTGGTGATCGTCGCTTTGCGCGGTAGGCCGCTGATGCGGTCGAGGCCGCTCACTTCGTCGGTCATTTCTTCCGGCAGCGGCGCGGCGCTGCCCAGGTCGATCCGCAGCCGTTCGGCGGTCGGCAGACCGATGAGCAGATTGTAGTGCCGCTTGAGGTAGTCAACAATCGCCCGGTCCATTGCATCGCCGCCGACGCGGAGCGATTGCAGGGCGACCTGGTCGCCGAGGCTAATTACCGCCACTTCGGTTGTGCCGCCGCCGATGTCGCAGATCATGCTGGCCACCGGCTCGGCGATCGGCAGGCCACAGCCCACGGCCGCCGCCACCGCTTCGGGCACCAGATACACCGCGCCGGCCCCGGCCCGCTGGGCGCTATTAAACACCGCGCGGCGTTCGACCGGCGTGATGCAGCCGGGCACGGCCACCAGCACGCGCGGGCGGGCGGACCAATTGCCGCGCTGCGCCTTGCGCAAGAAGTAGGCGAGCATCGCTTCGCAGAGGCGAAAGTCGGCGATCACGCCGTCGCGCAAAGGGCGGACGACCGAGATCGACTGCGGCGTGCGGCCGAGCATTTGCTTCGCCAGATGCCCCACGGCGCAGCCGCCGGAGAGAATGCGCGAGGTGTTCTGCTCGACGGCCACGACCGACGGCTCGTTGAGCACCAGCCCTTCGCCGGCGACACTAATGAGCGTATTGGCCGTGCCCAGGTCGATGGCCAGATCGGCCCGCCAGAATCCCAGCAATCGGTTGAGCATCCTTGCTCACCTTGATCTGTGAGAACCGCTTGTAGAAGAAAACCAGCGGCTCGGTTCGAGTCGCCGGGCGCGCGTCGCGCCGCTTAGGCGGAAGCGATTTGTCCCGGCACGTCCTGCGCCGGAGCCGTCAGGTGCGCGGTCGGTCCGTTGATCTGGCCGCCGTACTCCTGGATTTCCAGGTAGAGAAAAACGCAGCCGATCAGGATCGCCACGAGCGACAAGACCAGCATGATGGTGTAGACGTCGGTGTCGGGCTTGCGCATCGGGGGGAGGCTCCTTAGCTGACTTTGTTCAACCGAGTCGCCACTTGGTCGCCCGCCTGGACGACGCCCCGACGATAGTCTTTGAGCAGCTTCGCCACCGCGCGGTCGGGAGCGGTCTGCAACACCTCGGCGCGGCCGAGATAGGTTTGGTCGCGGTAGACTTCGATCGTATTGCCCACGCGCAGCCCATCATCCGAGCCGAGCGAGACTTCGATCAAGTTGTTTTGCCGCACGGCGGTGACCAGCCCATGCAGCGCCGGCGTGGTCGCCACGACCGGAGCGTCGGGCGAGATGCCGTTGGCCGTCAGCTTTTGCTTGTACTGGCCGAGCGTGGCGGTGAGCTGGTTGAGCCGCTCTTGCAGCCGTTGGAGTTCGCCATGGGCGTCGTGCAGTTCGTCGGTTTCGGTGACGAGCGTGGCAAAGATCTCATCGCGGCGCTTTTGCGTTTCGCTGATTTCTTGCCGCAGCCCTTCGACCTCTTGCGTCAGGCGAGTGAGGTTCTGCTGCGTGCTATCGACGGTGCCGGTGAGCGTGCGGTTCTGCGTCGCCAGCTCATCAAGCTGCTGCTGCATCTCTTGGCGGTTGGCGAGTAGCTCGGTCCGCTCGGTTTCGAGCTTGGCGAGGTTCTGACGGTAAGCCGCCTGCTCAGTGTCGATCTGGGCTTGGAGCCGGTCGAGTTCGAGTTTCAGCTCGTCGTTCTTCGCCTTGAGGTCTTCAAGCTGGTATTTCAAGCCGACTTCTTTGCCAGGACCGGCTTGGTCGCGCGGCAGGTCGACGACTTCTTTCCAGTTGCGATGCGACGAGTAGACCGCCAAGGCCAAGCCCATGTAGACCACACTCATGATGAGAATGGCGACGACAAAGATTTTGCCGACAAGCGTCATCGAACAAACTCCCGGAATGCGTGGCGACAGCGTCTCTCGGCCGGCGCGCCGCCGGAGGCGACGGCCACCGCAGCGAGCGAAGGAGAGGAGAACTGCCGCGCCCTTAGCGGCTCGAAGTTTTTACCACGACAAGAGATACCGACAAAGGTCGGTTCTTCAAGTATAGACACGGCAAAACTTGGCTGTCAACAAAACGGCGGTAAAACTGGCAATCTGCGGGACTTTGGAGGTCCGGCTGTAGCGGAAGGAAGGCGGAAGCCGAAGGGCGGAGAGGCGTGCACTGCGAAAGCAGAAGCCTCCGAGGCTCGCCACACGTCCTTCCCGCGCAGGCGGGACTCCAGACCGTGCGCGGTGCCCCCTGGATTCCTACCTGCGCAGCTTGCCGGGGGCTT
>CAYZVT010000107.1:0-12677 GCA_964481585.1 uncultured Pirellulales bacterium
CGAAGCAGTACACGGCGCTGATGCAGACCGAGGGGGTCCAGGTCGTTTTTACCGACGATGCGATTCAGTCGCTCGCGGATTTTGCCTATCAGGTGAACCAGTCGACGCAGAACATCGGCGCGCGGCGGCTGCACACGATTTTGGAGCGGCTGCTCGAAGAGCTCTCGTTTGAAGCCCCGGAGATGAAGATGGGCCGCGTCGAAATCAACGCCGCCTACGTCCGCGAGCGGCTCGAAGAAGTGGCGCGCAACGAGGACCTGAGCCGCTTTATTCTGTAGGGCAGTTCTCGTTTCCCTGTAGCATCTCTCCCGCCCTAGAGGCTTCGGGCAGGCTGGCCTTCTCACGGCCCCCACGGGGCCGAACCCGAAAGCCCAGGGCGTAGCCCTGGCGAAACGGGAGGCGCAATAGAAGTTGTGAAAGCGCTGGAATTAGGGGAAGGCCCCACGGGCCGCCATTCGATCGCTCAGTGGTGGCGGCCCCTGGGGCCTTGCTGGGCGCTGTTGGTCCAGTTCACGGCGCGTGTACATCGGCCATCAAGAGGAGCGTAAAGCGAGGCAGCGCGGGATCGTTCGTCGCGTAGTGCAACTCCAGCGCGAGCGGCCCACTTAGCCCGTGCGTGTCGAGCCGCGCAAGCAGCTGGCCGGTCTGCCCCGGTTCGACGACCAGATCCTGATTTTCTCCCGCAGCACAGGGGCAACTGCTCCCCGCCGTGCGGACAATCAGCCGCCGCGCGCCGGGATTATGAACCGCAAACCGCGTCTCCAGCCTCCTTCCGGCAACCACCCGGCCGAAATCGTACCGGCGTTGCGGCAGCTCGATTCGCGCCGCCGCGTTCGAGCCGCTGCTGAAATACGCGGCGCGGCAGAATGCCAACGCCTCGCGCCAAGGCGCGGCCGCTAGGACCACGGTCGCCGCGACGGAAAAGCCGATTGTCAGCAGTACGGCGGACGCGCGAGAGGGCATTACTCGACCATCCGCGCCGAGAGAACCGTGTACTCGTCGAAGGGCAAGCTTTTGTCGGCGTGGATGGCCGTGTTGCCGTTCATGTAGAGCGTCTCGCCGATGACAGAGCCATAGATCCCGCCGTTGCCCCGCACGAGCACGTCGCTCGTCGGGGCGTAGACCACCGCATGCAGCGCCGCGTTGCCCGCAAAGTCGGCGGTGGCCCCCATCGGGTAGATTTTCAGATTCGCGGGCGACTGGGTGCGATTGACGATGCCATTGCCGCTGATGGAGACATTGCCCTCGATGTAAATTTCTGTTGGCCCGGTAAACTCCAGGGTCGCCTTACCGGCAATCGTAAACGAGCCGGAAACATAGTACGTTCCGCCGGGCAGCGTGACATGATCGGTTCCGGCGATGTAAAGATCGCCACTGCCGCTGAAATAATTCGACGGGATTTCGTCGTTGTCGTTGACGGCGGCCGCGTCGCCCGTGCTAATCGGCTTGACCGTGAAACGGCGTAGCAACGGTCGGGTCGAGCCGGAAACAACCGCGCCGGGTCCCATCGTGGTCTGTTGGCCCCGGCCGGGCGAAGCATTGCCGTGGATGAGCGTGCCGGAGTTGAGCTGGATGGAGCCGTTGCTACAGATGTGTCCTTCCTCGCCCGGTGTTTGCGAAGCGTAGCTGCCGAGCGACGATTCGTAACTATCGGTCAGGCCGTCTTCGCAATAGATGCTGTTGAGCCCCAAGATCAAGCCGCAACGGCTGCGCTCGATGACGGCGGTAGCCGTCGCGGTAAGCTCGGCGGTGTCGCGGCCCAAGATCGGCGCGAAGAACAGCTCCGCCGCGTTACCACGCGCGTTGCTCACCCGACAGGTCACGCGCACCGCGCGCGCTCGCCTTTCGTTCGCTCCGTGCAGAACCTGAAACGTGCCGGTTTCATCATCCCACAGGCCTAGCTGAATGTCTTCCACCGGCAGCACCGCTACCGGATCGCCGGCGGCCGAGTGCTGCTCGCTGTAAGACTCAGCAACCTGCCGGGCCGAAGACGGGCCGCTGAGGACAACATGAGCGCCCGCCATCGCGCCGGCGTCGGCGGCTCGCTGAAGCTCGGTTTTTGTCAGCACTATGTAGCCCGTGTCGATGGCGAAGGCGACGATGCCGCACAGGACGAACATCAATACCGCCGCGAGTACCAGCACGGTTCCGGGGCGGGGCGGGCAAACCGGTTTCTTCGACATCGCATTTGGCCCTCGTGAAGGGGGACGAGCTTTCGGTGCCGGCGCAACAGAAAAGTGCGCCTCGTTGAGCAATTGAAAGCCGCCAGGATTTGCCGTCTCTCGCCCCCAGCCTTTGTCCGCCGTGCATTTTGCTGTACTCGCGCAGCAGCGCGCGTTACGGACAGCGGCATCTGAAGCCTAGTGCGCAAAACGGCCTGGAGCCAATCGAGAGGCGTGAAAAGGCAGGAGCAAACCGGCTCGCCGGCTCGTTTTTCCCGATCAGTCGCCGCCGAGGAGCTGCCCAACCCGCTCGACCACCGCCGCGTAGCGGGGCGAATTGCTTTGCAGGAGAAAGCGGCGGCTTTCCGGGCCGGTGATCGCGATTTCGATTTCAAGATAGTCGCGCGGCAGACAGCCGGCAACGCGGCTCGCCCATTCGATCAGCGTCAAGCCCGCTGCGTCGAAATACTCTTCCGGCCCCAGCTCTAAAAACTCGTCTTCGTCCCGTAGCCGGTAGGCGTCGAAGTGATAGATCGGCCGGCGGCCGGCATACTCCTTGATGAGCACGAACGTGGGGCTTACGACTTCGCGCTCGGCGACGCCGCTGGCCTCGGCGATTGCCCGCACGAGCCGCGTCTTGCCCGCGCCGAGTGTTCCGTGCAGAGCCACGACCGCGCCATCGGGCAGCGCGGTAGCCAGCGCCGCGCCGAGCCGGTCGGTGGCACGTTCGTTCGGCGCTTCGTAGGTCAACTGCGTCATTGCGTGCTCAGCGTCACCCGTGCTGATAGCCAGTCGGCTCAAGCGGTCGCCGGCCCTGCGCGCCGTGCTGCCAAAGTCCCGCTTCCACCACAAACTCCCCGATGCACGTCACCGGCACGCCCAGCGGCTGCTCGCGCACCAGCCGCTCCGCTTCGTCCGGCGGCACCGCCAGCAGGAGCTCAAAATCCTCTCCGTCGCCCAGCGCATGGTCGAGCGCGCTGCGGCCATCGCGGAGCTGCTGGGCCAGCTCAACCGCCGCAGCCGCGACGGGCACGGCCGACAAATCGAGCACCGCTCCGCAACCGCTCGCCCGCGCGAGCCGGCTCAGGTCGAGCGCCAGCCCGTCGCTTACGTCCATGCCCGCGTGCAGATGGTAGCGCTCGTGCAGCAGCAGCGCTTCCTCGATGCGCGGCTCCACGTCGAGATGCCGGCCCAGGATACTGCCGCCGAACGAGCCGGTGACGAGAATCTTATCGCCCCGCCGCGCGCCGGCGCGCCGCAGCGGGCCTTGTGCGGTGATTTGACCGAGCGCGGTGATGCTAATCGCCAGCGGCCCGTCCCAAATGTTCGTATCGCCGCCGGCGAGCGCCACATCGAAGCGCTCGGCCAGCGGCAGCATGCCCTCGTAAAGCTGCTGAGCAAGCGGCAGCGCCCCCTCGCGCGGCAGGGCTAGAGCAATTACCACCGCCAGCGGTCGCGCGGCCATTGCCGCCAGATCGCTCAAGTTTACGCCCAGCGCCTTGTGCCCCGCGCGGCGGGCGTCGATTTCGCCGAGGCGGAAGTCAACGCCCTCGTTCACCATATCGACCGTCACTACGCAGTCCGGGGCCAAGGCCAGATCAAGCACGGCCGCATCGTCCCCCACGCCAAGCCGCAACAAGCGATGCGGCGGCAGGCGCTCGGCGAGCCAGTCGATCAGTTCGGCTTCCATCGGTACGCGCGGGGCAAGAGGCGGACAGTGCAGATCAAGCTGCACCGGCAAAGAGGGCGCGAGCTACGCCGATTATGCCTGCCGGCTTGCCCTGTTCGCAACCGGGGCTAGACGCCGGCGGCTTCCGCTTCGCGGTGCGCCCCGCCACCCGTCGTTTGCCCTTTTCGCTGATGGCTGACGGCTGACAGCTATCCTACCACGCGCTAGCGGCGGGTGGTTTCCAGCAGCGTGAGATGGCCGAAGAGTGTTTCGCGGCCGCGGACGATGTAGAACTTCAGCGGCATCAGTTCGCCCAAGTCGGGGCGGTTGAGGACGTAGGCCACGTTGTCGAGCGAAACCGTCTCCCAGACGTGCATCCCCACCAGCACGTCCCCTTCACGCATTCCCTGCTGGCTGGCCGGGCTGCCGGGGCGGACTTCGACCACCGACAGGCCGCCCCGGTAGCGGGTGTTCCAGTTGCGCAGCTCGCTCGACGACAGCGGCCGCAGCCGCAGCCCGAGCACGTCCCAGCTTCGGTCTTCCAGCGACGAGCGGCCGGCACGGTACGGAGCGAGCACAATGCTGAGCGTGACCGGCTCGTGGTTCCGCTGGACCGTCACTTCAACTTCCTCGCCGCTTTCGCGTTCGAGCAAGGCGCGCTGAAAATCGAGCGACCGGCGAATCTGCATATCCTCGACGCTCGTGATGACGTCGCCCGGCAAGAGACCACTGCTGGCGGCGGGGCTGTCCTGCTCGACTTCCGTCACCTTGGCCCCGACCTCGCTCGTCGGATCGACGGCAATGCCGTGCCAAGTGTTGTCCACTTCTTCGGTGCTCAACAGCTGGGCGGTCACGGCGAGCACCTTGTTGACCGGAATGGCGAAGCCGATCCCCTGTGCTCCGGCGCGAACGGCGACGTTCACGCCGATCATTTCGCCGTCGATGTTCAGCAGCGGCCCGCCCGAGTTGCCGGGGTTGATGCTGGCGTCGGTTTGGATCAACTCGCTGTACTGCTGCGTATCGCTCACCTGAACGGTGCGGTGCAGAGCGCTAACGATGCCGACGGTGACGGTGTTTTCGTATCCGTAGGCGTTACCGACGGCGATGACCGTCTCGCCCGGCATCAAGTCGGCCGACGTGCCGATCTTGATGACCGGCAAGTCGTCGCTGGGATTGATCTTGATGACCGCCAGATCGGTGTCGCGGTCGTAGGAAACAAGTTGGGCGAGGTAGGTCTGGCCGTCGTGGAGCGTGACCTGGATACGGCGCACTCCGTGGACGACGTGGTGATTGGTGACGATGTAGCCGCGCTGATCGACGACGACGCCCGTGCCCATGCCGTTGACGCGGCGGGGCGTTTCGCCGGTGCCAACCTCGTCGTAGCTGGCGGTGACGGTTTTTTCGCCGTGGATATTGACCACCGCCGCCCGGCATTGCTCGACCGCACGCACGATGGCGCTGCGCCGCAGGTCCGAAGCGGAAGAAGCAGCAGAGAGCGTCAGCCCCAGGAGCACCGCCAGGGCACAAGTGGCCCAGCGGCAGCGCGACGGGAGCTTGCGAGCGGCAGCGTCGTGCATCGAATCATTCGCCCAGCTTGCGGAAAGAAACAGTCGTCGCCGATTTGGCGCTGGCGCGCACCAACTCGTGCTGCGACAGATGCCTGGGAACATGCTGGGAGAGATCGGCCCCGTACCATTGGCAGCTTAAGCAGGCTCCCGCCAGGCGGTAAAAGCTGCCTAAGTTGCCTTCGGTGGCCCCAAGCCAGGCAGCCCAGCGAGATTAGGTAGCGCAGCGGCCGAGCAGCACGGGCGTCATGAGCGACGAGAGAAAGCGGGGCCTCTTGGGGGGAAGCGGGAGTTGCAAACGGGTGGAGTGGACCTACACTGGGGAAAACCGTCTGCTTCTCGTCCCTTCACTCCTGGACCGCCGCCCATGCTCCCGCGCAAGCCGTTTCTGATGCTGGCCCTGGCTCTCTGCCTTTTGATGCTCGCCCCCGCCCCGCCGGCAGTGGCCGAGCCTGCCTCGCCGAGCGGCGACTCGATGAACTTTGTGCCGGCTGATGCCGCGATTTATGGCTCGATGCGGCGCAACCGCGAGCAGTACGACGCGCTCGTGCAAAGCAATGCCTGGGCGACGCTGCAAGCGATTCCCGTCGTGCAGATGGGGCAGACGCTGCTCAAAATGCAAATGCAGCAGGAAGGCGTGCGGGAGGTTTTGGCCTTTTTCGAGGCCGAGGAAAACCAGCCGCTCAAGGAATTGCTCCTCGACAGCGTCTCGGACGAAATTTTCTATTATGGCGGCCCCGAGTGGAACGGCTTGGCCGATTTGATGATGCAACTGGCCAGCCTCAACCGCTTCGCGCATCTGCTGGGCGTGATCGCCGACGACCCGGAACAAGCGGCAAACCAACTATGGGCCGAGATGGTTACTGCCCATCTCGACCAGATCGTGGTGCCCGACTTGGTCGTCGGCCTGCGCATCCGCGACCGCGAGGGGGCGAAGCAGCAGCTTGCGCGGCTCGAAGGAGTTTTGCAGGAACAGTTGGCGGATAAGGACGAGTGGAAAGGCCGGCTCCAGCGGACAACGATTCAGGGCGAGCCGTTCCTGACGCTTGCGTTCGACAGCGACTTGCTTCCCGAAGAAGACGCAATCGAAGAAATCGGCGAATTGCCCAATGGCGACAAGATTGTCGCCCATCTTAAGGCGCTAAAAGGGAAACTCTGCATCGGGCTTTACGGCGATTACCTCTTGATTTCGTTTGGCGATTCCACCGAGCATCTCGAACAGCTGGGAAAGGTGCCGGCCATCGCCACACGGCCCGAGTTCCGCCGGCTCATGCCGCATCTGGAGCAACGCGTGACGGGGCTAGGCTACGTGAGTGCTGGCTTCGCGCGGGCCGCGGACCAGACCCGGCACAATGGGACGTCGCTGGAAAAAGTTACCACTAAGCTCTTGCCGCAGGTTGATCTGCCCGAGGAAAAGAAGCAAAAGCTGTTAGCCGACGTAACAGCGCTGATCCAGCAAGCCGAGGGCACGATCGGCAAACCGGGAGCGAGCGTCGCCGTCGGCTATCTCACGGAGCGCGGCTACGAAGGATTTCAGTACGACTGGTCCACAAACCCCCGGCTGGAAACGGGGAAGCCGCTAACGATCTTGGAGCATGTAGGGGGAGCGCCGCTCGTGGCGACCGCCCTCCGCACCAGGCCAGTGCCTGGAGAGTATGCCACGTTCCGTCGCCTGCTCGCCCTCGTGTTTGAGTACAGCGAGAAATTTGCACTGCCGCAAATGGATGAGCCGACGCGGAAGATGTACGAAGCCGTCAAGGAAGACTTTTTGCCGCTCGTGGCACGGCTCGACACGACGACGGCCGAGCAACTCTTGCCGGCGCTCGCCGAGGGGCAGACCGCCTTCGTGCTCGATGCCGATCTGACAAGCAAACAGTGGATCGCGCACCTTCCCGAGACGGCCCAGCGGCTGCCGATGGTCCATCCCGCGCTCGTCTTCGGCGTGAGCGATGCGCAGCAGCTTGCGCGGGCGATGGGCGAGTACCGCGCGATCCTCAACGAGGCGCTCACGCTGGCGAGCCAGTACAGCCCGGAGCTTAGCTTCCGTCTTCCGCCGCCCGAGGCTGAGAAACTTGAGCAGGGGACGCTTTATCAGTACGCCTTCCCCGGCGAGGCGGGAATCGACGCCCAGCTCGCGCCGTGCGCTGGGCTAAGCGACGAGGTCGCCGTGCTGGCGATGGCTCCCGCGCATGTCAAACAGCTTCTGCGGCCGACGCCACTGCATCAGGAGGGACCGCTCGCACAGCTTGACCGGCCGCTCGCGCGGGCGACGTACGTGGACTTCGCCGGCATGGTCGATGCCGTGACGCCGTGGATCGATCTGCTCGTGCGGTACGCTAGCCAGGAGGAACCGGCGTCGCTCTTGCGCGAGCAGCACGTCGTCGACCGTCCCGCCGAACCGGGCCGCGGGTTGGGCGACCCGCGCCAGGATAGCCCGGCCGTGAAGGCGATTCTCGAGCAGGTCCACCAGGCGCTGCGCGTGTTGGCGACCGTCCGCACCTATTCGAGCGCGACGTACGCCGAGGACGGCGCGGTGGTGACGCACTCGGAACTACACCTGCTCGACTTGAAGTAAGCCCCAGCCAGGCTCCGCAGCGGACCTGCGGGGGCTTCCGCTCCTCGCGGTGCGCCCCCGCCACCCGTTGCGGAGCCTGCGGCTGATGCGTTAGGCAACGGCTTGCGACGAATCGACCTCTACCGCTTGCTCAGGCCGCTTAGCTCCACCGGCTTTGTCCACGGTCGGACCGGAGGAGTGAAAGCGGGCATGGAGCGAATCCCAATCGATTTCCAGCACGCCGCCGGTCGCTTCATGCCGCTTGGCCCAATTCACGAGCAGTTCCAGGCAGGCGTGGTCGATAAACGTCAGCTCCCGCAGATCGACATGCAGCTCCGCCCCCGGCGGAACGCGTTCTAGCTCGGCGGCTAGTACCGGCAAGCGGAGGAACGTGGCCGAACCGCGCAGTTGGAGCGTGGCTCGGCGGCCCTCCCCGTTCAGATGCAACCGTGCCTCGAGATGGGAAAAGCGGTAAAGCAGCTTGATCGCCGAGAGCACGATGCCGGCCACCACGCCAATCAGCAAATCGTGGGCAACGATCAGCGTGAGCGTGACCGCGTAGATCGCCACTTCGCTCTTGTCGAACTTCCAGAGCTTCTTGACCGCGCCCGGATTCACCAGCTTATAGCCGGTGTAAACCAGGATCGCGCCGAGGCTGGCCTTGGGAACCACGGTGAGCACCCAGGGGAGGGCGACCACGAAAATCAGTAGCCAGACGCCATGCAAAATTGACGAGAGCCGTGTCTGCGCTCCGGCATGGACGTTGGTCGAGCTGCGCACGATCACGCCGGTCATCGGCAACGCGCCGAGACAGCCGCAGAGCATGTTGCCGATGCCCTGAGCAGAAAGCTCGCGATCATAGTTGGTGCGCGGCCCATTCTGCATTTGATCGATCGCCGTGGCACAGAGCAGCGTCTCGGCACTGGCGACCAGCGCCAGCACGAAACCGGCCAGCAGAATTTGCGGATGGAGCATCTGCGAAAAGGTCTGGCTGCTGAGGAACGTCACCTCGTCAAACATGTTTTCGGGGACTTGCAGCTTGATGACCGGAAGCTGCATCACTGCTGAAAACAGCGTCGCCACCAGCACGGCGACCAGCGCGCCGGGGATGAGCTTCACCCGGCGCGGCGCCCAACGCTGCCAGATCACGATCACGGCGATCGTGAGCAGCCCCGTGGCGCAGGCAAGATGATGGGTGCTCGTCCCCGAGAGGGTGAGGCATTTCAGGATGGCTTCGGGAATGGTGGCGATGTATTCCAGTCCGCCGCTTGCCTTCTCGCCGTTATAGTGCGCGTCGTGGTCGAGCATGACGTGAAACTGACTGACGAAAATCAGCACGCCGATCCCGGCGAGCATGCCGGTAATGACGGCAGGCGAGACGGCGCGAAACCATTGCCCGAGTCGAAGCTGCCCGGCCACAAACTGAATTGCTCCGGCCAAAAGCACCGCGGCTCCGAGCATGACGAGCGCGAATTGCATGGCCTCGCCTTCGAGCGAAGCCGGCTCGACCCCGGCCGGAGCCGAGTCCAGAAAACGCTGCTTTTGCTGGGCAAGCAGATCGGCGACGATAACGAACAGCCCCGCCGCTGGGCCGCTGACTTGCAATGGAGATCCGGCCAAAAAGCCGGCGACGAGTCCGCCGATAATGCCGGTAATCAGCGCCCGCGCCGGGCTGACGCCGACCGCCACGGCAATGCCGATGCACAGCGGCAGGGCGACCAGAAAGACGACGATGGAGGCAAGGAAGTCACGCTTGAGCGTGACGCCGGGAAATCGGGAGGTGACGTTGGAAGCGGACATATTGGTTTCCCTTTGGGGGCGAGGAAGTCACGAGCGAGCGCGGGCGCGCAGCAGCCCTGGCCGTTGCGCGCAGCAATGCGGCACCGCTGTCAGAAGCAGCTACAGCGGGCGCAAGCGCTAGATGGTGGGACTGGCGACTCGCGCCGCCTCCGGGGCAACTTGCGGTTCGGAAAGAGGAAGAAACTGCCCTTGTGCCGCGTCGTACGCGAACACCTGACCCGTCTCGAACTTGTACACCCAACCGTGCAGGCTGAGTTCGTGACGGTTCAGCGCCGCGGCCACCACCGGATGGGTGCGCAGGTTCTCAAGCTGCACCAGGACGTTTTCTTCGACCGTGAGCGTTTGCCGCGCTTTCGCCTCTTCGATGTGGCCGTAGTTCTCGCGCACGATCCGTAGCGTTGCCTCGGCATGCGCGAGCCAAGCGCGGACTGCCGGCAAATCCTTCGTCGATTCCGGATTCAAGAGGCCGGCCATCGCGCCACAGTGAGAATGGCCGCAGAGGATGACATCCTTGACCTTCAACACCCCCACGGCGTATTCGATAGTCGCCGCTTCGCCCCCATGCACCGCGCCGTAAGATGGCACGATGTTGCCGACGCTACGCAAGATGAACAGCTCGCCCGGCTGGGTCTGCGTGAGCAGATTCGGGTTGATCCGCGAGTCGGAACAAGTAATGAACAGCGCCAGCGGCTGCTGGCCGTCGACCAGATTCTCGAACAGCTTGCGCTGCGCTTTGAAGATGTGGGTTTGGAAGTCGTGAATGCCCTGCACAAGTTTTTGCATGATGAAACTAGCTCCTCCAAAACACGCGCAGCAGCATGCCCAGTGGTTGAGCTGAAGCTGACGCCGCGTGTGAGACCGCGTCGTGGGGAAAAGAGACGAACCGACGCACGGAGAAGTTTAAATGCGCAGCGGCGTGCCTAACCCGAAGCGGAGCGCATGCTCCTGCCGGGGCAGAGCGGGAGAAGCGTTGAAAGCGGGCGAGCGGAGCACCGCATCGACGACATGCACGACATGTTGCGCACGCGGCAGAGAGTGACGCAGGCGGCGCTGGCTGTGGGCCACCAACTGGTGCGCCCCGGCGGAAGGCGAGTGCTCCTCGGCCGGCAATTCCTCGGCCTGGCGTGCGGCCGTGTAGGTCCGCGCCATGCCGCTGAAGGGAATATTCCCCAGGCAAAGCACCCCCACGAGCAGCAGCAACCCTAGCTGCCGGCACGAGTCGGCAAGACGTTCGAGTTGGGGGGAGATTGCCTGCATCGCGATCTTGCTCAGGACCAGCCGCTTGAGCGCGTCAGAACCCCCTCGGGAGACGCAGCGTGTTGCCATCGTAGAACGTGGGGCGTCTCGCGTCAAGGCGCGTCAAGGCGCGTCCGGAAGCGGCTGAGGGCGGCGATGTTCGTCGATTTTCACGAACGTGAACACGCCTTCGGTCACTTTGACCACGTGGTTCGTCTTACGGTTGCGTTTCCAAGCCTCGACATCGACCGTGATCGAGGTCCGGCCGGTGCGCTGAATGCGCGTGTAGCAGCTCACCTCATCGCCCACCTCGACCGGCTGATGAAACGTCATGCCGTCGATGGCGACCGTCACCACACGCCCGGCTGCCCGCTGCGTCGCCGTGTTGCCACCGGCCAAATCCATCTGCGCCAGCAGCCAGCCGCCAAAAATATCGCCATCCGGATTCGTATCCGCCGGCATGGCGATGGTGCGGAGCGCAGGTTCGCGGTCGAGGGGGATCGGCATGGGGCGAGAGCTAGATGCTGTAGGCTGTAAGCGATTGGCTGCAAGCTATAGGCTGTAGGCTCTAGGCATGGTGAGAGTTACCGTTGATTGCCAATCCCGAGGCTCCGCCACGCGCCTAGCCTGTAGCCAATCGCTTACAGCCATTCGCTTACAGCCCGCAGCCCCGCAGCCCTAAATCCGGCAGTGCTGCAACACTTGCTCCGCGTTGGCGACGTAGCTGGTATAGAACGGTCCGAACTCGGCGTAGCGGGCGCTGGCTTCGTCGAAGCGCATCGTGTAGACGATTTCTTTGAGGAACTCGGGGTTGCGTGCCCAGAGCGTGACGCCCCACTCCCAGTCTTCAAGCCCGACGCCGACGGTGATCAGTTGCGTCACCTTGCCGCCGAACTTCATGCCACTGCGGCCATGCTCGGCCATCAGCTTGTTGCGCTCGTCGAAGGGGAGCGTGAACCAATTCTCGCCCACCTTGCGCTTCTTGTTCATCGGGTAAAAACAGGTCGCCGGCCAGGGAGGCAGCTCGGGAGTCAGCCGCTGGCGACGCATCATCTCTTCGCGGCTGGTGTAGGCTTTCATCTTTGCCTGATAGGCCGGACTGTCCTTTTCCACCCCTTCTTCCACGAGCCGCTCGCCATACTGCTCGGGCGTCGGCACGTATTCCGACACTTCGGTGAGCGAAATGAACGAGTAGCTCGTGCGCAGTGCCCAGCCGAGCGGGCTGGCCATCAGCCGCTGATGCACGGCGTCGATCTTGAGCGGATCGGGATCGAGCAGCATCAGCCCAAAGTCGGCCTTCGCCCCGGAGACGAGCGAGACCTGTAACCGCGTCGGTGCGTCAGTATGGCCAGGATCGAGCAGCGCCACGAACTGCTCGCGGCCCTGGCGCAGCTCGTCGGCGGTCGCCGAACGCAGCGCCGCGCGATCGAACGAATAATACAGATGGCTACAGTGCCAACCTTCGCTCGGCTGGAGCGAAACTTCCGGCTGCGCGGCGTGGCTCATGATCGTTGCTTACTCTGGCGAATGATAGTGGAACGCGAACCGCCTTATGATAACAGAGGAGCCTCGCAGGGGGGAGGGGCGGAAGCAGCTCTGAGCCGGAAGCTGCAAGCCGCGAACGGTTAGCCCGAGGCCACAGGAAGGACTAGCTGCTTGGAGCGTGCCACTGGTCTCCGGCCAGTGCCGTT
>CAYZVT010000108.1:0-12647 GCA_964481585.1 uncultured Pirellulales bacterium
AGAACAGCAGCGTTTGCCGCTCGGTGGGGATCTGCTGGACGATGCGGCGCAGGTCCGGCAAGAAGCCCATGTCGAGCATCCGGTCGGCTTCGTCGAGCACCAGCACTTCCACCTGGCTTAGATCAACGTGCCCTTGCTGCTTCAGGTCGAGCAGCCGGCCGGGCGTGGCGATCAAGACATCGACGCCCGCCCGTAGCGCGCGGACCTGCGGCATCTGCCCCACGCCGCCATAGACGACCGTGCTCCGCAGCGGCGTGTGCCGGCCGTAGACGCGAAAGCTCTCCTCGATCTGCGAAGCCAGCTCGCGCGTCGGCGAGAGCACGAGCGCGCGGATCGGCCGCTTGCCCTTGGGCTTGGCCGCTTGGCTCAGCCGCGTCAGCGTGGGCAGCGCGAAGGCCGCCGTTTTGCCGGTGCCGGTTTGAGCACAGCCGAGCACGTCGCGGCCTGCGAGAACCGGCCCAATGGCTTGAGCCTGAATCGGCGTCGCCGTCGTGTAACCCTCTTCGTTCACGGCGCGGAGCAGGGCAGGGGCGAGGCCCAAATCTTCAAACTTCATCTTGTTTCCTCAGAGCAAAAAGCGCGAGCGGCGCGCACGTTCACCGGGCAACCGCCACGGCGCGCGTCAAAAGCGCGACGCAAAAAACAGGTTCAGACTCGACCGGATCGCCAAATCGAGACACCAGCAGCCGGCTCAAAATCCGACACGGCTGCCGAGGTGCAAGCAGATCAGTGGCGTTCGTCGGCAGAAGACACTCGGTCCAAGCCGTGGAGGCGGACCAAGCGATCGCTCCAGAGAAAGCAAATGAACGCGACGCTCGAAGGAAGGTATTTTGCGGCGTCGCCTCGCACCTTGCGTACAAGAATACACCACCTGGGCGGGAAGTCAATGGCAGATGCCGCTTTGGCCTTCGCTAAGACACGCGCGGCCGCGTCCTTCCCGCGCAGGCGGGAATCCAGTGGCGGACGTTCCTGGTCTAGATTCCCGCCTGCGCGGGAAGGACGGGGGGGGCTACACCTGAACCGGCGTGCCGAGCACCTTGAGAAACTCACGCATCCAGGCCGGATGCGCGGGCCAAGCCGGGGCGGTGACGAGATTGCCATCGACGCAGGCGCTATCCATGCCGCCGCTCGGCTCGTTCCAGGTCGCGCCAGCGCGGATGCATTCGGGCTTTACCGCCGGATAGGCTTGGCAGGTGCGGCCTGCGAGCACTTCGGCCGCCGAAAGAATTTGCAGGCCGTGGCAAATCGCCGCGATCGGCTTTTCCGCTTCGGCAAAATGCCGCACGATGTCCAGCACGCGCTCGTTGAGCCGCAAATACTCCGGCGCGCGGCCGCCGGGGATCACCAGCGCGTCGTACGACTGCGGATCAATGTCGGCAAACGTGGCGTTGAGCGCGAAGTTATGTCCCCGCTTCTCGCTGTACGTCTGCGCGCCCTCGAAATCATGCACGGCCGTCGCCACCGTCTCGCCCGCCTTTTTATCCGGGCAAACCGCATCGACCTGATGCCCCACCATCAGCAACATCTGAAAGGGCACCATCGCCTCGTAGTCTTCCACGAAGTCGCCGACGAGCATGAGGATTTTTTTGCTGGGCATGGAGAAGCTCCTGGGGCTGAGGGCTGCAAGCTGCGGGCGATAGGCTGTAAGTGATGAACTATAAATTCTTCTAAATTCTTCTGGAACGGGAGTATATCTTGTGGCCTGTAGCTTGCAGCCCGCAGCCCCTCACTCTCCGTCTTCACTCAGCCACGCCGGCAGGCGCTGTACGCGGCCTTGGTTGTCAATGCAGGCGATCGTGCTCTCGCCTTCGACGAGCAGTTCGTCGCCGCGAAAGATTTGGTATTGGTGGTCGATGCGCGCGCCGCGGGCGCGGACGGTTTTGGTGTGGAGGCGGACGACGTCGCCGAAGCGGCAGGGGCGGTGGTAGCGGGCGGAGATTTTCGCCACCACCAGATGTACCCCCTCGGCCTCGATCTGTTCGTAGCCCACGCCGGCGCTGCGGAGCAGTTCGCAGCGGCCGAGTTCGAACCAGGTGAAGTAGTTCGCATGGTGGACATGGCCTTGGGCGTCGGTTTCTTGGTAGCGAACGCGGATCTCGATTTCGTGTTCACTCAGCATGGGCGGGATCAACAGGTGCAAAAGGGATCAGCAGGCGCAAAGGAGAGGTCGGCTTCCGTGCAGCCGCAGGGGAACCGGACGGTCCGCCCATAATAACCGCATCGGATCGGGCCGGGCAGCCCCGCTCGCGACGAAGTCTCGGTTGACGGAAGCCCGCCAACTATCTACGCTTATGCGGTAGACGCCGGGGCCTGATGGGTCCTGGCGTTTTTGCCAAAAGTGCGTGGAGCTTTGCGTTGAGGATCAGGGTGCTATGAGTATTGGCGAGGGCGCGGGAACCGATTTTGCCACCATGCGGGGCCGCAATTACCCCACGATTCGGCAGTTCACCGTGTTCATGGAGAACCGCGTCGGGCAGTTGCTGGAGGTGGTTCGCCGCTTCGAGGGGAGCAAGGTCCGCATCGTCGCCCTGTCGATCGCCGACTCGACCGAGTGCGCCTTCGCTCGCTTTCTGCTCAGCCATCCCGAGCAAGGCCGCGAAATTCTGGAACGTGCGGGCTTGGCGATCATCGAATCCGATTTGATCGGCGTCGAACTGCCCCACGGTCCGCAGCCGCTGCTGCGGATCTGCACCGCGCTGTTGCAGGCTGAGGTAAACATCGCCCAGGTCTACCCGCTACTCGTGCGACCCAATGGCCGCCCGGCGGTCGCGCTGATGGTTGACAACCTGGAGATGGGCCTGGAGACGCTCAACGCCAAAAACTTCACGATGATTACCGAAGCCGATCTGCAAGACTTCGAGTAAGCGCATCTCATCGACGGGCCGAGTGCCAAATCTGGGGTGGCGGGGGCGCACCGCGACAGCGGAGGCCCCCGGAGCGCTGAGAAGGCGGAGGGCGGAAGGCGGGTGGCCCAGGTTGCTTGCAACCTGGGTTTAGGGGAAGCGAATCAGAAACGGGGATCGATTCTTGCCTTTCCTGGTGTCAGCAACCGCTGCGGGTTGCGCGCCGGGGGAAGCGGGCTGAGGAACGTCGGCCGATTGCGCGGGTGGCCTCTTGCAGACGCAGGTTGCAAGCGACCTGGGCTACCCGCTCCCCGCTATACGCCTTGCGCTGGATTTATTCGAAGACGCCGCCAGGGAGTTCTTTAATGCGGCGGATGGTGATCCGCTGGACGGCGTCCCAGGCGACGCTTTCCATGACGTAGCTGCCGTCGGCGGTTTGGATGGCGAAGACGCCATGCGAGTTGAGCGACAGCGCCGGCGCCCACCAGTCGGGCACGATCGTGACGCCGTTGGTCAGATGAATTTCAACCACGCCGCCATGTTCGTGCTCTTGCCAGAGCGTGACAAACAGCCCGGCCAGCGGATGCCCCGCGTCCACCGGCGGCTCCGCGCCGGGCAGATCGGGCCCCTCGGGCAGAAAGCCGGAATCGAGCGTCGGGTCCGAGCCGCGTCCGCTTCCTTGCTCGACCTCTTGCAAGTCGTCCAGCCCGAGAAACTCATCGTCGACCGGCTCGGGCTGCGGCTCGTCGGTTTCGATGGCGATGCCGCCAGCATCGCCAGCCGGCGCTTCGTCGGCGTGCTCCTCGTCCTCGTCTTCGTCGAGGTGGGGAATCAGAAACTTTGCGTGGCAGTGCGGGCATTGGCCGGGCATGCCTTGCAGCGAAGCCGGGCCGCTGAGCTTGTGACCGTTGGGACAGAAGAACTGAATCTTTTCCTCGCTCGCCGCATCGCGAATCCGCCGCTTGCCCGACTCGCTGCTGGCGGTGACGGAAGTGACTTCGGCTCCGACGGCCACTTCCTCGGCGCTGGGCCGCGTGGCGGCTTGGCCGTTGGTCTTCGGCACCTCAAAGGAGGTTCCACACTTGGGGCATTTGCCCCGCATCCCCGCCCGATCGTCGGGACACTTGAGTCGATGCCCTTGGGGGCAGCGTACTTCAATCGCCATAGCTAGCCGTCGCCTCTTTCCAGTTCCGAGCCTGCTTGCCGCCCCTGCCCGCGCTGCGGAAGAACAGGAGCGCGGGCCGATCGCCGTTTGTTGCGGATTGGCGGAAACCCCCCGCGAATATCTTCATGCTACCGCAGCCAGCAAGCCGCTTCAACGACCGGCCTTTTTCCGCTCGCCCGGCGGGCGACAGGAGCAGGGCCGGTCGCAGCGATCGTAGCGGTTGCCGAGCCAGTGGGTGCGGGGCGCGATAAAGCGGAAAGCGGAAAGAAGGCGGAGGGCGGAAGCCCGGGCAATGGTGAGATTTGCCGCTGACGGCCGACGGCTGATGGCTGACGGCCAGCGGTTGACTTGCCGCGCCAGGAAGTCGAAACTAGCGGCTACAGAGAAGATTTTCAGGCACACGGACGAGTGGAAGGCGCGATGGCGATTCAGGTCGTTTGCCCCGGATGCAAGACCCGGTTCAAAGTCAGTGACAAGTTCGCCGGCCAAAAAGGCCCCTGCCCCAAATGTAAAGGGCCGATCGTTGTCCCCAACCTGACTAAAGAAGAAGTCGTCATCCATGAGCCGGAGCACTCCGAAGCCGGCGCCAAAGGGACCGGCGGCCGGCTGGTGCTCAAGCCGATCGAGCGGACCGAGACGCAGTTTCAGCCGCTTGTGGCGGTCGGGCTGGGCGGATTTTTTCTGCTGTTGCTCGTGCTGGCCCTGATCTTTCGCGCCTCGGAAGAAGTGCCGACGGTGATGCTGGCTCTCGGCTCGCTAGTTGTCGCCCCGGCTGTCTGTTGGGGCGGGTATCAGGTGCTCCGCGACGAGGAACAACTCGAAGGCTTTAGCGGCCAGTCGCTCTGGATTCGCACCGCCATCTGCTCGCTGCTCTACGCGCTGTTGTGGGGGGCGTTTGCTTTTATTTACGGACTGTTCTACGGCACGACGCCCGCCGAGGTGATGCACCTCTTTTTTCTCGCTCCGCCGTTTCTGTTGCTCGGCGCGCTGGTGGCCTTCTGCTGTTACGATTTCGATTTCGGCACGGGCTTTGTGCATTACTCGTTTTATCTGCTCGTCACGATTCTGCTGCGGCTAGTGATGGGCTTGCCGCCGGTCGGACCGTCGGGAGGTTAACTGCGCCGGTGTCGCTCCTGGAAGTGCCTGAGATTGCTGGCGTCGATGCACGAAGTTCGCTCGTGCGGATTCCGCCGGAAGTGGACGTGCCGCTCACGCCGCGCGTGCGAGAATTAATCGACACGAGCGACTTTCGCCGCTTGGCGCGCATTAGCCAGCTGGGGCTGGTTGCGCTCGTTTACCCAGCGGCGCTGCATACGCGGTTCGAACACTCGCTCGGCGTGTACCGCAATGCCCTGCTGTTCTTAAAGCGCCTCGCACGCGATGAGCGGTTTGCCGAGATTGTTCAGCCGCGCGATGCGGAGTTGTTTTTGGTCGCGGCGCTGCTGCACGATTTGGGGCACTGGCCGTTTTGTCACCCGATCGAAGATTTGCATCTGTCGAGCGTGCCGACGCACGAGCTGTTCGCCAATAGTTTTTTGCTTGAAGGCGAAATTGCCGACGCGCTGCGCGAGGAGTGGAACATCCAGCCCCGCGACGTGGTCGCGCTCCTGTCGGGTAAGCCGCAGTTGCAAAAAGGGAAGCTGCTCACGAGCATGCTTTCCGGGCCGATCGACATCGACAAGATGGATTACCTGATGCGGGACAGCCTGCACGCGGGCGTCCCCTACGGGCGGAATTTCGACCAGCAGCGGCTCATCGGCAGCTTGTGCCTCAACGAGGCCGGCACGGCACTGGCGATTACCGACAAGGGCAAGACCGCCGCCGAGATGATGGTCTTTGCCCGCTATGTGATGTTTAGCGAGGTCTATTGGCATCACACGGTCCGCGCGGCGACGGCGATGCTCCAGCGCGCGTTCTATCTGCTGCATGGGCAGATGGATCTCGACGCGCTGTTTCGACTGACCGAGCAGCCGATGATCGAACAGATGCTCGCCACGGCGGAGAACGGTCCGGCGGCGGAACTGTTGCAAGGGCTATTCGGTCCGACGCGGCGGATTTACAAGCGGCTGGCGCAATACAGCATTTTTCAGCAGCCCGAACTGTACTGCGAATTTGCACGGCAGCCCTACCCCTGGCTCGCCGCCTGCGCCGAGCAGTTCGCCGCCGTGGCGAGCGCGGCGCTCGGACGGGTGGTGGCGCCGCACGAAATTCTGTTCGACGCCCCGCCGGTCCACCGCGAGGTCGAGCTGAACATCGAAGTCTATTTCCCCAAGGAAGGCTGCTACCGCCGGCTCGGCGAAGTTTCGCCCGTCTGCCAAACGCTCGCCAAAGAACAGTTCGACGACTACGTAAAGCGCGTCCGCGTCTACGCCCATCCCCGCATCGCCGACGACCTGCGGCGGCTGGACCATCTTTCAGAACTGTTCGTCGAGTCGGTCGCGCGGATGGGATAGGCAGGGGCTGCAAGCTGTAGGCTATAAGCTATGGGCTGTGGGCTACAAGCTGCTGGCGGCGTTGGTTGCTCGACCTTCTGCCGTGCTTCACGCCTAACGCTTGCAGCGTACAGCCTACAGCTTGCAGCCCGCAGCCTTCTCCGCGCGCAAAAAAAAAGCGCGGCCCGCTTGTGCGAGGCCGCGCTGGGTGGGCCGTGCCGAGCGGTAGAGCTACTTCACGATCTTGCCGGTGTCGGCCATGATCTTGGCGATGGCTTGATCGTCGAGTTGGCCCTCGGCGAAGGCGTGGTTGGCGGCGATCTTGCCTTTGCTGTAGATCAGCACGGTTACGTCCGCTTCGGGATTGAGTTTCAGTTCCCCAAAGCCCTGAGCGTCGTCGGCCAGCGTGACGACCGCCACGTTTTCGGCACCCGATTTTTCGACGAGTTGGTTGGCTTGCGTCTTCAGTTCGCTCGTGTCCTCGCCGAGCAGGTTAACGAACGAGGCCGCTTTCTGCTCTTCGTGCTGCGCCACGAATTGGTCGAGTTGCTTCACCAGCTTGGCGAGGTTGTCATCGGCCGAGCGGGCAAAGACGGTCACGACCGGGCGGTTGCCGAGTTTGCAGCGGTAGCAGAGCTTTTGCCCCTGCTTGACGTTGTCGGTCGGGTTGCCGGCGACCTTTTCAACGATGAAGGCCCCGATCGACTCGCCTTGTTGCAAGCCGCTTTTCAGTTCCGCCTGTAGGACTCCGGCGGTGGCAAAGAGAGCGACTGCCAAGCCGACGCTGAGAACGTACTTCATCCGTGTTTCTCCTTTGCGAAAAACCGAGAAAGCAGGGCGAGGCGCCCTGCACCCAAAGCCGTGCCCCGGCGGCGCACTTTAGCCTAGAGCTTCGCCACCGCGCTGGCAACCAATCTCGGGCGGCGCGGGAGCCGTGGCACTACTTGCTCGTCAGTACGAACCGAGCCGGCGAGAGGTTTGGCACATTTACTCAGAATAAATGTCGCATTTCTGGCGTTTCTGGCTAGGCGCGAGCTAAGTCCTGACGCGGCAAGCCCTCCCGTCCACGGCTTTGACGCTAGCTTGGCGGAAGCGGCAGTCCCAGAGAGCGGTCAGCGATCAGCGGTCCGCCACGCCCTGCCGACTTGGCCCTGACGCGCGACGCCTGTGTAGTGATTCGATTCTTGTGCAAAGCCTTTTGGGTTAGGCAGCAACAGAACCGCCGTCAGCCGCGCTCGTGAAGCGGCACGGGCGCTTGCGCCCGTGGCAACCAGCCTACAGCTGATACCCCGCAGCTCGTAGCCCGCAGCCCGCAGCTCACCGCCTACCGCCGACTCTGCATCAGCCGCTGCAAAATCTGCAGCGCCGCCGGATCATTCGGCCGGATGTTCAGCAGCGCTTCGGTCGAGAGTAGGGCTTCGTCCCAATTCTGTTGCTTTTCGTAAAGCAGCGTCAGCATGAGTCGGTAGTTGTACGACTCGGGATCGAGGGCGACGGCTTTTTCGAGCGCTTCTTCCGCCTCCTCGTGCTGGCCGAGCAGATAGAGCGTCAGCGCGTAGCGGTACTGCACCGTCGGGTTGTCCGGCAAGAGTTTTGCGTCGCGCTGGAGCAACTTGAGTTCTTCTTGCCGAAGCCGCTCGACTTCTTCGGCGCTGGCTCCGCCTTGCTCCAAGAGCGAGGCCAAGTTCGACCGCGCGCCGGCGAGGTACGGCTCGACGCGAATCGCGGTGCGGAGCGCTTCGATTGCCCGCTCGGGCTGTTGCATGGCTTCGTAGAGGACGCCGAGATTCAGGTGCGCCCCCGCGCGATCGGCGCTGGCAAGCTGCGCTTGTTCGTACTCCTTCGCGGCGCTGGCAAGCGCTGCTTGATACTTTGCCGGCAGCAGATGGCTAGGAACGGGCGCAAGCTGCCGCGCGGCGGCGATGCGCACCGCGCGCACCGGATCGGAGAGCAGCGGCGCGAGCAGCCCCACGTCGCCGGGCGTCGAAATTGGGATGCTGCGCACCGCCGCCGCACGCACGAGCGGGTCGGCGTGCCGCAGCGCCGCGGCGCGAGCACGCACGCTGGCTTGGCTCGGGTACTGGGCAAGGTGCTCGATCACCGTGGCGCGGACGATGGCCGGGGTTTCATCGCGGCGGAGGACTTGCAGCAGCAGCTTTTCCCCTTCGGGCTTGCCTTCGCGCGCGGCGGCCAGCGCCGGGGCGTAGTGTGGATCGTCGGGCCGCCGCTCGCCGTACCACTCGACGACCTTTTCGGACGCCCAGGCGGCGTCTTCGCCTTCCTTCGTGTGGCACTTGTTGCAGGCGTTCGGCGTGCCGAGCAGGACCGACAGGTCGGGACGGGGAACGCGAATGCTATGGTCACGCCGGGGATCGACGACCATGTACGTCGTCTCCGGCATGTGGCACTCGACGCACGACGCCCCCTTGCTGCCGACCGGATGATGGTGGTGGGCGGGCGTGTCGTATTTGCCGGGCTGATGGCACTGGGCACAGAGCTTGTTGCCCTCGAACTTCACCTCGGTCGAGTGCGGATTATGGCAGTCGGTGCAGCGCACGCCTTTGCGATACATCTTGCTCTGCAAGAACGAGCCGTAGACGTAGACCTCATCCAAAATCTGCCCGTCGGCGTGGTACAGCCCCGGATGCAATAGCTCCGGCTCGTAATGATCGAGCAGGTTGTCGCCCGGCGAGAAATCGGGATGGACGATGTTCCGCCGCGAATGGCACTTGGCGCAGGTCTCGAGTTGGTTCTTTGAGCTTTCGCCCTTGAGCTTCGCCAATCCGTAGCCGTGATTGCGATCCCAAAAGAGCGACTTCGCCTTGGCCAGTTCCACGTGCAGACTGCCCGGCCCGTGGCAGGCTTCGCAGCTTACGTCAATTTCGGACCAGGTCGTGTGATAGGTGTCGGTCGCCAGGTCGTAGTTCTTGTGCAAGTTGGTCGAGTGACACTCGGCGCAAGTGTGATTCCAGTTCTGCGCCGCGCCAGTCCAGTGCAGCGGATCGCCCGGCTCGATCTTTTCATCGAGCACGTCGGGGGGCGGAACGTAGAACCAGCGTTTGTTTTGCGTGTCCCACGAGATGCGCAAGACCTGCACCCGTCCGTCGGGAAACTCGACCATGTACTGCTGCAGCGGATCGAAGCCGAAGGTGTACTTGATTTCAAAATCCTCCATCGCGCCGGTCGGGCCTTCGGTGTGGATGAAGAACTTGTCGCCGCGGCGGAACATCCGCGACGTGACGCCCTGGTAGGTGAACTGCTGGTCGTCGAAATTGGCGAGCACCGTTTCGGGCGTGGCCACTTGCATCGCCAGATCGTGGTCCGAGCCGGTCCACTCCTCGACCTGCGGCGCATGGCACTCGGCGCAAGTGTTGCGGCCGACGTAGCGCACCTCGACGCCACGCGGCACGCTCGACCACCAATCGGCGGCCACCGCGACGGCACCCACGGCAGCAAGTACCAGCGGCACGGCCAGGAGGCGGCGCTGGCGGAACATCGCCGCTAGAGACAAGAAGACCATGCCAGGGCTACCGAGGGAGTGGGGAAGAAAGGGGGCCAGAGACGAGGCCCGTGGGGTGGGAAGATGCCGACGTGGCTAGCCGAACGGCCGCCGCCGGCGCCGGACCTCGCATCTTCTTATTATGGAACGCCCCCACCGAGGGAGCAAGCCGCCGACGCAAGGGCTGCCGTACAAACAGCTTCTAAAGAATTGCTTATGCGACCACGATTGCGAGGGGTATACTCTAGCCACTTTGGGTGATTTGCCCGTAGCACCTGCCCCTACCACCCCACCACCCCGATACGCCGGAGACTTTCCCGTGCAAACTGAAAATCCTTACGCCGCGCCGGTCGAAGCCAGTCCGGTGGTAGAGCGGGCTTTAGCAACCACGGAGTTGTCCATTGCCTCGCAGAATCGCCGCTTCGTGAACTTTCTCATCGATGGCCTTGTTTCCCAGCTTGTTTCGGGGGTAGCGGGATTTGGGTTGGGGATAATCTATGCTCTCCTGCGCGTCAGCGGCGGTCATCCCATCGGGCCGGAAGATGAAGCAACCCTGTCGCTCCTGGGCTGGATTGTGGGGATGCTGACCGTCTGCGGCTATTACATTCTCACCGAGGCCGTGTGGCAGCGGTCGATTGACAAACTGGTCACCGGCACGCGTGTCGTAACCGCAGATGGGCGTCGGCCAACGCTCAAACAGGTTGTCGGGCGTACCGCTGCTCGATTCATTCCCTTCGAGGCGTTTTCGTTCCTCGGCGGCAAAGGGTATCCTATCGGCTGGCATGACCGACTATCAGGCACGCGCGTCATCCGCACGCGGGGCTAAAAAACCGGCTTCACTGCGATTCGTGTTCTGCTCGATCGTCGGCTGAAACAAGAAGTGAGGAAACATGATGCGGCACGGGCAGCTTTTCGGACTGGCTCTCCTCGCCTGCTTTGCGTTCAGCGTGGTCGCGCAAGCAGACGAAACGAAGCAGCAAGAGCGGCCCAACGTGCTGCTGATTGTCTCGGACGATCTGAACTGCGATCTCGGCTGCTATGGGCATCCGCAGGTGCGGACGCCGCACCTCGACGCGCTGGCCCAGCGGGGCGTGCGGTTTGAGCGGACGTACTGCCAATTCCCGGTCTGCAATCAAAGCCGCAGTTCCTTTCTTACCGGACGGCGGCCAAATGTGACGCGGGTTTTTTCTAATCCGGGCCAATCGGACCACCCGCACTTCCGCGATGCGATTCCCAACACCGTCACGCTCCCCGAGATGTTTCGCCAACACGGCTACTACGTCGCCCGTGTCGGTAAGCTCTATCATTTCAACGTCCCGGCCGGCATCGGCACCAATGGCCTGGATGACCCGCAATCGTGGGACGAGGTCGTCAATCCGATCGGCCGCGACCGGCATGAGGAATCGAAAATCTTTACGCTGGAGCCGGGCTGGTTTGGCGCGACGCTCAGCTGGCTCGCGGCCGAGGGGACCGACGAGGAGCAGACCGACGGCATCGGCGCGACCGAGGCGATCAGGCTGCTCGAAGCACACCGGGACGAGCCGTTCTTTCTCGCCGTCGGCTTTTATCGCCCGCACACGCCTTACGTCGCGCCGAAAAAGTATTTTGATCTCTACCCGCTCGACGACGTCAAGCTCCCCCAGCTCTCAGAGGAAGATCGGCAGCGCGAGCCGGCGGCGGCTTACGCGAGTTTGCATCGTGTCGAAAAGACGATGACCGACTATCAGCGGCGGCAGGCGATTCAGGCGTACTGGGCTTCGATTTCGTTCCTCGACGCGCAGGTCGGCCGCGTGCTCGATGCGCTCCGCCGGCTGGGGCTGGAGGAGAACACAATCGTCCTGTTCACGAGCGACCACGGCTACCACATGTACGAGCACGGGCTGTGGCAGAAGCGAAGCCTGTTCGAGAACTCGGCCCGCGTGCCGCTCATCGTCGCCGCTCCCGGAGTGGCAAGCGAGGGCCAGGCGACTCCGGCGCTGGCCGAACTGGTCGATCTGTACCCGACGCTCGCCGCTCTGTGCGATCTGCCGTCGCCGGAGTACCTCGACGGCAAGAGCCTCGTGCCCGTGCTGCAAGACCCGTCGCAGCAGGTCCGCGACGCGGCGTTTACGCAGACGGAGCATCGTGATGTGCGCGGCTGTAGCGTCCGCACCGACCGCTGGCGCTACGTCCGCTGGACCCGCCCAGAGCCGGCCAACCAGCTTTACGACATGCAGGCCGATCCCCGCGAAACCAAAAATCTCGCCGGCGACCCCCGCTACGCCGACGTCGTGAAGGAACTCGACCAGCGCATCGCCGACTACATGGCGAACTACCAGGCCCGCTAACCTGCTCGCCGACGGGTGGCGGGGGCGCACCGCGAAAGCGGAAGCCCCCGGCGAACAACCGCGCACCGCCCGTCCTTCCCGCGCAGGCGGGAATCCAGATGGTGGACCGCGCGCTCCTGGATTCCCGCCTGCGCGGGAAGGACACTTTCTGGCTGACACGCTCCGCACTTAATTCCGGATCCCAAACGCGCCCCTGAGCGAGAAAATCAGGCTCACGGTTTCGGGGCTTGTCTGCCGATGATTTTGCGGTAAATTTAACCATTCTTGGCGGCCGCCCACGCACTGCCGGTGCGTCGCTTGCAGCAGCCACGGCGGAGTAGCTCAGTCGGTTAGAGCAGCGGAATCATAATCCGCGTGTCGGGGGTTCGAGTCCCTCCTCCG
>CAYZVT010000109.1:0-12570 GCA_964481585.1 uncultured Pirellulales bacterium
CCGGAGAGGGATTGAACATGCCTAGAATCCACACGGACACCAATCCGCTGGTCTTGGTCCACCGCTCGTCGCCCGCATTCGTGATGCGGTTGATCGACTCGTACGCTACCGACTTTACCTCGTTCGAGGGGGCGAGTGCCAGATGCTGCCACGTCGTCTTCGCGTCGAGCAGCCGCACTTGGCGATCGACTTGAATCTGGAACTGAGTGCCCGAGTAGTTCGTGAGCGTCATGCGGCGGCGGAAATCGACCTGCGTGGGCGACTGGGCGATAACCTCAAACGGCTCGGTGTCGAGCGCGGCGGGCGTTTGCCACTCGGCGAGGGTAAAGCTGCTGCCGGGGGCAAAGAAAAGAGAAAACTGCCCCCCTTCCGGCCCGAGCCAAAAGCGGTCCTCGCCGCCGAAGGCGTGGATCTGCTTTTGCGGCGCGCCGGAAGCGAACAGCTTGCGATTGATCCAGCCGTAGGAGTTGCCCGACGAGCCGCCGGCGGTGCTCGTCATGACTCGGCCCTGCAGCTCGGGAGCGACGGCCACCTGAGCGGCGCTGCCGGCTTCGCCGAGCACGATCAGGTCGGTGTGCTGCTGCAAGAATTGGACGTCGGCCCCAAACGTCTCGCCCCAGGCCGCCGAGGCAAAGTGTGACGTTGCCGCGAGCGCGGCCAGCAACACGAGGCCCAGGAGCAGCGGCTGGGAGAGCAGCGTCATAGGAAACTTCCCGATGGCAAGTGGAGCAATTCGACAATCTGCCGCCCATCGTAGGTTGCCAGCGGGCCGCACTCAAGAGGCGCGGCTACCGGGCTATCTCGGCAATGCCGCGCGCCCCTCGTTGCCAGATCGGCCCGTGTCGGTAAAATTACCAACATGCAGCAGTGCGGTGAGGATGACGGCGGGCGGAAATCCTCTTCAGGGGCATTCAGTGCGGTAGAGCCTCTATGATTCGTGTATTACTGGCGGACGACCACAAAATCCTGCGTCAAGGACTCGTCCGGCTGCTCGAAAGCGAGCCGGATATCGAAGTGGTCGGCGAAGCGGCCGATGGGCAAGCCGCCGTCGAGCTGGCGCTGGAAACGCAGCCGGACGTCGTGGTGATGGACGTGTCGATGCCCTTCTGCAATGGCATCGATGCGACGCGCGGCATGATGACCGAGTTGCCGCAGACGCGGGTCATCGCGCTGTCGATGTACGAAGGCGAAGGCTGGGAAACGAAACTCCGCGAAGCGGGGGCCGCCGCCTATTTGCCGAAAGACGCCGCGATCGACCATCTCGTCTCGACGATCCGCACCTGCATGGCCGCCTCGCAGCCACCGCTGTAGCTTCGCGCAGTCCAACAGCCCGCCCGCAACACTCGCCCGGCCCTGTTTATCCCGCCCGCAACACTCGCGCAAACCCGTTTAGCCGGCGAGCAACGCTCGCCGACGTGCGCGCGGCGCGGACCCACGCGGCGTCGCCCTCGCGGGCTATGGGAGCCTGGGTGAGATCCAAAGCAAGCCCGCGCTAGCGGTTCTGCCCGCCCGGCGGCGTCCAGTCTTCGCTCTCGCTTTCCAACTTCTCTTGACAGTCGCGGCAGTGCGGCGTGTAGGGAATCGCGTCGAGCCGCGCCGGGGCAATCGCCTCTCCGCAGTTGGTGCAGGTGCCGTACGTCCCGTCGTCGATCCGGTTGAGTGCGGCGACGACCTCTTCGAGCATATCCGTCTCGTTCTTCTCCAGGGCCACTTCGCGCGTCAGCCCCTCGGTGTCGTGGTCGGCGTTGTGAAACCCGACATTGACGATCTCGCCGGGGGTGTTCACCTCCTCGGCGATGTTTTCGGCAATGCGGTCGATGTCTCCGGTGAGACGGTCCCGCATCTCGTGCAGGCGATGCTGATATTTCTTAAGTGTCTTGGTTTCCATAGTTCCTATTCCCGTGGCGAGGGCTGCTGCGCCCGATTTTTTTCCGCTCTGGCGGCCCATTTGCGGGATAGACCCCCGCTGGCCCGCCAGGGGACTAAAAGACAGTTCATGCAACTTGTATGCCCACCGGCGGCTCAGCCATGCGTTCTCGTGCCAGGTTATTTTTTTCCCTTTAAACAAACGAGTGCGATGAACTCTTCCGCAGAGTCTTCCTCCGAGGACCCCGGCTTCGCGGAATTGCGCCAGCGGATGGTCGAGGAGCAGCTTCGTGCGCGGGGGATTCACGACGAGCGGGTGCTCGCGGCGATGGAGCAGGTGCCGCGCCACCGCTTCGTGCCGCCGTCGCAGACCGGGGCGGCGTACGAAGACACGCCGCTGCCGATCGGTCATGGGCAAACGATTTCGCAGCCCTTCACCGTCGCCTTTCTCTGCGAGGCACTGCAGGTCAACCCGAGCGACAAGGTGCTCGATGTCGGCACCGGCTCCGGCTACGGAGCAGCGGTGCTTGCGCACTTGGCGCGCCGCGTCTACACACTCGACCGGCTTGCGGCGCTCGTCGAGACGGCGCGGGAGCGGCTTGCGCAGCTTGGCTATGACAACGTGGAGGTCCGCCACGCCGACGGCACGCTCGGCTGGCCCGAAGCCGCCCCGTTCGATGCGATCCTCGTCGCCGCCGGCGGAAACGAATTGCCCCCGGCTTACCGCGAGCAGCTTGCCGAAGGAGGGCGAGTCGTGATCCCGCTCGGCCTGCGGTCGTTTCGCCAGGTGCTCGTTCGCTTCACCCTCCACGATGGGAAACTCGAACGTGAAGAACTCGGGCCGTTCGCCTTCGTGCCGCTCATCGGAGAGCAGGGCTGGAGCACGCAAGACATTGAGGAAGGGTTTTAGCAGGAAGGCTTCCGTGAGGATGCGAGGCGCGTGATGGGACAACTGCGGATCGGAACCTCCGGTTGGAACTACAAGCACTGGAAGGGCCGCTTCTATCCGGCCGAGATGCCGCCGCGCCAATGGTTCGACTACTACCGTCAGCATTTTGATACGGTCGAGATCAACAACACTTTCTATCGCCAGCCGCCTCCCGAGGTGTTCGCCCAGTGGCGCGCGCAGGCGCCGGCGGACTTTCTTTACGCCGTCAAAGCGAACCGTTTTTTGACGCACATGCTCAAACTCAAGCAGCCCGAGGAGCCGCTGGCGCGCTTCTATCGCGGCGCGCGGGAGCTAGAAGAACACTTGGGGCCGGTTCTGTTTCAACTGCCGCCGAATTGGAAAAGGAACCTGGAGCGCCTGCGCGCGTTTCTCGCGCAGCTTGCGCTGGATGTGCTGCATGTGGTGGAGTTCCGCCATCGGAGCTGGCTATCGGACGACACCTACGCGCTGCTGCGCGAGTACAACGTCTGTCTCTGTATCCACGACGCGATGCTCGAGCACCCCCGCGTGCGGACCGGCAGCGCGACCTATGTGCGCTTTCACGGCGCGCGGCATAGCCAGGGACGCTACAGCCTGGAGGAAGTCGCTACGGCGGCCGATTGGCTCGGCGTCGCGGCGGACGAGGCGGACCTTTACGTTTACTTCAACAATGACCTGCACGGCCATGCGATCGACAACGCCGAGCAGCTTCGCCAGCGGCTCGGCGCTGCCCAGACGCCACGTTAGACGGGCCTGCCGGGCATCGCACGTTTTTCATCCGAGGAGGTACCGCTATGGAATTTTTTGTCGCGTTTTTCATCGCCTTGATCGTGGGAGCCATCTTTGCTTTCGGCTTGGGACGTAGCGGGCCTTGGCCGGGCATCCTGTGGTTTTTTGTGCTGTTGATTCTTGGCACGTGGGCCTTGGGCCGCTGGATTCAGCCGGTCGGGCCGGCGCTGGGAGAAGTCGCCTGGCTGCCGTATTTGCTGGCGGCGGTTTTGATCGCTCTGCTGGCGGCAGCCGCTTCGCCAGGACGTCCGCGCACGACGCTCCACTCGCCTGAAGAAGAATCCCGCGCCGCCACGGCCGCCGTCGCGCTGGGCGGCTTTTTCTGGGGCCTGGTGCTGCTGTTTTTGATCGCGATCGTCGCCGGCTTCTTTTGGTAAGCCGCGCGGGCGCAGGGGTGGCGAGGCGCACCGCGCGAGCGGAAGCCCCCGAGGTGCAAGAAGGCGGAGGGCGGAGGGCGGGGACAGAAGTGGCGGGGAACCGCGCAACACTGTCCTTCCCGCGCTGGGCGGGAATCCAGCAAGGACCTCGTTTCCCTCCAGCGCCCGAGCGGCTAGCCGGCCTGGAGGCCGCGGGCGAAACGAGGTGCAGCCCGCGCGAGAAGGGAAAGGAGATGCACTCTCATCCCCCGTCCCTCGTCCTCCGGCGAGCGGCTAAAGCCCAAACGGATACGTTTCGGGAGCTTCGCCGCGATCCCATACCGGGCTGCGCTGGAGCGGTTCGAGGGCCTCGGTACGGTCGAAGTGGATGACCGCGTCGAACTGGTCGGGCAGCCGTGCCAGGAAGTAGTGGCTCATCCGCTCCGTCTCGGGTCGATAGATCACGCCGATCGCTCGTTCCAGGCGCGGGTCGCGGAGTTGCTCGCTCACGTCTCCATCATCAAAGAGCAATAGCAAGTTTTCCAAGCCCGTCTGATGCAGGAGCGACTCGTAGCTGTCGGGCAGCGAGGGGCGCACGCGCTTCCGCTCGACGGGGCCTCCCCAGCGCGACGCGGCCGAGACGGTGCCCGTATGCGTGGTGAAGCCGATGAGCACGGCGTCGTCGCCGTAGCGCTGCCGGACGAGTTGGCCGACGTTTAGCTCCTCGCGCTCGGTCATTTCGGTCGCCCGCGCATCGCCAATATGCGAGTTGTGCTCCCAGACGACGATTTTCGCTGGTCCCGCTTGCCGGCCCAGGTGTTGCGAGAGCGCCATGAGCGTGTCGGCCATGTGGCGATCGCGCAGGTTCCAGGTGTTGACGCGCCACGAGAACATTTCTCGGTAATACTGCTCGGCATTGGCGACGACGCGGGCGTTTTGTTCGGCGAAGAATGCCTCGTCCTCGGCCATTAGCCCATCGCGGCGGAGATAATCGGCGGCTAACTGCCGTAGCTCGATGAGTTGCTCGACCGCATGATCTTCGCACGAGGGCCGCGTTCCGACCATCACCGCGCGGCCGTAGCCGGTCGCGTCTTCGGCAGCGTGGTCGAAGCAAGCGTAACGCGCGCGGGCACGCGCGGCGGCTTCCGGGTCCATCTGTTCCAGATAGGCGATCACCGCCTCGATCGAAGCGTTCAGGCTATAAAGATCGAGGCCGTAGAAGCCGACCCGCTCCGGGGCCGGTCGCGCGGCGTTAAACTGCCGCAGCCAGTCGAGCAGCAAGACGATCTCGCGGTTGCGCCACATCCAGGTGGGAAAACGCTGAAAATCGCGCAGCGACTCCTCCGCCGTGCTGTCGCTTCCCTGGCCACGCACGTAGCGGTTCAGACGATAGGCGTCGGGCCAATCGGCCTCGACCGCGACGGCGTGGAAGCCCTTTTCCTCGATGAGCCGTCGGGTGAGCAGCGCTCGGGCGGCGTAGAACTCATGCGTGCCGTGCGTCGCCTCGCCGAGCAACACCAGCGACGCTTCGCCGATGCGCTCCAACAGCGGTTCGTAGCCTTCGCGGTTGCCGGTGAACGGTAGCGCGGCCTCACGGATGCCGTCGACTAAGGTGATGGCGGGCGACTTGGCCATGGCGCTCCTCTGCTTCTCTTACCGCCGGCCGCAAGGCGGTATGCTTAAGGGTTGGGCGAGGACTGCTCCGCGCGCTCGGTTTGCTGGTGTTGTTCCAAGTGCGTGGCGATGCGCTCGAACGCCTGATCGACCATGCGCCCCGGATCGAGTCCGATCGCGGAGGCGACCATTTCGCCGAGTCCGCCGGCTGGCGGCCGGTAGGTCAGTTCCACTTCCACGCGGGTGGCATTGGAAGCGGCCGGCTGAAGCTGCACCGTGCCCTCGTAGTCAATCGGGGCTTCGGGCGCGGCGCGCCACGAAAGCCGCTCGTTCGGCACGCGCTCGGTCAGCACCTCCTCGAAATGAAAATCCTGTCCCGCCGGTCCCGAGAGAGTCCACCGCAGCCGTTCGCCCCCCAGTTCATGAACCCGGCGGACGCGCGGCATGAAGCGCGGGTAATTTTCGAAGTTGTTAATGAACTCATAGACCCGGTCAACGGGAGCTTGAATCTCATAGGTCCGCTGCAACGTCTGCGGCTCGCCCTGAATGCGCTCCAGCAACGGCCGCGCTTGGAACTGCGATTTGTTGCGCATGGCGAGCGCCGCGCCCGCCGCGCCGAGCAAGAAGGTGAGCGGCGCTCGCCGCACGATCATGTAGCCGACCCATCCTAGCCCGGCTGTGCCCAGCGCCAGCTGAACGCCGGGCGGGAGATTGCCGCGCAGGATGCGCGGCGTTTCGCCACGCGGCGGCGTTCCGCCTTGCAGGGCGGAGATATTCTGCGCCGAGTTGTGGGTTTCGAGCCGGTTTTCGACTTCTTCCACCCCGCGCACCGACTGAATCGCCGAGAGCAAGCCTTGCACTTCGCCGGCCAGCACTTGCCCGCTGACAATCACGCGGCCCTGATTGACGCTGACCTCAATCGCGCCGGGATGCGAAACGTGCCGGCCCATCTTTGAGCGGACGCGGTCGGCGAGCTTCTGATCGCTCGGCACGTCCTGCGAAGCGAGCGCGCCAACCTCGTACGACAGCCCGCGAACGCGGTTGTTCAGATCGCGCGAGGCTTTATCGAGATACGTCTCGGCCGCGTTCATCGTATGCGTGATCTGGTCGCGCAACAGCGACCTGCGGCGGCGACCTTGGATCGGGTCGAAAAGGTACATCAAGCCTGCTCCGAGTCCCAAGCCGGTGAGCATCGATCGCATAGCCGTTCACTCCTTTGAAGGGTGGGGCGAGAGAGGCCGAGGACGCGCGCCGCGGAGCCTCGGCCGTGGGGGCTAGTGCCAGTAGGGCCTTCGCTCGTAGTGCTCGTAAAGCAAGCTCTCGTAGCGCCGGTCGGGGAGCGATTCGGGATCGTACTCGGGGCTGTGCTCGATCTGGTCGCGCGCCAGGTCGACTTCGAGCGTGGACTGCCCCCAGAGGAACTCGCGGACCCATTCGGGCGCGATGAGCACCTTTTTGCCGGGCCACCAGTTGCGGGTGTCGACCACGAGATAGCGAATCGCCCAGGAAGGCTCCTCGACGAGAAAATCGTCCACATGGCCCATGTTGCCGTCCTGGGCATGGAGGTAGTAGCCGACCGTTTCGTCGCCGCTGCGCAGCTCCGGCTCGACCTCTGTCATCAGGTCGCGGGCGGCACGGGCTTCGTCCGCGCCGACCGGCCAGTAGAAGGGCCAGCCGTAAAAGGTTCGGACCGCCATCTCATGCTGCCGCGACACCGGCTCGTGGGCTTGCAGATCGGGACTTGCCTCGACTTGCTGCTTCGTCAGATTGACCAGCAGCTTCCCTTCGTCGAGATCCAAGTGCGTCGTCGCCTCGGGCGCAAGCAGCACCAGTCGGCCGGGGAGCCAACTGCCGGTATCGACGACGAAGTAGCGAATCTGCCAGGTAGCATCGTCAAAGTAGACATCGCGGACTGAGCCGATATCGCCGTCGGTGGCGTGGATTTTCGCTCCCCGCAGTTTCGCCATCGAGTGTAGCATCGCCCTGCTCCTCCTCGCCTGTCGCTCCCGCCGCTGCGCCCGGTCCGTAGAACCCGCGCTAAAGCAGCTAGCTACCGCACGCACGGTCGAGGCTCTGAAAAGAAAATCCGCTCACCGTGCAGTTCTGCAATTGCTATGCCAGTGGCGCGGCTTGGCTGCGGCACGGGAAGGAGGAAGGGGGGCGTCAGAAAGGGCAGATCAGCGATCCTCGAACTTCAACTCGATGCGCGGGTCGCGCTCCAGAATCGCTTCCAATTCTTCTTGCGTCAGAGGGCTGTTAGCGGCCGGTTGGGCCACAAACGCCTCGACCGGAATATCGGTAAGCGTCGGCTCGGACTGCGGCTCGCTGGTCTGGATGTTCATTTGCTCCAGAAGCTGACGCACGTGAGCGGTGTTCTCCTGGCCCTCCACGGAAATTTTCCAGGAGACCGGGCGAATTCTGATAATTCGTGCGTTTTTCATCCTCGTTCCTTTCAATTCAGGAGGGGGGGCAAAAGCGGCACTTCTTTTTTCATCCTTCCGGTTGCTGGAGAATTGTCAACCGCGCCGCCCTTCGCTCGCGCGGCGCGTCTCGATCGCCGCATGCGGCCGCCATCCGCCCGGAACGGGAACCGCGCGGCATCGTCTTTGCACACTTTTTTACCCATCGCTCACAGCAGGGAAGGAGGGCCACCGGGTAGTGGCCCATTTTTATAGTGCTTTCGCAAAAAGGAGGATGACGTATGGAAAATCGCAGCACCTGGGCGGCTCTCGCCGACCTCCTATCCAGTCCGGTCAAGTTGACCGTCGGAGCGGTCAGCTTGGCGATGCTGTTGGCCCTCGCGCCGAGCGCGGCGCTGGCTCAGGATGAGTACGGGTACGGCGCTAGCGAGGAAGAGTGGTATGACCCGAGCGACTGGTTCGACGGCGACGAGATCGACTACGAAGACGAGTACGAGTACGGCTACGACGAGGACGAGTGGTTCGAGGGCGACTACGATGCCTACGATGATAATGCCTACGACTACGACGACGAGTGGGGCGAGGACAACTACGATGTCTACGACTACGGCTACGATGACGGTGCGTACGATGCCTATGACTACGGCTACGACACCTACTACACCGACACGTGGTACGACGAAGAAGACAGTTTCTTCGAGTGGTACGACTAAGTGCTGCCGTCCGTGCCGCGGGACTAGCGAGCAGCGTCAGAAAGGAATCTTTCTCAAAACGAATTACCCACAAGGAGCATGGAGAATGAAATTGCAACCTTTGTACTCGGCCGCGACGCTGGTGGCGCTCGTGGCAATGGCTTCGCCAGCCTGGGCGCAGTCGGGACGCCAGAACCAGTCGCAACAACAGAATCGCATGCAACAACAGCAGAACCGGATGCGGCAAAATCAACCGCAGCGCATGCAACAAAATCAGCCGCAGAGCGGCCAGCAGCAGGTCCGCTTGCAGTTGGACCCCGAGGGCTGGGTGCGGATTGCCGCCGACTACGACGGCGATGGCCGCTTTGACGCGGTCGAAACCATTTTTGCCTTTGATCTGCAGCGCGCTCAGCAGATGAGCCGGCAACGTCGCCAAGGGCAGCGGAACACGCAAAGCCAGTACGGCGCTAGCTATCGCGGCCAGGACGACCGCCAAATGCAGCGCCGCGACGTGCGCCAAATGGCGCGCCATCCGCTGTCCCGTATCCAAGGGCAGGTCCGCGATCTGACGACCGTGCAACTCTTCGGTAACCAGGACCAAGAAGTGCTCGCCCGGGTCCAGACCCAGCAGGGGCGAACCGCCAAAGTGGCGCTCGGCCCACGGCAGAAGATCCAGCAACTGCGCCTCCAAGAAGGCGACCAAATCACTGTCCTCGGCAAGCCGGGTAGGATCAATGAGCGCGCGATGCTGATTGCCTATCGCGTCGAGGCGGGCGGCAACTCGCTCAACGTCAACCGCCAGTTCCAGGATCGCGGCCTGCGCCCGTTCCGAGGCGAACTCCTCGGTACTCGCACGACAAAGCTACGTAACATGGATCAGCAGCAAGTGATCGCCCGCGTCCGCCTGGACCAGGGGCAAACTGTTCAGGCCATCCTCGGCCCGCAGTCGAAGGTGCAAAACCTCAACCTCCAGCAGGGGGACCAGATCACGGTGCTGGGGCACATCGCTCGCCTGAACCAGCAACCGGCGCTCGTGGCCGAACAGGTTGCGGCGAATCAGAACGTGGTCACCGTCGACCTGCACAAGCAGGAACGCTACCGCCGGCAGCAGCAAGGCCAACAGGGCCAGCAGCAGCGCGACCGGCAGCAGCGGAACCAACAGCGCGGCGGCTGAGGCGCACTGCCTCGAACTGTAGCGGCAGCCAGTGCTCGCGGCGTCCACGCCGGCTTGCCGTGCAGATGCTACCGTTAGTCGTGCTGCACGCTAGCTCGCAGCGCCGCTTGGGAACGCGACGCCCGTTTCACTTTCGATGGGTGAAACGGGCGTTTTTTCTGCGCCCTGAGCGCAGTAGATCTCGACCGCGTTCCGGAAAGCGAGGATTCCCGCGCGGGAATCGCGCGGTCAGCGGTCAGCGTTCAGCCATCAGCAGGACATGCCCTTCCCGCGCAGGCGGGAATCGAGAGAGCAGGTTTTATGTAGCTCTAGCCCCAGGCCGGCTAACCTCCCCTAGCGGCCTCGGGCGAAAGGAGCAATCGGAGGGCGTTAGAGTTCGAGGCAGGGCGCGCTTGCCGCCGGGGCTTTGGCATGTAATCTGCGTAATTCTGCTGGATGGACGAGCGGACGACTTGTGAAGTCGGCAGTAGGCTCAGGCAAAGAAGGATGAATCATGCGATTTTCTGACAACAGCCACAATCTGCGGATCGAGCTGGACACGGAAGACTACGAATGCACCGCCGAGCAGATCGCGCACCTGGAGCGCACGCTCGACATACTCCGTGAGCCGGTGCGCGATTTTCCCGTGTCGGATTTGTACATCGACATCAAATTCCACCCGCGCAGCCACGACTTTCGCGTGAAAACGGCGCTGGTGCTGACCGGCCGCACGCTGGCGACCGGCGATCTGGACGAAAATCTGCACCCGGCTTTTGAACGCTGCGTGCGAAAACTCCTCCAGCGGGTGCAGGAGTACAAGGCAAACCTGGCGAATGAGCCGGAGCTAAGCAAGCACCGTAAAGGGACGTACCAGACGGTCGTGCCCTCACAAGAGCCGGACGGGGCCATGCTGCAAGAAGCGGTCGAGAGTGGCGACTATGCACGCTTCCGGGAAGCGACGTTCATTTATGAGGAGGCGGTTCGTAAGCGGATCGGGCGTTGGATCAGCCGCTATCCAGAGCTAGCGCCGCAGGTCGGCGAGGAAATCGCCTTGGCCGACATCGTGGAAGAAGTGTTTTTGAACGCCTTCGAGCGCTATGACGAGCGGCCGGAGCAAGTGCGAATGGGCGAGTGGCTTGAGCAGCTGATCGACCCGTCGATCAAGTTGCTGCTGAAATCCCCGGACGAGGAAATGCAGAACATCAGCTTCGCGCGGACCTTGACCGGCGGCGAGTAAGCTGACCCTGTGGCCCGGGGGAGTCGTCGCTCAGATACGCACCACCGTGGCGCTCCGCCGATCGTTTCCGCCGCGCCGTCGGCGCCTCGCATGGAAAGCTCTGGCACACGTCCGCTGGCGGCGCGCGCTGCTGGACAAGCCCTGGCCGCTGGGCTAGCGCGCCTTGAACTTCGACTTGAGAAAGTCGTGGTTCATGCGGGCGATGGTGTTGATGCTGATTTCAGCCGGGCAAACCGCTTCGCACTCGGCGTAGTTGGTGCAACTGCCGAAGCCCTCGGCCTCCATGTGGCGCACCATATTTTGGGCACGCTCGTACATTTCCGGCTCGCCTTGCGGCAGGGTGCGCAGATGCGTGACCTTGGCCGCCGTGAACAGCTGCGCCGCGGCATTGGGACAGGCCGCCACGCACGCGCCGCAGCCGATGCAGGCCGCCGCGTCGAGCGCCCGCTCGGCGCGCTGCTCGGCAACGGGGGTCGTGTTGGCCTCGGGCGCGCTGCCGGTTGAAACCGAAACATAGCCGCCGGCCTGAATGATGCGATCGAGCGCGCTGCGGTTGACGACCAGATCCTTGATGAGCGGGAACGCCTTGGCGCGGAACGGCTCGACGTAGATTACGTCGCCATCGCGGAAGTGCCGCATGTGCAACTGGCAAGTGGCCATCGCGCGGAACGGGCCGTGTGCGACGCCGTTAATGAGCATGCCGCAACTGCCGCAGATGCCTTCTCGGCAGTCATGGTCAAAGGCCACCGGGTCTTCGCCCCGCTCAATGAGCGACTCGTTGAGCGTGTCGAGCATTTCCAGGAAAGAAATATCGGCGGGAATATCTTGCACGTCATATCGCACCATGCCGCCTTCGGCTTGGGCGCTCGGTTGACGCCAGATGTAGAGCGTGAAATTCATTACTTGTAGCTCCTCGTGCTGGGTTCGACAAACTCGAACACCAGTTGTTCCTTGTGCAGCACGGGCCGCGTCTCAGCGCCGGCGAACTCCCAGTTGGCGACATAGGAAAAATGCTCGTCGTCGCGGAGCGCTCCGCCGTCTGGGGTTTGGTATTCGACGCGAAAATGGCCGCCGCACGATTCCTCGCGCTCCAGCGCGTCGCGGCACATCAGTTCGGCCAGTTCCATGTAATCGGCCACGCGACCGGCGCGTTCGAGTGCTTGGTTTAAGTTCTCATGATCGCCGACGACCTTGACGTTCTGCCAAAAGTCTTCGCGCAGCGTGCGGATCTGGCCGATGGCGGTCTCCAGCCCTGCGCGGCTGCGGGCCATGCCGCATTCTTCCCAGCAGATGCGGCCAAGTTCCTGGTGGAATGAATCGGCGGTCCGCTTGCCAGCGGCGGAGCAAAGCCGGTGAACCCGCTCGCGCACTTCCTGTTCGGCCTGGTCAAAGGCGGGATGATCGAGCGCGGGGGCGGGCTGGTTGATGAAGTCGGCGAGGTAATTCGCCAGCGTCACGGGAATCACAAAATAGCCGTCGGCGAGGCCCTGCATCAGCGCGCTGGCGCCGAGGCGG
>CAYZVT010000110.1:0-12469 GCA_964481585.1 uncultured Pirellulales bacterium
TAGCGGTCAGCCGTCAGCGGCCAGCCATCCGCAGAGCGCGGCCCCCCCGCGCAGGCGGCACTCCAGACCAGAGCCAAGCGACTCGGGGGCTTCCGCCTTCGGCGGTGCGCCCCCGCCACCCTCGCTTTCGCGGTGCGCCTCCGCCACCCGTCGGAGCGTAAGTGCGACTGGCGGCGCTAGGGGGCGAGCGGTTCGAGAAACCAGCCACGTTGCTGTACGGTAAGCGGCTCGAACGGCGGGGGCGTTTCGTTCCGCACGCGGGCGAGGAGGATCACCGCCGTGCGGCCGAGCGTGTTGGGGCTGGCGTCTTCTTCGGCGAGTTTTTCGAGAACCTCGATAACCGGCTCGGCTTTCATTTCGATCAGGCTCACCGCCGCCATTTGCTGCACCAGGTTCGATTCGGGGTTGGCGAGGTCCTGGTCCGTCAGCCGCCCGAGCAGCAGGTCCACCAGTTTCGGCGGCGCGGAGCGCTCGTAAATCTGCCCCAGCGCCCAGACCGCTCCGGCACGCACGTTCGCTTCGCGGACCGTTTCTTGCGGCACGTTGAGCGGGTCGAGCACCAGCGGCGGCTTCGGCAGATAATCGGCCAGCAGCGCCGCCGCCGGACGGTAGCGCATCACGCCCAGTCCTTCAATCAGGTGGTGAAGCTGCTCGCAGATCTCATTGAACTGCTGCGCGTCGATCGACTCCTTCTTTTTCGAGCGTGCAAGGCTGGCTTCCGTTTCCTTCCGCACGCGCTGGAGCATCGCCGGCGCGGTCTCCGGCACGGCGAGCCTGCGGAGCGCCCAGCCGGCGGTGATCGAAACGCGCGGCACCGGGCTGGCGAGCAACGTAACCGCCCGCTGCGCGGCCGGCTCGTGGTCGAGCGCCGCGACGACCATTAGCGCCTGCTCCATCGCCAGCGGCTGCTTGCCGCCCAAAACCCGCATCGTCTGCTTGCGCACGAGCGGGTCGAGCTTTTCGTCCTCAGCCAACTCAATCAGGCTTTCGCGCACCGTGCGGCGCAGCTCCGGGTGTGGATCGCCGAGCAAGCGGGCCAATAGCCGCACCGACTGCGGAGCGCGCTGGGCGAAAAGCAACTCGGCCGTCCGCTGGCGAACTTTGCTGTCGGGGCTGGTGATCGTGCGCTCCATGATCGGCGCGGCCGCCTGCGGGTTGAGCGTGTGAAGCTGTGCGAGCGCCTGCGCAGCCACGGCCGGTTCGGGATCGACCGCAAGTTCTAAGAGCAATGTCTCGACCGCCGCCCCCTCGTGCTGCGCGACGAGCGCCACCGCCACCAGCCGATCGACCAGCCCGGCCGGCGTGCGATCGGCGGCAAGTTGGCGGGCGTTGTCGAGCAGCCCTTGGCTTTGCAGCTTCGCCAGCGCCCGCGCCGCGTGCAGCCGCAAATCAGCCGTTTGACTCGCCTCCAGCGCCAGCGTGCGGAGCGGCGCGGCGGCCTCCTTCGCGCCAACTTCCGCCAGCCCTTCAATCGCCAACACCACAAGCGCCGGCGACGCCGACGGCGTCTTTAGGCGGTCGAGCCAATCCTGGCGGATCGGCCCATCGTTCCAGCGGGCCAGCGCCGGCTCGACGAGCTGCGCCATCTCCAGGCTCCCCTCGCGGGCTTGCTGGCGGAGCAGATCGGCCGCGCTGCGGGCGTCGATCTTCACGAGCGTCCGCACCACCGCGAGCCGCACGATCGGATGCACGTCCTTCGCTTTGAGCTGCTCGACGAGCACGGGAATTGCCGGCGCGGTGTCGCGCATCCCCTGCCCGGCCGCCAACGCGATGGCCTCGGCCGCTTGCTTTTTCAGATCGGCCTCGGGCCGCGCGAGGGCTTCGAGCCAGAGCGGCAGCAACTTCGGCGAGAAGGTGACGATCTCCTCCCGCGTCTCGTTGGGCAACAGTTCGTCCGCCACCGTTTGGACTTCAATCGCCGCCGCGCGGCTTGTGCTCAGCAGCAGCAAAAGCAAGCAGATGCACGCGGCAACCGAGCGCTTCGTTCGCTTCATAACCTGTTCTTCTCGGAAAATCAGCGGGGCCGGGTGAGCCGCCACGTTTGGACACGCAAGACCACGAGCGCGCCGAGCGTGCCGCAAGCGATCAGCCACCAACTCGTCGGGCGCAGATCGTAGTGGGCAAAGCCAGGCACTTCCATAATGTTCAGCGCCGTCGCCATCGGGTTGAGCAGCAGCGCGGCCTGGACCGTCTGGTGTCCAAACGGCGCATCGCGGCCGAGCCAAAACAGCATCGTGCCGCCGCAGAGCGTGGCGAGCACCGTATAGGCGGTAATCATCGCCGGCGCGGTGCGGCGATAGAAACTGCTAATCATCGCGCTGATGACCAGTGCGAGCACGGCCATCAACAGCAGCGTCACGAGCACGTAAAGCACCTGCTGCGTCAGCACCGGCTCGATGTAAATCAGCACCACATAGCCCGGCAGCGTCGCGAGCAGGATCAACAACAAGGTCCAGATCACGCTCAGCAGCTTGCCGCGCAGGATGCGGCCGGCCGAGAGCGGCGTCATTTGCAACAGCGCCCAGCCGCCGCTTTCGCGTTCGGAACTAATCAGCCCCGCCGCGAGGCTGGGCGTGATGAGCACGATCAGGGCGACTTGCAACAGCACCATCACGCCGCCGACCATCCGCGTGCCCCAGCCGATCGTCTGCCCAGCCGTGGCGAAGGTGAGCAACAAGGACAGCAGCGCGCAGGTCGCCACGAGCCGCAACATCCAGTGCAGCCGGCCGAAGCGGCGGCTGCGGAACTCTTTCACCATGACCGGATTGACCAGCGGCGCGATGCCCCGCTTGCGGCGCTGCGGATCGACCAGATACATCAGCCGGCGGAACCAGCGCTCGCTGCGCTTGCGGTCGTCGGTGATGACGCCCGCGGCGCGAGGGCGGTCGAGCATGGTTTGTTTCAAGGCGGCGGCAGTGCGAACGATGAGCAGCGCGGTCGTCACCAGCGCGAGCAGCGCGAAGCGCTGCGGCGAGCCGGCGGCGACGACCATGCCCTGCGCGCCGGCGTCGGCGTGGCCGACAATTTCCATGACCGCCGGAATCGGCGAAAGCGACCGCAGCCAGAGCGCGACATCGACCAGCGGCCCGTACGGCTTGCCCTGCAAAAACTGGTACGGTCCGAGCACCACCACCGCCAACAGCAGCACGAGCGCATAGGTGGCACGGAGCGCGGCATCGACCGAGTTGGCTTGGGTGCTGACATACAGCCCCAGCGCCGCGTACTGGAGGGTCATCAGCACGAGCACCAAGTACAGCGCCGCCACGTCGCCCCACAGCGCCAGTCCGCCCATCGCGTAGCAGGCCGCCGCCGCAGGCAGACTCATCACCAGCGGCAACAGTACAAGCCCCAGCACGCCGACCAGCTTGCCAAAATAAATCGACCAGGAACTCATCGGCGAGTTGAGCAGCAGCGCGAGCGTGCCTTGCAGCTTCTCGCGGACGATCGTCGTCGCCGGAAAGACCGGCACCAGCAAAAGCAGCGTCGTCAGCAATCCATAGGCAAAGACGCGAAAGACCTGCTGGGCCTGGCTGCCGGTCAGATCGACCTGAGCCTGGCTCGGCCAGCGAAGAATGACCAACAGCGCGAAGATCACGGCCGGCCCGACCTGCATCGCCAGCGCTTTGCGGCTCCGCAGCGCGCCGATCAGTTCGCGCTGGATGACCGGGTTGTTCATGCCTGGCCTCCGGTCGCCACCGCCGCCTGTGGCCGCGCGACGGGCGCCGGCTCCTGACGGGTAATCGAGAGGAACGTATCTTCCAGGTCGCTTTGCAGTTCGCGGAACTGGCTCACGGCGACGCCCCCTTTGACGAGCACCGCCAGCAGCCGCGCCAGTTCCACTTCGGCCAGATCGGTGCGGAAGCGAACGACCGCTTCGGCGGGCGAGCCGCTCAGTTCGGCATCTTCTCCGACACGGGGGGCGATGAGCTGCATCGCCTGCGGAATCTGTTCGGCCGAAACCAGTTGCACCTCGACCATGCGCCGCTGGCTGACTTGCCGCATGATTTCTTCGAGCGTGCCGAAGGCGCGCAGCCGGCCGTGCGTGATGATCGCCACTTGGTCGCAGATCCGCGATAGTTCGGGTAGGATATGGCTCGTGACGATCAGCGTCTTGCCCATCGCGGCGAGCCGCAGCAGAATCTCGCGCATCTCGATCCGCGCCTGGGGATCAAGCCCATTGGCCGGCTCGTCGAGAATCAGCACTTGCGGATCGTGCAGCAGAGTGCGGGCAATGCCGACGCGCTGCTTCATGCCGTGGCTGAGACTCTCGACGTAGCGGTCGCGCATATAGGCCGAGCCGGTCGTTTCGAGCACTTCCTCAATCCGCCGCACGCGCTCGCGGCGCGAAATGCCGAAGGCGGCGCCGAAGAAGTCGAGATACTCGGTGACGCGCATGTTGTCATACGAGCCGAACACGTCGGGCATGTAGCCGACGAGCCGCTTGATTTTCTTCGAGTCGGCCACGCAGTCGGCGCCGGCGATGGACGCCGAGCCGCTGGTGGGCCGGGCTTGGCCGACGAGGATCTTGATCGTGGTCGTCTTGCCCGCCCCGTTGGGACCGATGAAGCCGAGGATTTTTCCCCGCCGGAGCGAGAAGGAAAGGTCCTCCAGCGCCGTGAAGTCGCCGTACTTCTTCGTCAATCCCCGCGTTACGACTACTGCATCATCCGCCATGGGCTTTGCTCTGCGTTGAAGGGTCGCTGGTCTTTTTAAGTAGGTCCAAATCGCGCACTGGCTCGGCCGGTGCGCTATTTTTGGGAAGGGGAAACGGTGGCTTGGGCTTCGAGCTGTACGTAGTTGACTTGCCAGCCGGCGCTGGAGATGCCGCCGCTGGCGTCTTGGCGGTCGCCGACGCGGAAGGCGAGAATCAGCCCGCCGTCGGCGTCGAGCAGCAATGCCCGGGGATCGTCAATCGTGAAGGAAAGCGTGCCGAGCGGACTGTCTTGCTCCGCCAGCGGAATCAGCTCGCCCGTCGCGGCGCTCAGTAGCTCGAACTTGCGGCCGGGCGCGGTGAGCTTGATCGTGAAGGTGGCTTCGGTCAGCTCGACGGGCAAGATTTCCGGCGGCAGTTGGAAGCGGAGAAAGACATCGGAGGATTCGGTCAAGGGGCCGATCCATTCCCCCTCGCGGTTTTTGTAGGCGGCCGACATGCCGGCGCGGCCCGGGCCTTGGACCGACTCAAACGGGAGCAGCGCGGCGGGAATGGCAATCGCCGTGCCCGCCGCGGGCCGCTCCAGTTCCAGCGGCACGGCCACCAGTGCCGAGCCGCTCTGGCGCGCGGCGGGATCGACGACCAGTTGCATATCCAGCGGCGCGGCCCAAAACAGCAGCGACGGCCGCGCGGGATAGGCGTCCTGGTTCGCACGAGTCAGCAGCTTTTCATACACCGCTTGACGCTGCCGCTGCTCGCCGCTGACGACCGTTCCACCGAGATACTGCCCCGGCGGCAACTGGTCGTCCATGCCCGCCCGCCAAGCGCCCTCCTCGCCCAGCCGCACCCGCAGCGTCCGCCGCGCGGGCGTGGCGATGATGCAGTCGGCAAGCTCGGTGAACGGCGCGGCGTCGAGCGTGCCCAGCAGCCCGTTGGCATCGAACGTGGCGCGGGCGCGGAGCGGCTGATCGAGCTTCGCTCCGTAGCTAAAACTGGCCGTGCGGACGCCGGCCGGCAGCGTCAGATTTTCCCAGTGCCAGGCGTCCAGGTCGGTCCACACCATCCGCCGCGTCGTGCCTCCTTGGCCGGTCATGTCGGGCATGAACACGCCGCCGCGCCGCGCGCCGAGCGGCTGGTCGGACTGCGACTGGTTGTAGATCGCCAGCGTGCCGTGCATTTGCAGATCGTCGGAATTGGGCACCATCTCGACAAACTGCGCGACGGCCACCGTCGGCGGCACCGCGCGGCGCGAAAAGAGGCCGAGCAGCGCTAGCCCCACCGCCACCACGACCGCCAACGCCGGCCCCAGCCAGCCAAGCTGTTCCAGCTGCCCCCGGCGGCGCAGCCAAACGCCCAGCCCTAGCACCGAGAGGCAAAACCCGCTCAGCGTCGCCACCACCGGGCCACGACTGACAATTTCGTAGCCGATCTTGTCGGTTACATAGTCTTGCAGCGCCACGGCCGGCAGCGCCGGCGCGGGCCGGGGCTGAAGAAACTCGGTCATCAGAAGATTCAGCGGAGCGGTGGCGATGACCGGGGCGTTTTTCAGCGCCTGCTTCTCGCGGCGATCCTGCGGCGTGCGCGGCCGCGTCCAGCCGCGCGGGGCGAGCGTGGTGTAAAGCACACGCCCTTGGCCGGCCTGCTGCCAAAAGGCGGCGGGCCATTCGTTGATTGTGTGCGTCACGTGCATGCCCGTCGGCAAAACGCGGAGCATCTCGACCGGCTCGTCGAACTGGCGGCGCGGTTGCTTTTCCCAGGTGCCGTTCGCGCGGCGCATTTGCATCTCGAACTCAGTCAGATCCACCCGATCAACCGTCTGGCAGCGAAACGCATCGCCGAGCAGCAGCGCCGCCGTCTCGGGCCGGACCTCATCGAGCATGATCCACAGCCGCCCGCCGTCGTACAGCCAGCGCCGCAGGGCAAGCAGCCCTGCCGCGTCGGCCGTGACTTGATCGCTGCACACGACCAAGTGGTCGAGCGCGCCGAGCGTTTCGGCGCTGGGGGGCATTGTGTCGCTCCGCAAGCCCGCCACGCGCCAGCTCAGATCGCGCGACAGCCGCCCGGCCACGAGGGCGTGCCGGGCGTGGGTGTCGCCGGGATCGGCGAAGATGCCGGTGAGCGGCCGCTCGTGTTCGAGCATCAGCAGCCCCATCTGGAGCATCTGGCCGCTACGGCTGCCGATGAACTGCTCGCGGCCGCCGCTGCGGTCGATCAGCAGCGCCCGGATTTCGGCTCGCTTTTCATCCGCCGGGAGCGTTTCTGGCGTCAGCAGCGGATACCAGGTATAGCGCCGCGCACGCGGGGGAATCCAAAACTGCCGGCCGTATTGCAAAGTGGGATCGCCCGCGAAGTGCATGGCGGCCAAAACCTCGGCCGACTCGTCCGTCGGATTGACGACGCCCAGGCCCAGCACGCCCCACTCGCCGGGGACATAAAGCTGCACGCCAGCGGGCTTGTCGGCGACGATGTAGGCCGGGTGCTCACTCTTCTCTTGCGCGGCCAGTTCCGCCGCCGCGCCCAGAAGGGCCAAAACGGCGGCCAGCGCCGCCGCAGGGCTGCGTTGCCTCATGAGAATCCTTCCGCTTCGCCGAACGTGCGAGGAGAAGCCCTCATGATAAGCCCTTGCGCCGAACGGTGCCAGCAGCGGGGAGAGAAATTACAGCCCTCTCGTCGCTGCCGCGCAGGCGGTAGGCTGGTCCCGTCATTCCCGCGCAGGCGGGAATCCAGAGGGCACTTTATGCGAAAGCAGCGCCAGACCGGCTAGCCGGGCCTGGCGACCACGGGCGAAACAAGCGAGACGCGACCTTGGTCGTGGATTGGCTCTAGCGCTCGGGCCGCTCGCGGTCAAATCCGCCGTGCCACTCGTGCCAGAGCAGTTGCGGAAAGACCCAGGCATCGCGGGCGTAGCGGCGGAAAAGCCGGCGCGGCTCGCTGGCGACGCGGTGCAGCCATTCGAGGCCCAGCCGTTGCATCCAGCGGGGAGCGCGACGCCGCTCGCCGGCGAGAAAGTCGATCGTCGCGCCGATGCAGAGCGCGACCTTGGCCTGAATCTGGTGGCGATGCTGGTGGACCCACAACTCTTGCTTCGGCGCTCCTAGCCCAACCATCAGCACGTCCGGCCGCGCGGCGCGGATTTGGGCCAGGATTTTATCGACCTCGATCGGGTCTTTCTCAAACCCGAGCGGCGGACTGTAGGTGCCGACAACCTGCACGGCCGGCCAGCGAGCCGTGATCCGCTCGGCCGCACGCGCGGCCACGCCCGGCGCGGCGCCGAGCAAATAAATCCGCAACGGCCGCTCGCTCGTCGCCGCCGCGCAGAGCGCCGGGCACAGGTCGCTCCCCGCCACGCGCTCTGGCAGTGGCTTGTTCACCAGCCGCGAGGCGACAATTACCGGAGCACCATCGGCAAGCACCAGCGCCGCGTCTTGATACACCTGACGCAGTTCCGCGTTGTGCTGGACCATCACCACATGATCCACGTTCGGCGTCACCACATACCGGCAAGCGTATTCGTCCTGCTCCACCCACGCCTGAATCCGCGCAACCGTCTCGCTCATCCGCACACGATCGATCGCAAGGCCAAACAGCCGAATGCGAGCGCCCGCGAACGAGGCTCCCCGGGCGGCTTGGCTCAGTTGAGAGGCGTGAGGCATTGGTGGGCCGTTTTGAAAAGCGGAAAGCGGAAAGCGGAGGGCGGAGGGCGGAGACAGGGCAGAACGCGACTTTCAACTCACAGCCTCTAGCCTACAGCTTATAGCTTGCAGCTTGCAGCTCACAGCTTATAGCTTGCAGCCCTCTCCTAATACGCCCCCTTGCAGCTCAGCACACTCAGCGGCGTTTTCGCCAACAGTGCGAGATCGGTCTTGAGGTTTTGGTGCCGTGCGTACCAGAGGTCCATGCGGACCCAATCTTGGAATCCGACTTCTGAGCGGCCACTGACTTGCCAGAGGCAGGTTAAGCCCGGCATCACGGCCAGTCGGTGGAGTTGCCACAGTTCGTATTGCCGCACCTCTTTTTCCACCGGCGGACGCGGCCCGACCAGCGCCATCTGTCCGGCGAGCACGTTGACTAGTTGCGGTAGTTCGTCGATGCTCGTCTTCCGCAGCACGCGGCCGATCGGCGTGATGCGCGGATCGCGGCGGTTTTTGAAGATCGGCCCTTCTTTCTCATTTTCGATTTGAGTCTGCCGGCGGTCGGCGTCGGCGTACATCGTGCGGAATTTTAGCATATGGAACTTGCGGCCCCGATAGCCGATCCGCTCTTGCACGTAGATCGGACGCCCTTTGGTCGTCAGCGTGAGCAGGACCAGCGTCACCAGAAGCACTGGCGAGAACAGGACCACCAGCACCGCCGCGCCGCAAAAGTCGAACGTCCGCTTCGCCACGCGATAAACCGGCGAGCGGTTCCCCTCGGCCGGCACGACCGGAAGGCCCAGCGCTAGCCGGCGGCGGACCTCGGCCTGAATCCGCTCTTTCGGCACGCGACGCACGACGCGCGACGGCCCACGCGCAACGGCCGCCGCCTGCCGCTCGTCAAAGCGGTGGGCGACGATCGCAGGCGTGAAACCGCCAGAGAGATTCGAGGCATCGGCAGCAAATTGGACCATCGCTTGTTCCTCTTCTTCAGGGCTGGCAGACTCAGCAGGTCGGGAGCCGAGACAGCAAGCAAAGCCGATGCCAGAGTCTTTTTATCGTCGCGGCGGCCCGCGCAGCGGCACCGCAAGCCATTGCATCACCACGAGTTACCGCACGCAGACAGCCTTTCAGCAAATTCGCCTGGCGCCAAAACGCCTCCAGCCGATGCTGCCGCGCCGCCACCGGCCCCGTTGCGAAAACGCAACGCCGATGCAAAAAGTAGCCGATGCGCGCCAAGGAGAGCGTGACGGGGGACATGATGCGTGGCGGGGGCGCAAGAAAGCGGAAAGCGGAAAGCGGAGGGCGGAGGGGGGGAATCGAGAGCGCAAGGCGAACGGTCTAGCTTCCCGCCTGGGCGGGAAGGATGTGCTTTGCTGACCGCTGATCGCTGATGGCTGACCGCTGATGCTGGGGAACCGTTCGACTGCTCGCAGCGGCAACCTGCGAGGAGGGCTGCAGCGCGCGGGTGAGGCCGGCGAGGAAAAACACGATCCAGTGGTCGTTCGGGCTGTAGGCCAGATCAAAGAACGTGGCCGGGCCGAGATAGAAGGCGAGCGCCGCCAACAACAAAATACCCTGCGTGCGCACCAGCGGCGTGGCGAGCGGATCGCGCGCCAAACGCCACGCGTGGCGCGCCCAGCCGAGCAGAACGGCGAGGTAGAGCAGCAGCCCCACGAGTCCGACTTCCGTGAGCAGACTCAAAAAGGTGTTGTGGTGCGGCTGCACGCGGATCGCTTCGAGATAAAGGCCCGTCGAGCGGTCGGAGAGATAGGGGAGCTTGGCGTCGGTGAACTGTCCAAAGCCAACGCCGAGCAGCGGCCGGTCCAAAAACATTTTCCAAGAGACGTAGGTAAACGCACCGCGCTGGCTGACCGAGTCGCGGGCGGCGACCGAGCCGGCCTCGCGCTGGAGGCCCATGATATCGTCCCAGCCGACGAGCGCGACGACCAGCGCTGCTGCGAACGCGGCGGTCAGCGCGAGCGGACGCCACGCACCTTGCAGCGAAAGGCCGAGGACGACCAACGCGGCCAGCCCTGCTCCGAGCCAGACGCAACGGGTGTAGGTGAAAAAGATCGCGGCCAAAAAAAGTGGAATGAGCAAAAACACCGCCAGTTGCCCCGGTCGGCTCGTGCGCGTCCGCAGCCACGCCCAGGTGCAGAGCAAACAGACGGCGAGATAGAAGCCCAAGCTATGCGACTGCAAAAGCGGACCGCGCGCGCGGCCGAAGTGAATCCCGAGCTTCGGGTCGGCAATGTAGCGGGGAAAGACCGCCCACCATTGCTGCGAGGCTTCGGCCAGCGCCGTCAGCGCCAGGTACGCGCCGAGCAGCGCCAGCGCCGCGTAAGTGCCGGCCAAGCTGCGCTCGGTGATGCGCGCATCACGGGCAAGAAAATAGAGAACCGCCGGCGTGAGGTATCCGGCCACGAGCAACCAGAGCGGTGAAATCTTGCCCGGCGCGTCGAGCCGCCAATCGTGCGTAAACATGCTGACCAGCAGCACGGCCAGAAACGCCGCGAGGATGAATTCGACGCTCCCCCACGGCTTGCGGTCGAGCCGTCCGAGCACAAGCTGCACGGCATAGACCGCAATCAACACGCCAAGCCACAGCCGATCAAGGGTGAGCGGGAGCGGCCCAAGATCGAAGTTAAAAAAGTTGTGCCCCAGCACATAACCGACGATCAACAGCATCACGCCGCCCGCGACGAGCGAGCCGCGCAAGGCAAACACCGCTCCCCACACGAGGGCCACGAGCGCGACGATGGCAAGCAGGAATGTCATGAGCATTGCTGTCGGTTAGGAGCAAGGTCACTAGTCAGGGGGCGGGACGGCTGGAGCTACAGGCTACGAGCTGTGAGCTATAGGCTGTGTGCTGTAGGCGGTGAGCTGTAGGCGGTGAGCTGAAAGTTGCGTTCTGCCCTGTCGCAGCCCGCAGCTTTCTTGCGCTTTCGGGGGCTTCCGCTGTCGCGGTGCGCCCCCGCCACCCTTTCCGCCTTCCGCTTTCCGCCTTCCGCTTTCCGCCTTCCGCTTTCCGCTTTCCGCCTTCCGCTTTTTGCTCCGCCTTCCGCCCTCCGCCTTCTAGCTCCACGCCGGTTGCCGGTCGAGCTTGCGGCGCGATGGGCCGAGCGAAATGCCTGCCGGCGAAGCGAGTTCTTCTCGCAGCGGGTCGGCCACGGTTTGCGAGAGCCGAAGCTCGCTTGGTTCGACCGTTAGGAAGACCAGACCCAGGCCGAACGCCAGACCGCCGCAGCAGCCGGCCAAGGCGAGCGTGAGCGCGCCGGGGCCGACGGGTTTGGTGCCGGTATCGGGGGCGTCGATGCGGCTAATCAAGCTCACATTGCCCGCCGCCGCCTGATGGGCACGAGCCGAGGCCAGATTGGCGCGGGCTTGCTCCAACAGTTCCGTCCGGTTCTGGCTCATGGCAATCCGATTGCTGTAGTTTGCCCGCATCGCGGCCAGCTTTTCCAACCGACCTCGATCGGCGGCCAGTCGCTTTTGCAGCGAGGCAATGCGGTCGGCATTGATCCGTAAATCAAGCTCGACGCCCTCAATCGCAATCGCCAACTCGTGGTGCAAATGCTGACCGATTTCTTGCTGGGCCGTCTTGGCCGCTTTCACCAGCGGATGGGCGGCGGCCATCGAGCCTTCGAGTTCAGCCGTCCGCAGTTGGGCATCGACCAGCCCCTCTTTCAGCCGCCGCAAGGCGGGCTGGGCGTCGAGCAGGCTGTTCGGGCTGGCGAGCAGCCGGCCGGGGTTTTCCTGGGCGCCGCGAAGCAGCGCGAGCAGTTCGCGGTTGCGCAGCTCCTCGGCACGGGCGCTGCGAATTTCGTTCTCGACCTCCACCAGCTTTTGCCGCAAATCGCTCGTCGCCGAGGAGGAGGTATGCAGCATCCGCAGTTCCGCCAAGTCCACGCCCGCTTCGCGCTCGATCACGGCGAGTTCTTCCGTCGCCTTCTGCAAATTGGCTTCGGCCAAGGCTTCGCTCCGCGACAATTCGCTAATGACGCTTTCGTATTTCGTGTGCCGCAGGGCTTGGAAGCTCGATTGCAGATGGCTGCACAGCGCGCTGGCCAAATGAATCGCCCGCTGGCGGTTCTTTTGCTTCACCTGGAGATAGAATACCTCGGTCTTGCCGAACTCGGCGCCGCCGGGCGGCGTGAGTTTCAGGCTCTCGCGCAGATCGGCA